>NZ_JBJHAG010000007.1:0-147256 GCF_054050925.1 Modestobacter sp. SYSU DS0657 | reverse complement strand
CCCCCCCCCCCCCCCCCCCCCCCCCCCCCCCCCCCCCCCCCCCCCCCCCCCCCCCCCCCCCCCCCCCCCCCCCCCCCCCCCCCCCCCCCCCCCCCCCCCCCCCCCCCCCCCCCCCCCCCCCCCCCCCTCGGCGCCGGCGTACCCCGACCCGGCCGGCCCGCTGAGCCCGGCGGGCCGGCCGGTCAGACCGGCGTGCCGCCGTCCCGGTGGTGCCGGGGGGCCGGCGCGCCCTGATCGAGCCAGCGCGCGGTGGTCTCCGGCTCCCGCCGCAGCAGCTCGTCCAGCAGCGCCGCGCGGAGCTCGGCGAGCTCCGCCCGGGTGCCCGGCGACACCGGGCGGCGCAGCTGGTCCCCGCTGGCCGACCAGGTGGCGAACAGCTGCTCGGTGGTCAGCTGGTCCACCGGGCAGGGCAGCGGCTCCCGCGGCGCGGGGGCCGGGCCGGTGTCGAGTTCGGCGAGCCACCCGGCGGCCGTCACGGCGCAGAGCACCAGCAGCAGCGGCACGACCAGCACACCCGCGCTGCCCAGCAGACCGATCCCGGTGGCGAACGGCAGCAGCAGCACCCCGATGCCGGCGGCGCAGATCGCCCGGCGGCGGGCCGCCGGGGACGCCGGGAACCCCGGGTCGGCCAGGCCGATCGTCACGCCGACGGCAGCGCCGGACAGCAGCCCGACGAGCAGGAGGGACGGCACGGACGTCGCGGTGGCGCCCAGCAGGGCGGTGCCCACGTACAGCGCGGGCGCGGCCAGCCGGCTGGCCCGGGTCACCCCGCGCCAGAGTCGGGCCGACGGTCGGGGTGAGGGGGTCGGCATCGCGGGCCTCCTGGAATCGGCGGGGAGGTGGTGCTCGAGGTGTGCTCGGGCACACACCCGGCGGCACATCCACCGGCCGATCGTCACGAGATCTCCACGTTGTCCACCCGGAGTGACCGGTCCCCCGGGCGGCCCGCGCGCCCCGCGTGGTTCGCTGTCGGGGTGACCGCCGAACCGGTGCCGCACTGGACCCGCAGCTACGCCCCCGGAGTGCCCGCCCGGGTGGAGGTGCCCGAGCAGACCGTGGGCGACCTGCTGGCGGAGGCCGCGGCGCGCTTCCCCGACCGCACCGCCCTGGACTTCTCCGGGGGCGCCACCACGTACGCGCAGCTCGCCGACCAGGTGGCGCGCGTCGCCGAGGCGCTGCGCCGGCTCGGCGTCGGCCCCGGTGACCGGGTCGCGCTGGTGCTGCCCAACTGCCCGCAGCACGTCGTCGCCTTCTACGCGGCGCTGCGGCTGGGCGCGGTCGTGGTGGAGCACAACCCGCTCTACACCGCCGACGAGCTGCACACCCAGTTCCGCGACCACGGCGCCACCGTCGCCGTGGTCTGGGACAAGGTGGCCCCGCTGGTCCAGGGGCTGGAGCTCCCCGGCCGGTGCACCGTCGTCGCGGTCGACCTGACCCGGGCGCTGCCGTGGACCAAGCGACTGGCGCTGCGCCTGCCGGTGCCGAAGGCGCGCGCCACCCGGTCGGCGATCACCGGCCCGGCGCCCGGTGCGCT
This sequence comes from Modestobacter sp. SYSU DS0657, assembly GCF_054050925.1. NCBI lineage: Bacteria > Bacillati > Actinomycetota > Actinomycetes > Geodermatophilales > Geodermatophilaceae > Modestobacter > Modestobacter sp. SYSU DS0657. The sequence goes on along the minus strand of NZ_JBJHAG010000007.1, from coordinate 145,722 downwards.
CGGCTGGGAGCACCTGGTCGCCGAGGCGCCGCCGCTGGACCCCGCCCACCCGGGGCCGGCGCACGCCGACGTCGCGCTGCTGCAGTACACCGGCGGCACCACCGGCACCCCGAAGGGCGCGGTGCTCACCCACCGCAACCTGCTGGCCAACGTCACCCAGTCCGTCGCCTGGGTGCCGGGGCTGCGGGAGGGCGAGGAGGTCTTCTACGGCGTCCTGCCGCTGTTCCACGCCTACGGGATGCTGCTGGGCCTGGTGGCCGCCGTCCGGCTCGGGGCGACGCTGGTGCTCTTCCCGCGGTTCGACGTCGACCAGGTGCTCGCTGCGGCCCGCCGGCTGCCGCCGACGTTCCTGCCGGCCGTGCCGCCGGTCTACGACCGGCTGGCCACCGCTGCCGCCGAGCGCGGCGCGGACCTCTCCAGCACCCGGTTCGCGCTCTCCGGCGCCATGCCGCTGCCGGCTGCCACGGCGCAGCGGTGGGAGGAGGTGACCGGTGGGCTGGTCGTGGAGGGCTACGGCATGACCGAGACCTCGCCGATCGTGCTGGGCAACCCGGTGGGCCCGACCCGCCGGCCGGGCACTGTCGGGCTGCCCTTCCCGTCGACCGAGATGCGGATCGTCGACCCGGAGGACCCGGCCGTGGAGCGGTCGCCGGGGGAGCGGGGCGAGCTGCTGGTGCGCGGGCCGCAGGTGTTCGCCGGTTACTGGAACCGGCCGGAGGAGACCGCCGAGGTGCTGCTGCCCGGTGGCTGGCTGCGCACCGGCGACATCGTGGTGGCAGACGACGACGGCTTCGTCACCGTGGTCGACCGGATCAAGGAGCTGGTCATCACCGGCGGGTTCAACGTGCACCCCTCGGAGGTCGAGGAGGTGCTCAAGGCGGTGCCGGGGATCCGGGACGCCGCCGTGGTCGGCCTGCCCGGCCCCGACGGCGGCGAGGAGGTCGTGGCCGCCGTCGTGCTCGACGACCCCGACCTGGACCTCGACGCGGTGCGCGCCCGCGCCCGGGAGCAGCTGTCCGGCTACAAGGTGCCGCGGCGCCTGGTCCCGGTCGAGGACCTGCCCCGCTCGCAGATCGGCAAGGTGCTGCGCCGCCGGGTGCGCGACCAGCTGCTCGAGGGCTGACCGTCGTCGGGTGCGGGACCGCTGCTCACCGCTCGGACGGCTCCGTCTCGAGCTCCGGCTCGGCCGCGGGTTCCCGCAGCGCGCCGGCGATCGCGGTCGCGACGGCGAGCAGCACCGCGACCACGGTCAGCGCACGCAGCACCGACAGCTCGTGCCCCAGGAAGCCGATCAGCGGCGGGCCGGCCAGGAACGCGCAGTAGCCGATCGAGGCGACGACGCTGACCCGGGTCGCGGCGTGCGCCGGGTCGTCGGCGGCGGCGCTCATGCCGACCGGGAAGCCCAGCGAGGTGCCCGCCCCCCAGAGCAGCGCCCCGGCGAAGGCGGCGGCGGGGTTCGGGCCGAAGACGAACAGCAGCAGCCCGGCCACGGCCAGCCCGGCGAGCGCCCGCACCAGCGGCACCCGGCCGAACCGGTCCAGCAGCGGCGGGCCCACCCAGCGGGCCGCGGTCATCGCGGTGAGGAACAGCGCGAAGCCCAGCGTGCCCAGCGCCGGGCTGAGGCCGTAGCCGTCGATCAGCGCGATGCTGATCCAGTCGTTCGCCGTCCCCTCGGCGAAGGCGAAGGCGAGCACGAACAGCCCGATCAGCAGGGTGCGCGGCTCGCGCCACCGGGCGAGCACCCCGCCCTCGGCGGCCGGCCGTGCGCCGGCGGGGGTGTCCTCGACGTCGGCGACGAAGCCGCGGACCGCCGCGGGCACCACGGCGGCGACCACGGCGGCGACGCCGAGCAGGTGCACGGTGACCGACACGTCCAGCGCGACCATCGCCGCCCCACCCAGCGCGCCGACCACCGTGCCCAGGCTGAAGCCGGCGTGGAAGCGGCTCATCACCGCCTGGCCCAGGTGCCGTTCCACCACCGCACCCTGCACGTTCATGCCGACGTCCCAGGCGCCGTTCGCGAAGCCCATGAGGAACAGCCCCAGCACCAGGGGGAGCACGCCGACCAGCGGTGCCACGGCGACGACCACCAGCGCGACGGTGAGCAGCCCGGCCATCAGCGTCACGGTGCGCCGCGAGCCCAGCCGGGCGATCACCGGCCCGGACAGCGGCAGGGCGATCACCGACCCCGCGGCGATCGCGAGCAGCACCAGCCCGAGCGCGGCGGGGTCGAGGTCGAGCCGGGTGCGGACCTGCGGGATGCGGGCGGCCCAACTGGCGAAGGCGAAACCCGCGCCGATGAAGGCGAGGTAGGTCGCGCGGGTGGCGGTGCGCACCTGCGCGGGCGACGGGCCCGACGCGTCGGCGGCGGTGGTCATGCGTGCTCCTCGGGGGCGGGGTTCGACCGCACGACGCGGGCGACGATCTCGGTGGTCTGGGCGCGGTCGACCGGGGTGGTGGCCAGCACCTTGTGCATGACCAGCCCCTCGATCAGGGCGTCGACGCCGCGCGCGGTGACCGGGTCGACGAAGCGCTCCAGCACGCTGCGGCTGCGGCGCATCCAGGACTCGGTGACCGCGCGCAGCGACGGGTCGCGCAGCGCGGCCAGGTAGAGCTCGTAGGCCACCGCCCAGTCCCGGTCGTCGGCGCCGGCGTCGCCGTGCACCAGGTCGGTGACCGCCGCGACGACGTCGGCGGTGCTGCGCACCTGGTCGAAGTGCGCCTCGTAGACGACCGCCATCCGCTCGGCGTGCCGGGCGAACGCCTGGGCGATCACGTCGTCGAGGCCGGTGAAGTGGTAGGTCAGCGATCCCAGGGGCACGTCGGCGGCGGCGGCGATGAGCCGGTGCGTGGTGGACGCGACACCGTGCTCGGCGATGACGTCGAGGGCGGCGTCGACGATCCGGTCGGCGCGCTGCGGGTCGTGCCGGCGTGCCGGGCGCCCCTCCGCCTCCGCGCTCACCTGATCTCGCGGGCGACCCGGGCGGGGTTGCCGACCGCGACCACGTTCGCCGCCAGGTCCCGGGTGACCACGGCGCCGGCGCCCACCACGGTGTTCTCCCCGATGGTCACCCCCGGGCAGACGATGACGCCGCCGCCGAGCCAGACGTTGTCCGCGATGACGATGGGTGCCGAGCCCTCCCACTTGTCGCGGCGGGGGCCGGGCTCGACCGGGTGGGTGGCGGTGAGCAGCTGGACGTTCGGCCCGATCTGCACGTCGTCGCCGATGGTCACGCGGGCGACGTCGAGGACGACCAGGCCGAAGTTGGCGAAGGTGCGCGCCCCGACCGAGATGCGGTGGCCGTAGTCGCAGCGGAACGGCGGGCGCAGCTCGCTGCCGGGGCCGAACGCGGCCAGCAGCTGCTCGAGCACCTCGCGGCGGGCGGCGCCGTCGGTGGGGTCCATCGTGTTGTACCGGTGGGTGAGCTGCTGGGCGCGGGTGCTCTCGGCGGCCAGCTCCGGGTCGTCGGCGATGTAGAGGTCACCAGCGAGCATCCGCTCGCGCATGGTGCGCGCGTCGTCCATATGTACAAACGTACACACCGCCTTGTGATCCGGATCGGGGTGTCGCCCGGAGCCCGCTGGGCACCGGACCCGGCATGAGCGGAACGGACATCGGCCAGCTGCCCACCGGGGAGACCCGGCTCGTCGACGTCGGCCGGCTGCGCCTCAACGTCTGGACGGCGGGGGAGTCCGGGCCACCCGTCCTGCTGGTGCACGGCATCCCCACGAACCACCGGTTGTGGGAGGACGTCGTCCCGTCGGTCGCCGCCCGGGCGCGGGTGTTCGCCGTCGACATGCTCGGCTACGGCGAGTCGGTGGCCCCGGACGGGCACCCGGTGGACCTGGCCACCCAGGCGTCGCTGCTGCTGGGGCTGCTCGACGCCCTGGAGCTGGACCGGGTGGTCGTCGTCGGGCACGACCTGGGCGGCGGCGTGGCCCAGATCCTCACCACCATCGCGCCCGACCGGGTCGCCGGGCTGGGCGTCGTCGACGGCGTGAGCTACGACGGGTGGCCGGTGCCGCTGGTGCGCGCGATGAAGGCCGCCTGGCCGCTGGTGCGGCAGCTGCCGCCCCCGGCCGTGGCCGCAGCGCTGCGCCCGGCGCTGCGGACGTTGTTCGCCGACCAGGACCGCGCCGGGGTGTTCATCGACCGCTTCGTGGCCCCATGGGCGCGCCCCGGTGGCCCGCGGCTGCTGGCCCGGCACCTGCGGTCGCTGGACTCGGTCTACACCCAGACGGTGGCGCCCTTCCTGCCGCGGCTCACCGTGCCCGCCGAGGTGGTGTGGGGCCGGCTGGACCACCAGATGAAGCCCCGCTACGGGCAGCGGCTGGCCGACGACCTGCCCGACGCCCGGCTCACCTGGGTGGACGGCGCGAGCCACTTCGTGCCCGCCGACCGTCCCGACGTCGTCGCCGAGGCCGTCGGACGGCTGCTCGACCGCGCATGAGCCGCAGCCCGGGCGAGGTCTCCCGCAGGCAGGTGCTCGCCCTGGCCGGTGGGCTCGTGCTCGCCGGCTGCGGTGGGCAGGTGGTCACCTCGCGGGGCGGCGGCGGTGGGGACGACGACGCGGCGACCCTGACCGCGCGGCCGGGGGAGCCGTCGGCCGGCCCGGCGTCGGACGGCACCCGCCCGCTGGGCCTGGAGCGAGACCGCGACGCGCTGCTGCACGTGCCACCCGAGCTGGACCCGCAGCGGCCGGCACCGCTGGTGGTCTCGCTGCACGGCGCGGGCGGCGACGCCGCGGGCGGCATCGGCCTGCTCCAGGGGCTGGCCGACGAGCGCGGCCTGGTGCTGCTGGCCCCGGCCTCGCGCGGCTCCACCTGGGACGCAGTCCGTGGCGGGTACGGGGCCGACGTCGCCGTCATCGACCGGGCCCTGGGCGAGGTCTTCTCGCTGCTGCCCGTCGATCCCGAGCGGGTCGCGGTCGCCGGGTTCTCCGACGGCGCCAGCTACGCGCTCGGGCTGGGCCTGGCCAACGGGGAGCTGTTCGGCCACGTCCTCGCCTTCTCGCCCGGTTTCGTACCGAGCGGTCCCCGCTCCGGGCAGCCGGCGGTGTTCGTCTCGCACGGCACCGCCGACGAGGTGCTCCCGATCGCCCGGACCAGCCGGGACCTCGTCCCGGACCTGCGGGACGACGGGTACGACGTCACCTACCGGGAGTTCGACGGACCGCACACGGTGCCCCCGGACATCGCGCGGGAGGCGGTCGACTGGCTCGGCTGGTGACCGGACTGGCCGTTGTTCGCTCCCGAGCCTGGTGTGCATCGGCTCAGCCACGAGGCTGCCGCTCTGATCTGCCGGCGAAACTGTCGTACTTCGTACGTATGTTCGGGTCATGTCGCGGAGGTCGGGGTCGAGCACGATCGAGGGGCTGGTCGTCGACTGGGTGCTCGATCACCCGGTCGAGCCTTCGCGGTTGCCCGCTCCCTGGCTGACCGATGACGAGCTGGCCGACGAGCTGCAGCGGGTGCAGCAGCGCCGCGCCCGGGACGCCGCCTACGAGGCGGAGCTGATCCTGGCGCTGGCCGGGCAGCGGCCGGCCTCGGATGATCCGGCGCCGGATCACCCGGGTGCGCGGCGGGCAGGCTGGACTCGGCAGCCGGCCGAGGGTGAGATCAGTGAGTTCTTCACCGCGGAGCTGGCCACGGTGCTCAACGTCGGCCGCCCCACTGCCGCGAACCGGCTCACGCGGGCGTTGACCTGGCAGCGGAAGCTCCCGGCGACCTTCGCCGCGCTCAAGGCCGGGACGCTGGACGAGCGCCGCGTGCAGCAGCTGGCCGACGCGCTGCAGCACACCAACGCCGACGTCGCCGCCCGCGTCGAGGAGCAGCTCCTCGGGGAGGCGACCGACCTGTCGGTCACCGGGCTGGGGAAGCGCGCCACCGAGCTGATGCTGCGCTTCGACGCCGCCGCCGACGAGGCCCGGGGCGAGGCGGAGAAGACCGCCGACGTGCACCTGTACCCGTCATCGTCGGATGGACGGTCGGTGCTGGCCGCGGACCTGCCCGCCGACGAGGCCGCCGAGTGCCATGACCTGCTCGACCAGCTCGCGCGGATGCTCGAGGCCGACGGGGACGACCGGCCCATCGGCCAGCTGCGCACCCAGGTGCTGTCGGCCCTGATCCGCCGGCCCGCCGACCACGGCCTCCCGGCCGTGGCGGCGAACCTGACCGTCACCGCGGCGCTGGCGGCGTTGGAGGGCGGCAGCACCGAGCCAGGTGAGGTGAACGGACTGCCGATCACCGCCGCCCACCTGCGCGACCTGCTCACCCGAGTCGGCGCCCTCGGCCTGACCGCCCCCGACGGCGGCACGCTCACCTTCGCGGTCACCGGTCCGGACGGGGAGCTGCTGGCCACGCTCACCCCCGCCGAACTCACCCGGCTGGCCAGACGCGGCTGCCCGAAGCACCCCGACCCCGGGGAGGCCGGCCGCGATGGCGATGGCGAGGGCGATGGCGAGGGCGATGGCGATGGCGATGGCGATGGCGATGGCAGCGCACCGTGCTCCTGCCCGCTGCTGGGTCCGCCACCACCCACCGACCGGTACCGGCCGACCGAGCGGCAGCGGGTGTTCGTCACCACCCGCGACCGGCGTTGCCGGTTCCCCAACTGCGGCCAACGCGTGGGCTGGGCCGACCTCGACCACGTGATCACCCACGCCTGCGGCGGGGCCACCGACTGCACCAACCTCTGCTGCCTGTGCCGCTCCCACCACCGGCTCAAGACCCACGCCTCCGGCTGGCAGTTCCGGATGACCCCCGACGGCACGTTGCAGGTGACCACCCCGAGCGGGGTCGCCCGCACCACCCGACCACCGGGCCTCCGACCACCGGAACCCGAGCCGCCATCAACCGGGTCGGTCACCGGACCACCACCGGCGGAACCCGGACCCCCACTGGCCCAGGATCCGCCGCCCTTCTGAGTCGACACCTGGAGACGTCGCCGTGCCGACATGCCGATCTGATGACGTGCAAGCACGTCGTGGTGACGGCACGTCTCCCCGTCGACATGTCTCCCCGTGGACATGTCTCCCCGTGGACATGTCTCCCCGTCGACACAAGGGGGGCGGGGAGGCTTTGGACGGGGCTGGGGGCTCGGACCGCGTGGGGATGCGTTGGACGGGCACGCGGGCGGTGCAGCCGGCGGGTGGCTCAGGCGACGGCGACCTCGACGAGGTCCTCCCGCCGCCGCACCGGGTAGACCGGGACGGACACCGCAGGGTCGTCCAGGCACTGCCCGGTGCGCAGGTCGAACACCTGCTTGTACATCGGCGAGGCGACCGTCGGGGCGTCGCTGCGGGTGCCCACGAGGCCGCGGGCCAGCACGTGCGCGCCGCTGAACGGATCCCGGTGGCCGATCGCGTGCAGGCTGCCGTCGAACAGCCGGAAGACGGCCACCTGCACACCGTCGACCAGGGCCGCGACCCCGCGCTCGGGGAGCAGGTCGTCGAACGCGCAAACGGTCGTCCAGCCGGTCGCAGTCGCAGTCGCAGTGGCGGTCGTGGCCGCAACGGGACGCTCGAGGCTCGCGGTCATCGGGAGAACACCTCCAGGCGGGGGCCGGCGACGAGCACGGCACCGGGTCGGTCGGCATCGGCACGGTCGGCATCGGTCACCGGCCGCGGCTGCCCGCGCTCGACCACGTAGGCCAGCGACGGGTCGGGGGAGTCGGGTGCGTTGACGAACGCGGCGAACCGGCGCAGCTTCTCCGGGTCCTCCAGCGTCGCCCGCCACTCGTCGGTGTATCCGTCCACGTGCGCGGCCATCGCGGCGTCGAGGTCGGCGGCGATCCCGAGGGAGTCCTCCAGCACCACGGCGCGCACGTGCTCCAGCCCGCCCTCGATCTCCTCCAGCCAGGGCGCGGTGCGCTGCAGCCGGTCGGCGGTGCGCACGTAGTAGACGAGGAACCGGTCGATGGTGCGCACCAGCGTCTCGGTGTCCAGGTCCTCGGCCAGCAGCTGCGCGTGCCGCGGGGTGAACCCGCCGTTGCCGCCGACGTAGACGTTCCACCCCTTGTCGGTGGCGATCACCCCGACGTCCTTGCCGCGCGCCTCCGCGCACTCCCGGGCGCACCCCGAGACACCGAGCTTGATCTTGTGCGGGGACCGCAGGCCTCGGTACCGCAGCTCCAGGGCGACCGCGAGCCCGACGGAGTCCTGCACGCCGTAGCGGCACCAGGTCGAGCCCACGCAGGACTTCACCGTGCGCAGCGACTTGCCGTAGGCGTGACCGGACTCGAAGCCGGCGTCCACCAGCCGCTGCCAGATCGCCGGCAGCAGCTCCATCCGCGCACCGAACAGGTCGATCCGCTGCCCGCCGGTGATCTTCGTGTACAGCCCGAAGTCCCGGGCCACCTCGCCGATCGCGATCAGCCCCTCCGGCGTGATCTCCCCGCCGGGCACCCGCGGCACCACCGAGTACGTGCCGTCCTTCTGGATGTTGGCCATCACGTGGTCGTTGGTGTCCTGCAGCGCCGCCCGCTCGCCGTCCAGCACGTGCCGGCCGTCCAGGCTGGCCAGGATCGAGGCGACCACCGGCCGGCAGATGTCGCACCCGCGGCCGCGGCCGTGCCGCTCGACCAGCTCGCTGAAGCTCGCGATCCCGGTGACCCGCACGATGTCGAACAGCTGCGCGCGGCTCACGTCGAAGTGCTCGCACAACGCGGAGCTGACGGTGACGCCGGCGGCCTCGAGCTCGGTGGTCACCAGCTTCTTCACCAGCGGCAGGCACGAGCCGCAGCTGGTGCCCGCCTTCGTGCACGCCTTCACCCCGCCCAGGTCGGTGCAGCCCTCGCAGCGCACGGCGTCCCGGATCGTGCCTGCGGTGACGTTGTTGCAGGAGCAGACCGCGGCGTCGTCGGGCAGCTCGGCCGAGGCCGGACCGCCCTCGGCGCCCTCGGGCAGCAGCCAGGCCGCCGGGTCGCCGCCCAGCTCGCGGCCGACCATCGGGCGCAGCCCGGCGTAGGCGGTGGCGTCGCCGACCAGGATGCCGCCGAGCAGCGTGCGGGCGTCGTCGGAGAGCACCAGCTTCTTGTAGACCCCGGCGACCGGGTCGCCGTAGACGACCGACAGCGCCCCGGGCGTGGTGCCGAACGCGTCGCCGAAGCTGGCGACGTCGACCCCGAGCAGCTTCAGCTTGGTCGAGAGGTCGGCGCCCGGGAACTCCGCGGCACCGCCGAGCAGCCGGTCGGCGACCACCTCGGCCATCGTGTAGCCCGGCGCCACCAGGCCGTAGGTGCGTCCGTCGACCGCGGCGACCTCACCGATGGCGTACACCGTCGGGTCCTCGGAGCGGCAGCTGGCGTCGACCAGCACGCCACCGCGGGGGCCCACCGGCAGCCCGGCGGCGCGGGCCAGCTCGTCGCGGGGGCGGACGCCGGCGGCGAACACCACGACGTCGACGTCCAGCTGCTCGAGCCCGGTGGCCGAGCCCTCCGCGGCGTGCATCCGGCCGACCCGGCCGTCGCGCCCCGCGGTGAGCTTCGCCGTCGCGGTGCCGGCGTGGATCCGCACGCCGAGCGCGCCGACCAGCCGGGCCAGCGCCTCGCCGCCGCCGTCGTCGACCTGCAGCGGCATCAGCCGGGGCGCGAACTCGACCACGGAGGTCTCGACGCCGAGCGCGGTGAGCGCGCCGGCGGCCTCCAGGCCGAGCAGCCCGCCGCCGACGACGGCGCCGGTGACCGGGCGGGGCAGCTCCCGCTGCCGGTCGGTCACGTACTGCCGCAGCGCGGCGACGTCGTCGATGGTCCTGTAGACGAAGCAGCCGGTGAGGTCGCGCCCCTCCACCGGGGGCACGAAGGGGGAGGAGCCGGTGGCCAGCACCAGCGCGTCGTAGGGCAGCTCCCGGCCCGAGGCGGTGGTGACCCGCTGCGCCGCGCGGTCCACGGCGGTGACCTGCTCGCCGCGGCGCAGGGTGACCCCCGGCGTCTCCCACAGCTCCGGCTGGCCCAGGGAGAGGTCCTCGGGGTCCCGGCCGGAGAAGTAGGAGGTCAGCGCCACCCGGTCGTAGGGAGCGCGGGGCTCCTCGGCGAGCACGGTCACCTGCCAGCCGCCGTCGGCGACCCCGCCCCGGTCGACCAGCGCCTCCACCAGCCGGTGGGCGACCATGCCGCCGCCGATGACGACCAGCTGCCTGGGGGAGTGAGGCATGGGGCGGGTGCTCCTTCGCGGCGGTGCGGGCGCCCGACGGGCGCCTCGGGGTGCCTGGCGAAGGTATGGACGGCGTGTTTCCCCGAGCCGCCGCCGGCGTTACGCGTCGGCAAGGTGGAGCGCACAGGGGGCCGGTGCCGGGTGTGAGCTGAGCGGGGGGCGGTCAGCGCTGCAGCCCGGACCCGAAGTCGCCGAAGGGCTGGGTGGGCGAAGCCGCGACGGGGGTCTGGGCGATCGGTTCGCCGGTGCCGTCGAGCACCCGCACCGACCGGGCGCCCTCGTGCAGCTCGGTCACGGCGCCGCCCCCGGTGAGGGGGAGCGACGCCAGCACCCGTTCGCGGTCGTCGAGCACCTCCGCCACGGTCCCCGCGGCCGGCGCGGTGACGACCAGCCACCGGGCACCGTCGGACCAGCGGAGCCCGGGCGGTTCGACGTCGCAGACCCGGGCGATGGTCAGCGAGGCCGGGTCGGTGCTGCCGGCGGGGGTCTGGGTGCCGCAGGTGACCGCGCCGCCGCCGCCCCCGGCCCAGGTGGTGACCACCAGGGCGCCCCCCGGGCTGCGCGCCAGCACCACCACCACCGACCCCGGGCCGGTGCTGAGCGGTAGCTCGCCGTTCCACAGCAGCTCCGGCTGCAGCTCAGCGGGCTCGACGCCCAGTGGCACGGCCACCCCGGTCAGCGCCGCGGCGACCACCCGGTCGTCGGCCGGGCCGGCGGTGGGACGCAACGGGGTGAGCTCGGGCAGCGGGACCGTGCGGCCCGGCCGGTCGCCGGGCCAGGCGACGGCCGAGCGGAGCACCACCCGGCCCTCGCGCGTGACCCGGACGCTGATGCTCGGCCCGTCCTCCGTCGTGCGGGCCGGCACGACGGCCGCCCCGTCGACGGTGTCGACGGCCGTGTAACGGCGGCCCACGGTGCCGCGGGCCCCGACCAGCAGCCGGTCGGACACCTCCACCACGTCCTCGCGCCCGGCGACCACGATGAGCGACGCCGGCCCCGGCCCACCCAGCAACAGGGTGAGCGGCCGGCCCTCGCCCAGCCCGCGGGGGACGTGCGGGGTCAGCTGCGCCGGCGGCGCCCCGACCGGACCGGTCAGCCAGACTCCCCGGAAGTCCTCCGTGACCGTGCCGACGACCAGCACCGCGCGCCCGGCGGGCGTGTCCCCGGCGAAGACGACGGTCCGGTCGGCCACCGGGGGCGCCTCCAGCGGGCCCCAGTCGATCTGCTGGGCAGCGGCGAGGAACGCCGGGTCGCCGGCGAGCGAGCCCCGGGCCGGGCCGGTCAGCACGGGCGCGGTGGGCAGCGGCTCGGCCGGGGGCGCAGCGGCTGCTGGCGGTTCGGCGGCGGCGGGCGCTCCCGGCGGGGTCCGGAGCACCGGTGCTGGCCGGTCCAGCGTGACCACGGCGGCGGTCAGGACCAGTGCGGTGAGAGCCGCCCCTCCCAGTGCGCGCCGGCGCCGTCCGGACCGCCGGGATCCGACGTCGGCGACGGCCTGCGGTGCGTCCAGCCGCCACCGGCCGGGCGCCGCGGCCAGCCGGGCCAGGGCGTCCTGCAGCCGCTGCTCGTCGGGAACCGGGTGCGCCGGCCGGTAGGGGTCGGGCCGGACCGCGGGGCGCAGCCGCTCGACGCCGCGGGCCACCTCGGCCGCGGCAGCGGGCACCGGGCAGTCCAGCAGCGCCGCGACCGACGCCTCGTCGAGCCCTTCGTGGTGCCGGAGCACCACGGCGGCCCGGGCACGGCGCGGCAGCTCCCGCAGCGCTCGGGCCAGCTCGTCGTCCACCGCGCCTGCGGGATCGGGCAGCTCCGCGGCGACCTCCCCGCCGGCCGGCCGCCAGGAGCCGCGGCGGGTTGCCCCGGCGACCAGCGCCCGGCGGGCGGTGCCCAGCGGATCGGCCGGAGGCCAGACCCGCCGGGTCCGCACGAGGGCGGCCTGGACGAGCTCCTCGGCGTCGAGGCGGTCGCCGGTGAGCAGCAGCGCCGAGCCGAGCAGGTCACGTCGGTGATCGGCGACGAACTGGTCGAAGCCGTCCTGCCCGCCCACGGCGCCCCTCCCGAGCGGTCAGCCGGCCGCGGCGGACGCGGCCAGCCGGGTGAAGCCCTCGTCCAGCGACACCGTGGGACGCCAGCCCAGCGCCTCGCGGGTGCGGCGCTGGTCGAACCAGTGCGCGGTGGCCAGCTGCTCGGCGAGGAAGCGGGTCAGCGGGGGAGTGTCCCGGCGGCCGGTGGCCCGCCAGACACCCTCGACGGCAGCGCCGGCGGCCCAGGCGAGCGGGAACGGGACGCGCCGGGTCGGGCCGGGCACCCCGGCGGCCCGGCACAGCCGGTCGAGCACCTCGGCGACCGGCCGGGGCTCGCCGTTGGACACCACCAGCGCCTCCCCGTGCACCGGTCCGCAGGCGTCGACCGCGGCGACCAGTGCCGTGGCGGCGTTGTCCACGTAGGTGCTGTCGATCAGCGCCGCGCCCGTGCCGATCACCGGCAGCCGGCCGGCGCGGGCCCGGGTGACGATCCGCTCGACCAGCTGCGGGTCGCCCGGCCCCCACACCAGGTGCGGGCGGACGGCGAGCACGGCCAGCGCCGCGGAGTCCGCCGCGAGCGCCTCCTGCTCGGCCAGCGCCTTGGAGCGGGCGTACGCTCCGCGGGCCCGGACCGGGTCGGCCGGCCCGGCGCCCGCGCCGGCCAGCGCCGCGCCGGCGTGCGCGACCGACGGCGAGGAGACGTGCACCAGCCGTGCGACACCGCCGGCGCGGCAGGCCTCGACCACCGACCGGGTGCCCTCGACGTTGGCCCGCTGGTACTCGTGCCACGGCCCGACGACGTCGACCTTCGCGGCCAGGTGCACCACCGCGTCGTGCCCGGCCACGGCGCGGGCCACCGCCCCCCGGTCGGCCACGTCGGCCAGCACCTCCGCGCACGGCAGCCCCGCGGGGCGGCGCTGCAGCACGGTGACCTCGTCGCCGCGCTCGACCAGCGCGGTGGCGGTGGCCCGGCCGAGCATCCCGCCCGCCCCGGTGACCAGCACCTTCACGGGCGCCTCACGCTCCGGGCCGGCGCAGGCCGGTGCGCGAGCCGGCGAGCAGCCGGGCGGCCTGCCGGGCCACGGCGGCCCGGTCGACCTTCGACTGGTGGCGGATGTCGACCGGCAGCCGGGCGGTGGTGAGCACGGCCGACACCGGCACCGCCGCCCGCGACCGCACTGACTCGGCCAGCTCGGGGTCGGCGGGCTGCAGCCGCCCGCGCCGGCCTCGGCCGTCGGCCGGGACGACGACGACCACCAGTTGCTGGGTGCCTGCCGGCCCGACCCCGACGGCGGCGGCCGCGGCGACCCCGGGCAGCTGCTCCACCCGCTGCTCGACGCCGACCGGGGTGACCGGGCCGGCGGGGGTGGTGACGACGTGCGGGAGCCGGCCCTCCACCCACAGCCGGCCGTCGGCGTCCAGGTGCCCCACGTCGCCGGTGCGGTGCCAGCCGGCGTCCCGGGAGGACAGCCGCTCGGTGATCCACAGGGCGTCGTACCGGTCCTTGACGTGCGCGCCCCGCACGCAGACCTCGCCCGTGACGCCCGGGGCGGCGGTGAGCGCGCCGACGGCGGCCCCGGCGTCGTCCAGCGGGCTGACCCGCAGCTCCACCCCGGGCAGCGGGCGGCCGACGCAGACGCCGTCCGGCATCCCGCCCGCCTCCTGCTCGGCGGCCTCGATCTCGGGCAGCGAGACGTCGGTGACCGGTAGCGCCTCGGTCATCCCGTAGGGCGTGTGCGCCTCCGCGTCGGGCAGCACCTCGCGCAGCGAGCGCAGCAGGGACGCCGGCACCGGTGCGCCGGCCGACATCACCAGCCGCACCCCGGCCAGCGCGGCCCGCTGCGCGTCGGTGAGCTCGCCGGCGGTGGCCACCACCCGGCGCAGCGCCGCGGGCGCGGCGAAGAGCACCGTGGCGTCGACGGCGGCCACGGCGTCGGCGAGGGCGGGCGCGGTGAGCGTGCCCGGCGCCGTGACGTCGATGTCGGGCACCGCGGAGCCGATGCCCAGCGCCGGGCCGAGGATGGCGAAGGGCGCGAACGCGGCGACGAACCGGTCGGCGGCGGTCAGCCCGTAGGCCTCGCGCACCAGCGCGATCTGCGCCACGACCTGCGCCTGGGTGTACACCACGCCCTTGGCCGGGCCGGTGGCGCCGGAGGTGAACAGGACCGCCCGGTCGTCGTCGGGCGAGGACTCGTCGGCGACCGGCCCGGCGGCGCGGCCGAGCTGCTCGAGCTCGGCGAGGTCGTGCGTGACCCCCAGCGCGCGGCGGGCGGCGGCGGGCAGCCGGCCGGCGACGAACCGCAGCCCGGGCAGGCCCATGGCACGCGCCGCGGCCAGCCCCTGCGCGCTGCCGATGACCGCGTCGACGGATGCACCGCGCAGCGCCCGGCGCATCCCGGGCAGGCCCAGGCCCCGGTCGACGACGACGATCGCGCCGCCGGCCCGCCAGACCGCGTAGACCGACGCGGTCAGGTCGGCGGAGGGCTCGACCAGCAGCGCGACCCGCTGGCCGGGTCGCAGCCCGGCGGCGCGCAGCCCGCTGGCCAGCTGCTCGACCCGCCGGTGCAGCCCGGCCCAGCTGACCATGCCGCCGGTGACCCAGCCGCCGTCGGCCGTGCCGCCACCTGCCGTGCTGCCACCGACCGTGACCACCGCGGGGCTGTCGTCGCCGGCCCGCTCGCTCAGCGCCGACCACGGCCGCCGGTCCGCTGGGACCCCCGGCCGGGGTGGCGCGGGGGCGGGCGGCGCGTCGAGGTCGGCGACGAACTGGGCGACCGCCGCGGCGTACCGGGGCGCGTCCTCGGGCAGCAGGTGGGAGGCGCCCTCGAACCGGTGCACCTGCGCGTGCGGCAGCCGCGACCGCAGGTCGGTCAGGTACCGCTCGCCGAACACCGGGTCGCGGGGTCCCCACATCAGCAGTGCGGGCACGTCGAGCTCCCGGATGCCCTCGGCGATCGCCTCCTGGTTCGGGCGCGACGGGTGGCCGTCGGCGAACGGGATGTCGGCGACGAAGTCACCGACCGAGCCGCGCCGGCCCGCCCCCCGGTACGGGGCGGCGAAGGCGTTGCGGACCGCGGCCGGCAGTGGCGGCCAGGACAGCGCCGTCGTCGCCCGGACGAACAACGGCGTGCCCACGGTGACGGTGCCGCGCACCCCGGGCAGGTGGGCTGCCCGGATCAGCGCCGGCCCGGCGTCGCCCTCGGGCATGGCCACCGCGGTGTTGGTCAGCACCACGCCACGCAGCTGGTCGCGGTGCGCCAGCGCCCAGCCCAGCGAGAGGATGCCGCCCCAGTCGTGCCCCACGGTCACCACCGGGCCGGTCACGCCCAGCGCGGCGGTGAGGTCGCCCAGGTCGGCGACCCGCTCGGCCAGGGACCGCGGGGAGGTGAGCCGTTCGGAGAAGCCCATGCCGAGGTGGTCGGGCGCGACCACCCGCCAGCCGGGCGGCGCCGCGGCCAGCAGCCGCCGCCACAGGTAGGACCAGGTCGGGTTGCCGTGGACGCAGAGCAGCGTGCCCACCGGCTCCCGGACACCGTTGTCCAGCACGTGCCACTCGTGCTTGACGCCGTCCGCGTCGGCGACGGTGACCCGCCGGGACCAGGCGGGGTCGAGCCCGGGCAGGCCGGGCGGGAGGGCCTCGTTCTGAAGGGCATCGTTCTGGAGGGCATCGTTCTGGAGGGCATCGTTCTGGAGGGCATCGTTCTGGAGGGCATCGTTCTGGAGGGCATCGTTCTGGAGGGCATCGTTCGGGTCGCTCACCAGGCGATCTCCATGCACGAGGCGTTCAGGCCGGAGCCGATGCCCATCAGCAGCACCCGGTCGCCGTCGACCAGCGAGTCGGCGTCCGTGGCGAGGGTGAACGGCACCGACGCGGGGCCGAGGTTGCCCCGGGTCGGGAAGGTCTGCGGCACCCGGGCGGGGTCGACGCCGAACCGCTCGCACATCGCCGCCGTGTGCACCTTGGACACCTGGTGCATGACGTAGCGGTCCATGCCCTGCTGCCAGTCGAACACCCCGGCCGCCTCGTCCCACATGTCGGCCGAGAGCGCGATGCCGGCGTCCAGCAGGCCCTTGAGGTCGGTGTCCATCTGGTCGTTGTCACCGGTGCACAGCTCGTGGTGCTCGGTGCCCGCCCGGCTCACCGACCCGACCACCCGGTGCCCCTCCGGGTGCCGGTCGCTGCGGCCCAGCACCATCGCGGCCGCGCCGGAGCCCAGGGTCAGGGTGGCGAACTGGTCGATGACGTCGCGGGAACGGGTGTCCGGGCCCTGCAGCCGCTCGATGGTGCGCTCCTGCACCTTCTGGGAGTCCTCACCGTTGACGATCAACGCGTACTCGATGAAGCCGGAGTCGATCATCGCCGCGGCCAGCTCGATGCCGTTGACGAAGCCCAGGCAGGCGTTGGTGATGTCGAAGTTCTTGCACGAGCGCGGCAGGTCCAGCGCGTGGTGCACGGCGACCGCGGTCGAGGGCTCCAGGTGCTGACGGCTCACCGAGGTGTTCACCATCAGCCCGATCGCGGCCGGGTCGACGCCGCTCTCGCTGATCGCCTTGGCCCCGGCCATCGCCGCACCGTCGACGAAGGTGACGCCGTCGGCCCACCACCTGCGTTCGCGGATGCCGGCCAGCCGCTCCAGCAGGCCGGGTCGGAGTCGCACCCGCTGGTAGGTCTCCAGCAGCTGCTCGTCGATCGCGTCGGAGGTGATCACCTGGGTCGCGTCCGCCGTCTGCACCGTCAGCACGCTGGTGTTGCTGAACCGGTGGGTGGCATTGCCGCTCATGGGCGGGCTCCAGTCCTGAGGAGGGCTGACTCCTGGTGTCTCTCCGCCCTGTTCGGCTCCAGTTCTACCCCCGTCCGCCCGCGGTATTCGCTGGTGCCCCCGCGATGGAGCGCACAGCGGGTGTGGACCTCGCCCGCCCGGGCATCGGTGACCGGTGGGCACCCGACGCGGCGGACGGCTGCGGTTCGACGGCTGGATCATCGGCACCGGCACGACCTCCGGCACCCGGCTGGTGGTCGGCCACTGGCCCCGCTCGCCGCTGGGGCCGGTCTCCGACGTGATGGTGCAGCGGCCCGACGGTCACCGGGTGCTGCTCGCGCAGTCCGCCGAGCTCGCGGAGTTCGTCGCGGCCACCTACACCTTCGACGAGGTGCGGGTGGTCGACGTCGCCGTGCGCCGATCGGACGACGTGACGTGGGAGGTGGACGCCGGGCCGCTGGCGCTGGAGCTGCGCACCGGCCGCCGTCCCGCCCTGGGCCGCCTGCTGCGCGCCGTGCCCGCGCCGCTGGCCCGCACCCCCGGCTGGATCGGGCTGCTCGACCGGCCCGCCCGCCTGCTGACCGGGTTGCGCACCACCGGCTCCGCCGGCAACGGCCGCACCGAGTGGTACGGCGTCCAGGACCTGCACGCCGTCACCGCCGTGCGCGCGACCTGGGACGGCGAGCCGTTGGGGCCGGTCGCCCCGGTGCAGCCGCCGGTGACCTTCGGCTTCGGCTCGGTGCCCCCGGAGCCCTCGGTGGTCCGGGTGACGACGACGGTCGCCGTCCCGCGGGAGCCGTCTTTCGGGGAGCGGACCGGAGCGCGCCGGGGGACGATCCCCCGCGGGGAGCCGGGACCGGCGTCCGCAGTCGAGCAGGAGAAGGAGCGCTGGTGACCGACGCAGCCGTCGACCGCGCCGGGCAGCGCCCGGCCGAGCCGCCGGAGGGCGCCGACCCCAAGCGCTGGCAGGCGCTGTGGGTGACCCTCGTCGTCGGGTTCATGACCCTGCTGGACGTCAGCATCGTCTCGGTCGCCCTGCCCTCGCTGCAGGAGGACCTGGGCGCCACGGCCTCGACCGTGCAGTGGGTGGTCTCCGGGTACGCGCTCACCTTCGGGCTGGCGCTGGTCCCCGCCGGTCGGCTGGGTGACGCGTTCGGCCGGCGGCGGATGTTCCTCATCGGCCTGGTCGCCTTCGTGCTGTGCAGCGCGGCCGCGGGTGCCGCGCCCAACGCCGAGCTGCTGATCACCGCCCGGCTGCTGCAGGGGGTGGCCGCCGGCTGCCTGGCGCCGCAGAACTCCGCGCTGATCCAGCAGCTGTTCCGCGGCGCGGAGCGCGGCCGGGCGTTCGGCTTCTTCGGCGCCACGGTGGGCATCTCCACCGCCGTCGGCCCGGTGATCGGCGGGCTGCTGCTGGCACTGGCGTCCGGCCCCGGCGGCTGGCGGTGGATCTTCTACGTCAACGTGCCCATCGGCGTCGTCGCCTTCGTGCTCGCCGTCCGGCTGCTGCCCCGGCCGACCAGCCGGGGCCACGGGCGGATCGACGTCGTCGGGGTGGGCCTGCTCGGCGCGGGCGCCCTCGCCCTGCTGCTGCCGCTGGTGGAGGCGGAGTCCGGTGGGCTGACCCGGCTGTGGTGGCTGTTCCCGATCGGGCTCGCCCTGATCGCGCTCTTCGTGCTGTGGGAGCGCCGGGTGGTGCGCGGCGGCGGGGAGCCGGTCTTCGACCCCCGGCTGGTCACCGCCACCCGCGGCTACGCGCCGGGGGTCGCGCTGGGCACGGTCTACTTCGTCGGCTTCAGCGGGATCTGGCTGGTCTTCGCGCTGTTCTTCCAGACCGGGCTGGGCTGGACACCGCTGCAGTCCGGCCTGGCGGTGACGCCGTTCGCCATCGGCTCGGCGTCCGCCGCGGTCGTGGCCGGCCGGCTGGTGGGGCGCTACGGCCGGGCGCTGACGGTGTTCGGGCTCAGCGGGGTCGCCGTCGGGCTCACCGGGACGGCGGCGGTGCTGCTGCTCGCGCCGCCCGGGGTGACCGCCTGGGCCACCGCCCCGACGCTGCTGCTGGCCGGCATCGGCGGCGGGTTCGTCATCTCGCCCAACGTCACCCTCACCCTGCGCGACGTGCCGGTGCGGATGGCCGGCTCGGCCGGCGGCGGGCTGCAGACCTTCCAGCGCTTCGGCGGTGCGATCGGCACCGCGGCGCTGCCCGGCCTGTTCTACCTGGTGCTCAGCGACGGCGAGCAGAACTATCCGCGGGCCGCGGCGACGGCGCTGTCCGTCGCGGTCGTGGGCGCGCTGCTGGCGCTGGTGATCGGCGTCGTGGACTGGCGGCACGACCGGCGGGACGAGGGCCGGGAGGCGGCCCGCGCCGCTGCCGAACGCCGGCCGGACGGCGCGGCCCCGGGCACCGGCGGCGACGGCCCCGACGCGGTCGACGAGCACGGCCGGGTGCACGCCCACGGCCATGCCACCCACGGTTGAGCCCGGGTAGCTCACCAGGTGGCCGGAGCGAGGCGCCGGCCATGGCGGACGCCGACGGAGCGTGTCCGTTGCGTGATCGCCGCGCGGGGACGCACCGGCCCGGTGGGCGGCCGAGGTGGCAGGTCGCAGCTGACGCCCCCTGGGATGAGCGCGACGCCGTCCCGATCCCGGAGGTCCTCGTGCCCGTACCGCCGTCCCGACCGCGCCCCCGTCCGGCCCACCCGGAACCGCGCTCTCCGCGCCGCCCGGCGCTGGTCCGCGGGACCGTCCTCCTGGCCACCGCCGCGGTGCTCGGGCTGACCGCGACCCCCGCGCAGGCGGAGGAGCCGGCCGGGCCCGTGGCACCCGCGGCGGCGCCGGAGGTGGTCGAGGGACCGGCGGCGCAGGTCGGGCAGGAGGTGTGCGATCCGGTCGCCCGGCCCGGGGCGGTGGCCCTCGCGCGCCTGGTGCTGGACACCTACCGGGTGGGCAGCAACGGCGGCATCGTGCGGGACTGCGCCACCGGTGGCCGGAGCGAGCACAAGGAGGGCCGGGCGTGGGACTGGCTGGTCCGCGCCGACCAGCCGGCGGAGCGCGCCGCCGCCGAGGAGTTCCTGGGCTGGCTGACCGCCCCCGGGCCGGACGGGGCGCCCGGGTACCAGGCCCGGCGCCTGGGGGTCACGTACGCCATCTGGGCCGAGCGCATCTGGTCACCGGACCGGGGCTGGCGGCCCTACGGCGGCGCCGACCCGCACACCGGGCACGTGCACGTCTCGCTGTCCTGGAGCGGCGCGCTCGGGGTCACCTCCTTCTGGACCGGGGTGCCCGCCCGGGTGGACCAGGGCGCCTGCGCCGCGGCGGCCGCCGACGCCGGCGTGCCCGGTCCCTGCCCACCGCCGGACGCGCCGCCGGCAGACGCCCCGGTGCCCGCGCCCCTCCCCGGGCCACCGCCCGCCGAGGTGCCCACCGCCGAGCACACCGTGGCGCCCGGGGACACCCTCGGCCAGCTGGCGCTCGACCGCGGCACCACGGTCGAGGACCTGGTGGCCCGCAACGGACTGACCAGCACGGTGATCATGGTGGGACAGGTGCTCCAGGTTCCGGCCCCCGCACCGGCCCCCGCACCGGCCCCCGAACCGGCCCCCGTACCGGTGCTCGCCGAGGTGGCGCACACCGTCGTCCCGGGGGACACGCTCTGGCAGCTCGCCCGCGACTCCGGGACGACCGTGACCGACCTCCAGGCGCGCAACGGCCTGGCGGGCACCCTGCTCACCGTGGGGCAGCAGGTCCTCGTGCCGGCCACCTGACACCGCCGGACGCCCGTTTAAGTGGCGCTGGGCACCGTTCCACCTCCGCACGGTGACGAGCGCGCACCCCCTCGGCGTGTCGCACGCCACACATCACGCCGAGTTCATCCCGGGTCCATCCGGACCGGTCCGGTCGCTCCCTAGCGTCCGGACCAGTCCGTCACGAGACCGGGGAGAGTCACCTTGACCGACATCCAACGGCCCCGCGGCCGCCGCCTGCTGCCCTTCCTCGACGAGGTCCGGCACGGCAGCCGCAGCCACGCCACCTGCCACTACAAGTGCGGGAACGCATGCGACGCGGCGGTGCCCAACCAGACGGACAACCCGACGTTCGCCGACGTCGTCCAGTCCGCGTTCAGCCGGCGCGCCATGCTCAAGGGCGCGGGGGCCGGTGCCCTGCTGGTGGTCGCCGCCCCGCTGCAGCCCGCGCTGGCCGGCGACCGACGGATGCCCGGTGCCGGTGACCGGCAGCCGCCGGCCGACGCGTCGCTGACCTTCGAGCCGGTGGAGCAGAACCTGCTCGACGAGCTGGTCACCGCCGCCGGCTACGAGTACTCGGTGGTGCTGCGCTGGGGCGACCCGGTCGTGTGGGACGCCCCGGAGTTCGACGTCGACGCCCAGACGCCCGAGGCCCAGGCCAAGCAGTTCGGCTACAACTGCGACTACATCGGCTGGCTGTCCCTCGGCCGGGACGACCGCCGGGCGCTGCTCGTGGTCAACCACGAGTACACCAACGAGCAGCTCATGTTCGCCGGCGTCGCCGACGAGGCGGCGCCCACCACCGACGAGCAGAAGCGCATCGCGATGATGGCGCACGGCATCTCGGTGGTCGAGGTGGCCCGGGACGGCGACTCGGGCAACTGGCTGCCCGACCGGTGGGGCAAGCGCAACCGCCGCATCACGGCGACGACCCCGATCGAGCTGACCGGGCCGGTCGCCGGCTCGGAGTACGTGCGGACCACGGCGGACCCGGAAGGACGCACCGTCCTGGGGACGCTGAACAACTGCGCGGGTGGGGAGACCCCCTGGGGCACGACCCTGCACGGCGAGGAGAACTTCAACCAGTACTTCGGCACGACGGCGCCGATCGCGGAGGACCCGCGGGAGCTCCAGCTGGGCCGCTACGGCGTCAGCGCCGAGGACGCCCCGGTGCGCGGCTGGGAGAAGATCGACCCGCGGTTCGACCTGGCGAAGGAGCCGAACGAGGTGCACCGCTTCGGCTGGGTGGTCGAGCTCGACCCCTACGACCCGACCTCGACCCCGAAGAAGCGCACGGCGATGGGGCGGTTCAAGCACGAGGGGGCCAACGTGCAGATCGCCGAGGACGGGCGCGTCGTCGCCTACTCCGGCGACGACGAGCGGTTCGACTACATCTACAAGTTCGTCTCGAAGAAGCGCTACCGGCCCGGTCACGACCGCGCCTCGCGGGCGCACAACCTGACCCTGCTGGAGGAGGGCGACCTCTACGTCGCGCGCTTCACCGGCGACTCCCCGCCGGAGCAGATCGACGGCCTCGCCACGCTGCCGGCCGACGGCGAGTTCGACGGCACCGGCCAGTGGATCCCGCTGGTGAAGGACGGGCAGTCGATGATCCCGGGCAAGTCGGTGCCCTGGGTGCTCACCTTCACCCGGCTGGCCGCCGACCGGCTCGGCAAGCAGCTGGATGCCAACGGCGACTTCCCCGACCCGGCGGCCCCCGTCGTCGTCGACCCGGCGAAGGTGCCCACCCGGATGGACCGGCCCGAGGACATCCAGGTCAACCCGGTCAACGGCCGGGTCTACGCCGCGCTCACCAACAACTCCCGGCGGGAGGAGGCCGACGAGCCGAACCCGGTGGCCCGGTCCTTCGCCTTCGACCTCGAGGACGGGACCTACGAGGAGCGCGCCGGCAACCGCAACGGCCACGTGCTGGAGTGGCTGGAGACCGACGGGATCGCCGGGGACGACTTCTACTGGCGGGTGTTCATCGTGGCCGGTGACCCGGAGACCCCGGGCACCTACTTCGCCGGCTACGACAAGTCGGCGGTCAGCGCGATCTCGTGCCCGGACAACGTCGAGTTCGACCCTGCCGGGAACCTGTGGATCTCCACCGACGGGAACGTGCTGTCCACGCGGAACCGCGAGGCCGGCACCTTCGCCGGGACGAACGACGGGCTGTTCGCGGTGCCGACGGCGGGGCCGGAGCGCGGACACCTCAAGGCGTTCCTCACCGTCCCGCTCGGCGCGGAGTGCAGCGGCCCGCAGATCCCGGCGGACGGGCGGTCGGTGTTCGTGTCGGTGCAGCACCCGGGTGAGACCACCGGCTCGACCCGGGAGAGCCCGTCCAGCACCTGGCCGGACCGGCTGCCCGAGCGGGGCTACCCGCGTCCGAGCGTGGCGGTGGTCTACCGGACCGACGGCGGCCGGGTCGGCAGCTGAGCGCTGGCACGTGATCGCACACGACCCGGGGTGGCCTGACCGCAGGCCACCCCGGGTCCGCGATCAGCCCTCGCGCTCGCCCGGGGCCACGCCGGCCGCGTTGGCCACGAACGTCGCCGGCTGGGCGTCGGCCCGCTGGCCCGGGGCCGGCCGGGGCACCGGCGGCAGACCCGCCGGGTGGGCGGCGCCCCACTCCTTCTCCACGTCGACCAGCAGCGCCTCCAGGTAGGCGCGCAGCTGCGTGCGGGTCGCCTGCCCGAAGGCCCGCAGGTAGGCGATCTGCTCCTGCAGCTGCTCGGTCTGCGGCTGGTCGGCCGACGGGCGGGGGGCCTCGCCGACGGAACGGGTCGCGGCCTCCTGCGCGGCCTGGATGATCGCGCCGGCCCTCTCCCGCGCCTGCCCGAGGTGCTCCTCGTACTGAGCGCGCGCCTCGGCGGTCATCTGCCGGCTGAACTCCTCCGCCTCGGCGACGTAGGCGTCGGCGGTCTGCTGCGCGGTCGCCAAGATGCCGACCGCCTGGTCGCTGGGGGAGGGGCGGGCCGACGACTCGGCCAGCTGCGCCTCCAGCCGGGCCAGCTGGGCGCGCAGCTGCTCGTTCTCCCCGCTGAGGCGCGACACCTCCTCGGCGACCAGGTCGACGAAGCCGTCGACCTCCGCCTCGGTGTAGCCAGGGTGCAGCAGGGAGCCGTGCGAGAAGCGCGCGCTCCGCACGTCCTCCGGGGTCAGCCGGTGGTCCGGGCCCTGCTGCCGGTCGGGGCGGGGCCCGCCGTTCGAGGACCCGGGAGCCTGCTCGCTGGTGCTCATTCGGTCACCTTCCCATCCAGGGTCGGGCTCGGTCTGCTGGCGGCGAAGACCTCGGTGCGGATCCGGCTCATCGCCAGGCCGGAGGTGTGCAGCCGGGTCACGGTGTCCTCGACCATCGCCGGGTTGCCCGCCACGTAGGCGTCCCGCCCGGTCCACGGGCCGTGCCGCAGCATGACGTCGCCGATCTCACCGTGCTCCAGGGTCGAGGTCTTGTCGTGCGAGACGGCCGCGGTCACCGTCAGCCAGGGGTTCTCCCGGGTCATCCGCTCCAGGTCCGCGCGGTCGTAGAGGTCGTCCTCGGTGCGGGCGCCCACGAAGAGGTCGACCCGGCGGGCCGGCCCGGATCGGGCGACCTGGTCGACGATCGCCTTCAGCGGCGCCAGCCCGGTGCCCCCGGCCACCAGCAGCAGGTCCCGGTCGGAGTCGGTGTCGAGGGTCAGCTGCCCGACCGGTGGGCCGAGCCGTACCACCTCGCCGACCCGGGCCGACCGCACCAGCGCGGTGCTCACCGGGCCGCCGTCGCGGGCCTTGACGTGCAGCTCCAGGGAGCCGTCCGGCCGCGGCGCGTTCGCGGGGGAGTACCAGCGCCACAACCGCGGGCGCAGGTCGGACTCGACCGAGACGGCCTGCCCGGGCAGGTGGTCCAGCCGCTGGCGCGGTGCCAGCGTCAGCACGGCGACGTCGATGGTGCGGCGCTCGTGCGCCACGACCTCCGCCTCCCACCAGGGCGGCTGGTCGTCCGCTTCGTCCGCGGCCTCCAGCATCACCTGGGCGATCAGCTGGTACGCCGCCGTCCAGTCCGCGGCCAGGGCGTCGTCCCACTCGTCGTCGAAGTGCTCCAGCGTGGCCAGCAGGCTCGCGCCGACCGCCGGGTAGTGCGCGGCGACGGCGCCGAACTTGCGGTGGTCACGGCCCAGCTGCTGCAGGATCGGCACCAGCGAGTCCAGGTCGTCGACCCGCGCCACGACCTCCCCCAGCGCGGCGAACAGCCGGTCGCGCTGGTGCGCCATCGAGACCGGGAACAGGTCCCGGGTCTCGGGATGGGTCAGGAACAGGTGGGAGTAGAACCACAGCGGCACCTCGTCGCCGTGCGCGGCGGCCTTGGCGAAGCTGGCCCGCATCGCGGGGATGTCCACAGGCTCTCCTCGGAGCGCCGGCTCAGCCGGCCGGCGCGGGTTCGGTGACGATCTCGTCGCGGTGGGCGCCCAGCGCCGCCCCGACCTGGCCGATGTCCTCGCCGGAGACCCCGAGCTCGGTGAGCGTGTCGACGAGGTGGCCGACCACCCGGTCGAAGGCGTCGCCGGTGATGCCCAGGCCGTCGTGGCCGGCGGCGAGCTCCCGGCCGGAGTACTCGACCGGGCCGCCGGTGACCTGCACCAGCAGCGCGGTCTGGTGGCGACGCAGCTGGGGCATGTCGACGCCCTCGAACCACCCGGCCAGTTGCGGGTCGGCCACCACCCGCCGGTAGAAGTCGTCGACCGCCGTGCGGATGCCGACGTCCTGCCCGAGGCGCTGGTAGAGCGACATGAGTCCTCCGTTCTCCCCCGTGAACGGACACCGGACGCCGACCCGGAGCCGGCGCCACCCGGCCGGTGACCGACGGTGGCCGGCCCGGCACGGACGTCCCGAAGTCTGTCGTCGTCGGCGGGGCCGTGCCACTCGGGGACGGGGACCGGTGCGGCCGGAGGGTTGACGAACCCGCGAAGTGGACAGTCCCAGGCCACGCGGCCGCCGCGGGGGCGCGGGGCGGATCGGGCCCGGCCGCGGACGGCGCAGGAACCCAGGAGGACCGATGCGGGCGATGACCTATCGAGGGCCGTACAAGCTGCGGGTCGAGGAGAAGGAGATGCCCCGCATCGAACACCCCAACGACGCGATCGTCCGGGTGACCCTGGCCGCGATCTGCGGCTCGGACCTGCACCTGTACCACGGCCTGATGCCGGACACCCGGATCGGGCACACCTTCGGCCACGAGTTCATCGGGGTGGTCGAGCAGGTGGGCTCCTCGGTGGAGAACCTGCAGGTCGGTGACCGGGTGATGGTGCCGTTCAACATCTTCTGCGGGTCGTGCTGGTACTGCTCCCGCGGGCTGTACTCCAACTGCCACAACGTCAACCCCAACGCCACGGCCGTCGGCGGCATCTACGGCTACTCGCACACCACCGGCGGCTACGACGGCGGGCAGGCCGAGTACGTGCGGGTGCCCTTCGCCGACGTCGGCCCGGTGCGGATCCCCGACTGGATGCACGACGAGGACGCCGTGCTGCTCACCGACGCCGCCGCGACCGGCTACTTCGGGGCGCAGCTGGGCGAGATCGCCGAGGGCGACACGGTCGTCGTGCTGGGCGCCGGGCCGGTGGGCCTGGTGGCCGCCCAGTCCTCCTGGCTGATGGGCGCCGGCCGGGTCATCGTCGTCGACCACCTCGCCGAGCGGCTGGCCAAGGCCCAGGAGATGGCCTACGCCGAGACCCTCGACTACGACCAGTACGACGACGTCGTGGTGGAGCTGAAGAAGCAGACCGACTTCCTGGGTGCCGACGTCGTCATCGACGCGGTCGGTGCGGAGGCCGACGGCAACCTCACCCAGCAGCTCACCGGGCCGAAGCTGAAGCTGCAGGGCGGATCGCCGACCGCGCTCAACTGGGCGATCGACTCCGCCCGGAAGGGCGGCACCATCTCGGTGGTGGGCGCCTACGGGCCGGTTCCCAACGCGGTCAAGTTCGGCGACGCGATGAACAAGGGGCTCACCCTGCGGATGAACCAGACCCCGGTGAAGCGCCAGTGGCCCCGGATGTTCGAGCACGTGCGCAACGGTCACCTGACCCCGCGGCAGATGGTCACCCACCGCTTCCCGCTGGAGGACATCGCCGAGGCCTACCACGTCTTCTCCGCCAAGCTCGACGGCTGCATCAAGCCGCTCGTCGTGCCCGGCGCGAACTGAGGGAGCGACCATGACCGAGCCCGACATCCCCACCGCCTACGTCCGCGACAAGCGCACCGCACCGCCCAGCCGGGAGGAGCTGCGGGCCCGCATCCCCGGCTGGGGGGCCGACCTGGACCCCGCCGACCGGCCGTCGCACCCGAAGCTGCAGTACCCCGCCGACACCGGTGCCCACTGGGACTTCCCCGACCGGCAGCCCGGGTCCGCGGGGCGGGAGCGGTCGATCGAGCACGCCTTCGTCACCCCGGTGTTCGGCACCGCCCAGCCGCTGCACGGCCTGTCCGGGGCGATCCGGCGGCTCGCCTACGACCGGTTCGGCGAGGGTCGGCTGGCGCACTGGCTGCTCCTCATCGCCGGTGACCGGGTCGACGCCTGGGAGAGCCACCTGCGCTCGTTCGCCTCCGCCCGCCCCGACGTGCCGGCGACCGGGGTTCGCACGGAGCTCACCCACGGCGGGCTGCGATCCCGCGCCGGCCGCTCCGACCGGCGCCACCATCTGCTCGACCCGCTGATCGTCAGCGGGCCGTGGGTCGCCGGTGCGGCGGGGGCCGTCCTCGGCGTCCGGAAGGTCACCCGCGCGCTGCGCGGCTGAGTCGCCCGCGCTCAGGCCCGGTGGCCGGCGGCGAACCGGCCGGGGGTGGTGCCGGTGCCCCGGGAGAAGTCGCGCACGAAGTGCGCCTGGTCGGCGTAGCCGAGCACCGCGGCCGTCTCGGCCAGCGGCGTCCCGCCGGCGCGCAGCCGTTCGGCGGCCTCCTGCAAGCGGCGACGCTGGATCAGCCACTTGGGGGTCAGGCCGAGGCGGCGGTGGACCAGCCGTT
This sequence comes from Modestobacter sp. SYSU DS0657, assembly GCF_054050925.1. Lineage (NCBI taxonomy): Bacteria > Bacillati > Actinomycetota > Actinomycetes > Geodermatophilales > Geodermatophilaceae > Modestobacter > Modestobacter sp. SYSU DS0657. The sequence continues at coordinate 118,051 of NZ_JBJHAG010000007.1, read as the reverse complement.
GCAGGGCCCGCTCGGACAGCCCGAACTCCGCGAGCACCTGGGCCACCCGGAGCACGTCGGAGCGCTCCTCGACGAAGGCGACCACCCGGTCGACCAGCTCGCCCTCGGCGTCCACCGGCAGACGGGGGCGCACCGTGTCGGTGAACGCGGCCATCGCGGTCGCGTGGGCGCGTCCGGCGTGCGGGTCCGCGGCCATCGCCGTCCGGACCCGGTCGACCAGCGCGACACCTGCCGGACCGAGGACGGCGGGCAGGTCGACGTACCGGTCGGTGAACTCGGCCATCGACGTGCCGGTGAGGAGCGTGCCGGCGGCGGGCGTGCACATCACGCCGACCGCCCAGCCGTCGCCGGCCAGCGTGGTGGTCGACAGCCCGGTGCTGACCCCGTAGAACCGGGCGTACCCGTCGGCGACGACCAGCAGGGACACCGGGTACTGCAGCACCCGCTGCACCGCCTCCCGGCCGGGCGGCACCGACCAGACCGGGATCCAGAACCGGCGCAGCAGGCCACGCACGGCCGGGTCCGGCTCGTACCGGTACATGACGTGCGACGCGTCGCCGGGCTCCCTGAGGTGCGCCCGCTCGACCAGGTCCAGCCGCGTCGGTCCGCTGTCGGCTTTCATCAAGACGCAGCCTGCCGCACCCGGCCAGGCTGCGGCCATGGACACCACCGCCCCGAACCCCACCGCCCCGAACCCCACCGCCCCGAACCCCACCGCCCCGAACCCCACCGCCACAGCCCACGAGGCCGCCGCGGCATCGCTGTCCGCCCTGCTCGCCGACGTCCCCGCGGAGGCGTGGGCCAGCCCCTCGCCGTGCGCGGGGTGGACGGCGAGGGACGTCGTCGCGCACCTGGTGGACACGCAACGCGAGCTCCTCGCCGGCCACGGGCTGGACGTCGGCCCGGCGCCGGACCTGGCCGGGGACCCGGCCGTCGCCTGGGCCGCCCACACGCGGCGGGTGGCCGAGCTGGTCGCCGACGACGAGGTGGTCGGCCGCGGGTACGACGGCTTCTTCGGCCCGACCACCATCGGCGCGACCTTCGAGCGGTTCTACGTGTGGGACATGGTCGTGCACCGCTGGGACGTCGCCCGGGCCACCGGCCTGGACGCCGCGCTCACCGAGGCGGAGCTGGACCGCATCGAGCAGGGCGCGGACGGATTCGGCGAGGCGCTGTACCTGGACGGCATCTGCGCCCCCGCCGTCGAGCCGCCGCCGGCCGCGGACCGGACGACCCGGGTGCTGGCCCGCCTGGGCCGAGCCGCGTGACCCGGCCTCCGGGCAGTCGCCTCAGAGCAGGGACACGGCCCGGTCGGCGACGTCGTCGAGCGGCCCGAGGTGCAGCACCGTGGTGGTCTCCGCCAGCCCGGTCGCCGGCCAGCCGACGGTGAGGGTCAGCCGGCCGTCCCGCGGCAGTGCACCGGCCCAGTAGGACGCCTCCGAGCGGAACGCGTCGCGGCCGCCGGTCGAGGTCGGGCCGACCGGGTCGGCCGGCGCGCTGACGCCGTCCACGGTGAGGGTGACCAGCGGGCCGGACCAGGGCCGCCGTTCCGCCCCCGGCCGGGGGAAGGTGTGCCGCCCGGCTGCCTCGGCCTGCACCCCCACCGCGTGCACCACCATCGGCAGGTGCAGTCCGCCGGGATGGGCGAACACGCAGCGCAGGCCGGCGGCGATGCCGGCGGAGCGGGCGAGCAGCACCGGGCCGTGCACCACGGCGCCGAGCGCATCGGGCGCGGGGGTCGCGGGCCAGCGGGTCACCGGCCCAGCCTGTCAGCTGTCGGGCTCCTCCGGTGCGCAGCCGAGCGCCAGCGTCAGCTGCAGCACCGTGGCCGGGTCCTCCAGCCGGTCGCCGAACAGCTGGCGCAGCTGCCCCATCCGGTAGCGGACGGTCTGCGGGTGGACGAACAGCTCCGCGGCGATCCGCTCCCGGCGGCCGTGGTGCAGCAGCCAGGACCGCAGGGTGGCGACGAGCTTCTCCCGGGTCGCCGCCGTCACCTCCTCCAGCGGAGCCAGCACGGCGGCGCGCAGGTCGGTCAGCGCCTCCTCGTCGGCGCGCAGCACCAGCTCGACCAGGCGCGCCTCGGTGTCCAGCGGTGCCTTTCCCCGTGGCGGCGGCCCCAGGCGCAGCGCGCGCAGCACCCGTCGGTGGGACGCCGCGACGTCGTGCCAGGGCCGAGCTGGGCCGACGGCGGCCTCGTGGCCTTCCAGCAGGCGGAGCAGGCCCGGGCGGGCCCGGCCTCCGGCGTCGGGCACCAGCAGGACGGCGCGCTCCTCCTCACCCCCCGGGCCGGTCGCCTCCTCGGTGACCTGCAGCGTGCGGCCGTCCAGCAGCGCGAGGGCACCGCGGGCCCGGGGCTCGGGCAGCACGACGGCGGTGAGGGTCCGCGGCGGTGACCAGTCGGCCCGCTCGGCGGCCGCGGTCAGGTCGTGCAGCGGACGGCCGGCCAGGAGCACCGCACCGAGCCGCTCCAGGTGGTGCTGGCGCACCCGCCCGCTGGTGGCCAGCTCGTCGGCGTGGCCGGCCACGCTGGCGGCCGAGAGCTGGTCGATGTAGGCGAACACCAGCTCGGCGAAGCGCGCCAGCGAGGCGACGTCGAGGCCGGCGGCCACCGCGGTCTCGCTCATGTGCCGCCAGGAGACCCGGGCACCCACCCGGTAGGCCGACAGCAGCGCGTCCATCGACCGGCCGCTGCGTGCCTCTCCCCGGCCCAGTGCGTAGGCCCCGGCCAACGCCGGCGCGATCGGCCGGCTGGGGTCGACGCCGCCGCCGTCGGCGGCCAGCTCCAGGAACCCGCCCAGGGCGACCTGGACCGCCCGCTGGATCGCCTGGCCCATCTCCCCGGCGAACGCCCCGGCGTAGCTGGGCACCTCCACCACGATGCTGGCCACGGTGCGCTCGGCGACCGACGGCAGCTCGGCACGCATCGCCGCGGCGACGGCCGGTGGGAAGGTCATCGGGTCTGCGATCGGCGGGGCCGGTGGGTCAGCGGTCATTCCCGGGGCTCCTTTGTTCTGGGCGAACAGAAGCTACCGCTCGATTCACGTCCGATTGACAGGTGATTGATCGCGAGGCTGGGAAAGACTCAATTCATGACCGCCACCGTCCCGCGCCCGGGCACCGCCCGTCCGGTCCTGACGACGCTGCGTGACCGCGCGCTCAAGCTGGCCGAGCTGGTCACGACGCCGCTGCTGCCCAGCGACTACCTCGACCTCGTCGACCCGCTGCGCTCCGGCGCCGCGCTGCGCGGCCGCATCGAGGCGGTCCACCGCGAGACCCGCGATGCCGCGACCCTCGTCATCCGCCCCGGCCGGGACTGGCTGCCGCACACCCCCGGCCAGTACGTCCGGCTCGGTGTCGACGTCGAGGGCGTGCGGCTGTGGCGGGCCTACTCGATCACCTCGGTGCTCGGCCGGGCCGACGGCTGCTTCACCGTGACGGTCAAGGCGATCCCGGACGGCAAGGTCAGCAACCACCTGGTGCACCGCACCGAGCCCGGCACGATCGTCCAGCTCGACCAGGCCACCGGTGACTTCGTGCTCCCGGCGGAGCGGCCGGCCAAGGCGCTGTTCGTCACCGCCGGCTCGGGGATCACGCCGGTGATGGGCATCCTGCGCAACCACGTCGACGAGCACGAGGACGTCGTCCTGGTGCACTCCGCGCCCACCGCCGACGACGTCATCTTCGGCCGGGAACTTCGGGAGCTGGCGGCCGCCGGCCGGATCCGGCTGGTCGAGCGGCACACCGCCACCGACGGGCTGCTCGACGCCCCGGCCCTGGCCGACCTCGTGCCCGACCTGGCCGAGCGGTCGACCTGGGCGTGCGGGCCGATCGGGCTGCTCGAGGCGCTGGAGGAGCACTGGGCCACCGAGGGGATCGCCGACCGGCTCTACACCGAGCGCTTCCGCCCCCGCGTGCTGGTCACCGGTGAGGGCGGCACCGTCTCCTTCGCGAAGTCCGGCCGGGACGTCGAGGTCGACGGCTCGACCCCGATCCTCGACGCCGCGGAGGAGGCGGGCCTGCTCATGCCCAGCGGCTGCCGGATGGGCATCTGCTACGGCTGCGTCCTGCCGCTGCGCGAGGGCGCCGTCCGCGACCTGCGCAACGGCGAGCTGACCGTCGCCGCCCACGGCGACGGCGTGCTCGTCCAGACCTGCATCAGCGCCGCCGCCGGCGCCTGCGACATCGACCACTGACCCACCCGACCCAGCACTCCGGAGGAGCCACCTCGTGACCGTCCTGCAGAAGAAGCCCGACAACCCCGTCGCCCACCTGACCCCCGAGGACATCGAGGCGATCGGGCGCGAGCTCGACGCCATCCGTCAGGGCGTGGTGGACAGCCGCGGCGAGTCCGACGCCGCCTACATCCGCCGGGTGATCGACGTCCAGCGCAAGCTCGAGCTGGGCAGCCGGGCGGTGCTGCTGTTCTCCAAGTTCCCGCCGGCCTGGGTGCTGGGCACCGCCGGGCTGTCGGTGGCCAAGATCCTGGAGAACATGGAGATCGGGCACAACATCCTGCACGGGCAGTGGGACTGGATGCGCGACCCGAAGATCCACTCCACGACGTGGGAGTGGGACATGGCCAGCCCGGCCGAGCAGTGGAAGCACTCGCACAACGAGCTGCACCACACGTACACGAACGTGATCGGCAAGGACAACGACCTCGGCTACGGCATCATGCGCGTCGACGAGGACCAGCGCTGGGTGCCGATGTACCTGCTCCAGCCGGTGTGGAACTTCATCAATGCCTGCTTCTTCGAGTACGGCATCGCCGCCTACGACCTCGAGCTGGGCAAGAACCTGGCCACGCCCGAGCGACGGAAGAACCCGGCGTTCCGGGCCGCGGCCAAGCAGGTGCTGAAGAAGATCCGCAAGCAGGCGACCAAGGACTACCTGGTCCACCCGGCGCTGTCCGGGCCGTCGTTCCTGCCCACCCTGGCGGCCAACTTCACCGCCAACGTGGTGCGCAACCTCTGGTCGCACTCGGTGATCATGTGCGGCCACTTCCCGGAGGGCGTGGAGACCTTCGAGAAGAAGTCGATCGACGGGGAGACCCGCGGTGAGTGGTACCTGCGCCAGATGCTCGGCTCGGCCAACATCTCCGGCAGCAAGGCCATGCACATCATGACCGGCAACCTCTCCCACCAGGTCGAGCACCACCTGTTCCCCGACCTGCCGAGCAACCGGTACGCCGAGATCGCCCCGCAGATCCGCGACCTCTTCCAGCGCTACGGCCTGCGGTACCACACCGCGTCGCTGCCGCGTCAGGTCGCGTCGGCCTGGCACAAGGTCATCCGGCTGTCGCTGCCCAACGGCTGGTTGGCCGAGACCACCCCGGCCAACGCCCCGGCCCAGGTCGCCAAGCTCTACAAGATGACGACCGGCGGCCCCAAGGTCCGCCGTCAGCTGCAGGGCGCCGCCTGGAACCAGGGCAGCCAGGCCGCCTGATCACCGCCTGACGCGCAACGGCGCCCCGACCTGACGGTCGGGGCGCCGTTGCGTGTGGTCAGCGGCGGCCGCGGGCGTTGATCGCGGCCAGCGCCGGGTCGACCTGCAGGTCCTCGTCCACCTGGATGACCACGTACTCGTTGTCGTCGGGCACGCCGGCGGTGCGCCCGGCCGAGCCCGGGTAGTTGTTGTCGTTGCCGACGATGATGCGGTGGTCGTCCAGGACGGCGATCTGCTCGATGGTGACGAACGGGAAGGTGAAGTAGCCCCCCGCCGTGCCGCCGACGCCCTGCGGGTCCGGGATGGCCATCAGGTTGGCGATCAGCCGCTTGTCGGCGTAGCCGTCCCGGTCGATGTCCCGGGTGTCGATCAGGTAGACGGCCTTGAGCTGGGCGGTCGGCCCCTGGCCGCCGTCCCGCTCCAGGATCAGGAAGCGGTTCTGGTCCAGCGCCACCATGTCGCCCAGGGCGTTGTTCGGGACCTCGAACTTCACCTTCGCCTTGAGGCCGGTGTACTTCCCGCGGTTGGTGTCGAAGGAGTAGATCCGGCGGGTGGCCGGGTCGTCACCGGCGACCGCGCCCTCCAGCATCGGGTACAGGGTGTGGCCGTCGACGCCGAGGGCCATCCCCTCGAAGCCCCTGCTCGAGCCCAGCGTCGGGGCGGCACCGCCCAGGTTCCAGGCCTCGGGGGAGCGGACGCCCTCGGGCTGGACCGGTGCGGACAGCACCCGGCCCTTCGCGTCGACGTGCACCAGGCTGGGGCCGAACTCCTCGCCGATCCAGAAGGTGCCGTCGGGCATCCGCTGGAACGACTCGGGGTCCAGGTCGGCGCCGGTGAGCCGGCGGTCGCTGCGGGTCAGCGGGAACGGCAGCTTGCGGTCGGGGTCGGACAGGCTGAAGCCACCGTCGAGCACCGTCGTGCGCTGGGTGGCGGTGTCGATCCGCAGCTTGACCACGCGCAGCAGGAAGTCGCCGCTGTTGGCCTCGGTGCCGTACCCGTTGTCCTCGAGCACCAGCCAGTCGTCGCCGTCCCGCAGCAGTCCGGAGAAGCCCTGGATCGGCTGGGCCGCGAACGGCGGGGTGACGCCGTTGGCCGGGCTGGCCAGGGCGCCGGAGGGGACCTGCTCGCCGAACGTGGCCGACGGCAGGACGGAGCGTCCGACGAGTTGGGCCTGCTGGGTTCCGTTGCCCTGCGGCACGGTGGGGGCGGTGCCGGCGACGGCCGGGACCGAGACGGCGGTGAGCAGACCTGCGGCGGTGAGGGTCAAGGCGGCACGGCGGGACGGACGGCGCACGGGGCATCTCCCTGGCTCGGGCGGTGGAGCTGGCCGGCCGACCGTGTCGCGGGGAGACGGCCGGCGGTCGGCGCCTCTGTGGCCGCGCTGTGAGGAGTCGGTGAACGGGCCGGCGACCCGCCCCGGCGGTCAGGCCAGCAGCCCCAGCAGCAGCGTCACGGTGCCGAAGACCAGACCTGACGCGATCAGCGTCACCGTCGTGTAGCCGAGGATGTCGCGCATCTTGAGCCCGGCGATGGCCAGCACCGGCAGGGCCCAGAACGGCTGGATCATGTTGGTCCACTGGTCGCCGTAGGCGACCGCCATGATCGCGACCGCTGGGTCGACCCCCAGGCTCTGGGCGGCGTCGAGCATGACCGGGCCCTGGACGGCGAACTGCCCGCCACCCGAGGGGACGAAGAAGTTGACCACCCCGGCGGAGAGGAAGGCCAGCAGCCCGAACGTCGCCGGGGAGGCGATGTCGACGACGGCGTCGGAGAACACGGCGATCAGGCCGGTCGTCGACATGATCCCCATGATCCCGGCGTACAGCGGGAACTGGAGCAGGATCTCCCCGACGTTGGCGGCGGCGTTCTTCACCAGCGCGATGAGCTCGAACGGGTTGCGGACCAGCAGGAAGATCAGCGCCAGGAACGTCCAGTTGACGATGTCGAGGGTGGCGGTGCCGCCGTCGGCGTAGTGGTGCACCAGGTAGGCGGCCAGGGCCAGGCCGACCAGGGTGGTCAGCAGTCGGCTGCCGTCGACCCGGTCGGCCGGGGTGACCACCTCGTCGTCCAGCGGCACGGCGTCGGAGTCGCGCACGCTCGCCGGGAGCTCGACCACCCGATCACCGCCGCGGGGTGCGACCGCGGCCAGCGCGAGGCCGACGACCAGGATGGTGGCCACGGCGGCGGTGATGTTCCACCAGGTGAAGATCGTCTCGCTGACCGGGACGGTCCCGCCCAGCGTCTCGGCGAGGAAGGAGTCCTCGGTCGCGGCGGTGAGCGGCCCGGAGCCGGAGTAGCCCATGTGCCAGATGACGTAGCCGGAGTAGCCGGCGGCCACCAGCAGCGGGAAGTGCAGGCGCAGGCCTCGCTCCCGGCCCTGGACGGCGAGCTCGCGGGCGAGCAGCGCACCGACGACGAGGCCCAGCCCCCAGGTGATCAGCGAGGCCAGCGCCGCGATCACGAAGACGTACAGGTAGGCCTGCAGCGCCGTCCGGGGTACGGCGGCCAGCCGGGTCAGCAGCCGCCGCACCGGCCCGGTGTTGGCCAGCGTGTGCCCGAGCAGCAGGATCAGCGCCATCTGGGTCATGAAGGCCAGCAGCCCCGACAGCCCGTCGCCCCAGCCGTCCAGGACCTCGATCGGGCCGGCATCGGTGAGGAGCAGCGCCAGCGCGGCCACGACGAACGTCAGCACGACGGCGAAGACCAGCGCGCTGGGGATGTACCGCTCGACGACGGCGTTCACCGGCCGCATCAGCGAGGCGAGGCCGCCCGCCCGGCCTGGCGAGCTCGATCCGGCGTCGGGCCGGGTGCCTGGCGTCCTGGTCATCGGGCCTCGCTCTCGGGTGGGTCGGCGGGCCCGGTCACGCAGGGGGCCAGGCCGGGTCGGCGGACGGGCGTCGGCCACCACGGCGAGAGGGCCCGACGACGGCAGCGGCGACGACCCGGATCCTGGCATCCGGGTCGTCGCCGCGCACGCGGCGCCGCGCCGGTCGCTGGAGCCCGCCGGTGCCGTGCGGGTCAGCTGTCGGCGCGGGGCCCGGCGGAGCCGGCGGGGTACTCCAGCAGCGGCGGCTCACCGGCGGACCAGGCACGCCGCACCGGGTCGACGAAGCGCCAGGCCTCCTCCGCCTCGGCGGCGCTGACCGCGGTGCGCGTGCCGCCGGAGAGGACGTCGGCGAGCACCGCGCCGTAGGCGGTGCGCTCGCCCGGGGCGTGCACCGCGAACCCGGGGGTGGCCTGGTGCGCGCCGTCCAGGGCGATCTCCAGCCGGTCGTCGGCGACCCGCTCGACCCCCGCCGGGCACTCCGGGGGCGCGGGTGTCCGGAGGTGCAGCTCCACGCGCTTGCGGTCGGCCGCCATCGCCTTGCCGGTGCGCAGCACGAAGCGGGTGCCGGCCCAGCGGGGTGTGTCGACCTCGAGGACCAGTTCGGCGAAGGTCTCGGTGCCGAGGGCCGGGTCGACGCCGTCCGCGGCCACGTAGGCGGGCCCGGCGGGGCCGGCGGTGTAGCGCGCCCGGCGGGTGGCCGTCACCTCGGGCACCCGCACCGACCGGAGCAGGTCCAGCCGCACCCGGTGCAGGTCGTCCTCGGCCGGCGTCGCCGGCAGCTCCATCGCCAGCAGCGTGAGCACCTGGACCAGGTGGTTCTGCAGCACGTCACGCAGTGCACCGGTGCGGTCGTAGAACCCGGCGCGGCCCCCGACGTCCAGCGTCTCCTCCCAGACGACGTCCACGCGGGCGACGTGCTCGGCGCCCCACCGCGCCGCCAGGGCACTGCCCGGCGCGCGCAGCCCGGGCAGTGCGGCCACCGCGGGCATGCCCAGGAAGTGGTCGACCCGGAAGGCGGCCCGCTCGGCGCCGCCGGTCGCCTCGGCCAGCAGCGCGTTCAGCGACCGCGCGTCCGCCAGGTCCCGGCCGAACGGCTTCTCCACCGCGATCCGGCTGCCGGGCGGCAGGCCCGCCGCCCCCAGGGCCCGGACGGCGGCGGGGAACAGCGACGGGGGCAGCGCCAGGTACGCGGCGACCGGACCGGCACCGGGGAACGCGCCGACCGCGGCCGCGACGGTGCCCGGCTCGCCGAGGTCGACCCGGCGGTAGCGGGCGGCCGCCGCCAGGCCCTGCCGGACGGCGGGCGGCACGTCACCGGCGTGCTCGTGCAGCCGGGCGGCGACGTGCTCGGCGAACCGGGCGTCGTCCCAGTCCTGCTCGGCCGCCCCCACGAGCTGCAGGTCCTCGGGCAGCCGCCCGCCCGCGCTCAGCTCGGCGAGCGCAGGCAGCAGGAAGCGGCTGGCGAGGTCGCCGGTGGCGCCGACCAGCAGCAGCCGGGTGATCACCGGGCTCCGGAGTTCCGCCAGGAGTGCTCGGGCTCGAAGCCGAGCAGCCGGCGGGCCTTCTCGATCGACAGCAGCGTCTCGTGCTCGCCCAGCTCCCGGGTCACCGGGACGTCGGGGAAGACCTCGGCGGCCAGCTGCGCCGTCGGCCGGGACATCACCGTGTCGGCGTTGGCGACGATGAACACCTCCGGCCCGGGCAGCCGCTGCTCCAGGGCGCGGCGCACCGCCTGGGCGCCGTCGCGGGCGTCGATGTAGCCCCACAGGTTCCACCGGCGCAGCTGCGGGTCGGCGTCGAAGGCACCGAAGCCCGCGTACTCCTCGGGGTACATCACGTTGCTGAACCGCAGGCCGGTCATCGACAGGTCCGGGTGCCACCGGCACAGCTGCCGGGCCAGCTCCTCCTCCAGGGTCTTCCCCAGCGAGTAGGTGGTGGTCGGCCGCGGCGGGTACTCCTCGTCGACCGGCAGGTACGGCGGCGCCTCGTCGAACGGCAGCCCGAGCACGGTCTCGCTGGAGGCCCACACGATGCTGCGCACGCCCGCGCGCAGCGCCGCCGTGTGGACGTTGTACGACGCCGTCATGTTGTTGGCGAACGTGGTCGCGTTCGGCACCAGCCCCGGCGCCGGGACGGCGGCCAGGTGCACCAGGGCGTCGACCGGACCGTGCTCGTCGAACCCGCTGAGCGCCTCGACGGCCTGGCCGGCGTCGGTCAGGTCGACCACCGCGGACTCGACGTCGGCCCGTGGGCTCGGCACCCGGTCCAGGGCCAGCACGTCCCACCCGTGCTCGACCAGGTGGTCGACCACCACCCTGCCGAGCTTCCCGCTGCTGCCCGTGACCGCGACCCGCGCCATGCACCTCTCCTGTCCTCGGAACCGGCGCTCAGCCTGACCCAGCCCGGCCACGCCCGCAGGCTGAGAGGCGAAGAGAGCTCTGCACCCGGTCCTGGCGCGGGAAGCGGGTGCAGTGCTTCTTCGCCTGAGGAGCAGGCGGGTCAGCCCTCGGCGAGCCAGACGGCGCTGTCGGCGGGCAGCGCGACGCGGCCGGCCGAGCGGCGGACGCGGGTGGTCGAGGCGAGCAGCACCGTCCCCGCCGTGCGCACCAGGGTGGTGCCCGCGCCCATGTTGACCACGCAGCGCACCACCGATCCGTCGGCCGCCGTACAGCGCACGGTGAGCACGTCGCCGCGGGTGCTCACCGTCGCCTCGCCCGCCCCCAGCGCCGGGTGCGCCTCGCGCAGCGCGAGCGCCCGCCGGTAGAGGGTGAGCATCGAGCCGCCGTCGCGGGCCTGCCGGGACACCGCCCACCGCCCCCAGTCCTCCGGGACGGGCAGCCACGGCTGGACGGCGTCGTCGGTCGAGAAGCCCACCCCGGTGGCGTCGTTCCACGGCATCGGGACCCGGCAGCCGTCCCGGCCGGCCCGGGCGCCGCCGCTGCGGTGGAAGATCGGGTCCTGCTTGGCCTCGTCCGGGACGACGGCCTGCGGCAGCCCCAGCTCGTCCCCGGCGTAGACGTAGGCCGAGCCCGGCAGCGCGAGCATGAGCAGCGCCGCCGCCCGGGCCCGCGCGGTGCCGACGTCGCCGCCGCCGAAGCGGGTGACCTGCCGGTCCTTGTCGTGGTTGCCCAGCACCCAGGAGACCGGGGCGCCCACGGCGCCGAAGGCGTCCAGCGCGCTGCGCACGCCGTCGGCGAAGGCCCCGGTCGACCAGGGCGACTTCAGCAGCCGGAAGGAGAACGACTGGTGCATCTCGTCCGGGCGGGAGTACAGCGCCACCTGCTCGAGGTCGGCCAGGCAGACCTCGCCGACCAGCATCGTCCCGGGGTACTCGTCGCAGATCGACCGCCAGCGCCGCCAGACGTCGTGCACCTCGGGCTGGTTCCAGGTCATCGCCTGCTCGGGCCCGTGCCCGAAGAGGGTGGGGGAGTAGGCGCCGGGGTTGTCGCGCAGGCCGGCGTCCTTGAACAGGCCGTAGGCGACGTCCACCCGGAAGCCGCTGACGCCGCGGTCCAGCCAGAAGCGCAGCGTGTGCTCGAAGTCGGCGGCCACGGCCGGGTCGCGCCAGTTCAGGTCGGGCTGCTCGGGGGCGAACAGGTGCAGGTACCAGCGGCCGTCCGGGGTGCGCGACCACGCCGGCCCGCCGAACAGCGACTGCCAGTTGTTCGGCGGCTGCTCCGACGGGGGCGCGAAGTGGTAGCGCGCCGCCTCGGGGGAGCCGGGGTCGGCCAGCGCGGCCCGGAACCACGGGTGCTGGTCCGAGGTGTGGTTCGGGACGACGTCGAGCACCACCCGCAGGCCCAGCTGCCGGGCGTCGGCGACGAGGGCTTCCAGGTCAGCGACGTCGCCGTAGTCCGGGTCCACCGCGCGGTAGTCGCTGATGTCGTAGCCGCCGTCGGCGCCGCCGGAGGGGTAGTGCGGGTTGATCCACAGCGCGTCGACGCCCAGCCAGGACAGGTAGGGCAGCCGGGACCGCAGGCCGGCCAGGTCGCCGATGCCGTCGCCGTTGCTGTCGGCGAAGGAGCGCAGGTAGACCTGGTAGACCACGGCCGAGCGCCACCACGGGTCGGCGGTGAGCTCCGGGGTGATCGTCTGCTGCGTGGAGGTCCGCGCCGTTGCGAGCCGAGCTGCCATGACCCGATCATCGGCAGCTCCTCGCCGCGTCCTCTGTGGCGCGGGTCACGAACATCGGCGGGGAAGTTCGGCGGTTCTCGACAAGGCGGTGCGCTACCGACCCCTGGACCTGCGGCTTCCCCCGCTGCCCGCCGGCATGATCACCCCGGGCCGAGCGGGGTCACCCCGGCCTCCAAGGCGCTCTCCGCTCGGTGATGAGTGGCTGTCGGCGCCCAGCCTGCTCGGCGGTGGGCGGCCCCGAGAGCCGGACGTCCCGGACCCGTGGCCGCTGGTCAGCCGGGGGACGGGGCGTCCACCAGCACCGCGGGGCGCCAACCGCGCAGCGAGCTGACCAGCGCCAGCTCCTCGGCGCCGGCCAGGTCGGCGATCCGCAGCACCCGCTCGCGCAGCACGCCGGCGTCCAGCAGCCGGCCGCGCTCCACCCCGGGCAGGCAGCCGACGTCGACCGGCGGGGTCCACCAGGTGCCCCCGATCCGCACGGCCAGCGATGCGACCGTCGTCTCGGTGACCTCGCCGCGCTCGTTGACCAGCACGACGTCGTCGGCCTCCGGGTGCCGCGCGGCCCGCGCGGTGTACACCTCGCGCCGGGTCGTCTTGTGCTGCAGCCAGCGGCTGCCGGAGTCGACCGGCTCGGGATCGACCGCCAGCCGCACCGGTCCGGACGGCGCCGGCGGCAGGTCGGCGAGCTGCACCGTGACCGCGCCGGCCCGGTCCAGCAGCAGCCGGACCCGCGCCCCCGTGCTCCGTCCGGCCACGGCTCCGGCCACCGCGGCGCGCACCCGGTCCGGGTCGCAGGCGAACCCGAGGAAGGCGGCCGAGTCGGCCAGCCGGGCCAGGTGCCGGTCCAGGTTGCGCACCGCACCGTCGGGGTCCGCAGCGGGCTGGAACGCCATCGTCTCGATGAGCTGGTGCTCGCCGGCCGGCTCGGTCAGCACCGCGGCCTTGGCCCGCACCTCGGCGCGCTCGGCGGCCGGATCCGAGCCCCAGGTGATCCCGCCGCCCACGCCGTAGACCGCCGCGCCGGTGCTCCGGTCGACCACCACCGTGCGGATGGCAACGTTGAACCGGGCCCGGAACGGCGCCCCCGGGGGAGCGACCAGGCCGACCGCACCGCAGTACACCCCGCGCGGTGCCGGCTCGAGCTCGGCGATCAGCTGCATGGTGCGCCGCTTGGGCGCCCCGGTCACCGAACCGCAGGGGAACAGCGCCCGCAGCACGTCGACGAGGCCGACGTCGGCCCGGGTGCGCCCGGTGACCTCCGAGGTCAGCTGCCACACCGTGGGGTAGCGCTCCAGGGCGAAGAGCTCCGGCACCGCCACGCTGCCCACCTCGGCCACCTGGGCGACGTCGTTGCGCAGCAGGTCGACGATCATCAGGTTCTCCGCCTGCTCCTTGGCGCTGGCCCGCAGCGCGGCGGCCTGGACGGCGTCCTCGGCGGTGGTGCGGCCGCGGGCCGCGGTGCCCTTCATCGGCCGGGTGCGCAGCCGTGCGCCGTCCCACTCGAAGAACAACTCGGGGCTGGCGCTGGCGATCACGAAGCGGCCGAGGTCCAGGAACGCGTTGTAGGCGCCCCGCTGGGCCAGCGCCAGGTCGGCGTAGAGGCGCTCGGGGTCACCGACGTCGCGCGCGCGCAGCCGGTCGGTGAGGTTGCACTGGTAGGTCTCGCCGGCGGCGATGTGCTCGCGGACGGCGGCCACCGCGGCGGCGTGCTCGTCGTCGGTCCAGTCCGGTGCCCAGTGCGCGGGCGGCCGCTCCCCGGGCGACGGTGCGACCGGCGGCACCACCTCGGGGGCGCCGCAGAGACCGAACCAGGCCAGCGGCAGGCCGTCGCCGGTGGGCGGGGCCACGGGCAGCGCGGGGTCCAGGCCGGCGGCCGCCTCGTAGGCCAGGTAGCCGAACGCCCAGCTCCCGGCCGCTGTCGCCCGCTCCACCTCGGCCAGCACACCGGCCACCTGATCGGCCCGCTCGGCGACCAGCACCCGGTCCGGGGGCGGGCAGCGCAGCGCGGTGCCGGCGACCAGGTCGTCGAACCGGGCGCCCGGCGCGGTCGCGGTCACGGCTGCCCTCCTGGAGACGACGTCGGTGTCCCGGTGATCTTCGCCCACCGGCCCCCGTGGTCGGGACCGGGTGTGCCGAACCGGTCGCTCGGAGGGGTCGGCCACGGCTCCGGCGTGCGACGATGGCGGCCGTGGCGCACCCCTCTGCCTCGGCCGGCGCACTGCTGCGGCACGTGCGCGCCGGCCGGGCGCGGAGCCGGGCGGAGCTGGTCGCGCTCACCGGGGCGGCCCGCAACACGGTGAGCGCGCGCGTCGACCAGCTGATCGCCGCCAACCTGCTGGAGGAGGGCGGCCGCGGCTGGTCCACCGGCGGCCGGCCGCCCACCCTGCTCCGCTTCAACAGCCGCGCGGGGTGCGTGCTCGCCGTCGACCTCGGGGTCACCAGCGTCGACGTCGCGGTCACCGACCTGTCCGCGCAGATCCTGGCCACCGTCGGGCACCCGATCGACATCGGCGAGGGGCCCGGCCCGGTGCTGGCCGAGGTCGACCGGCTGGCGCAGCAGGTGCTCGCCGAGGCCGGGCTGTCGACCGAGGACGTCTGCGCGATCGGCATCGGGGTGCCCGGCCCGGTCGAGTTCTCCACCGGCCGGCCGGTGCACCCGCCGATCATGCCCGGCTGGCACGACTTCTCCATCCCCGGCGCCTTCGCCCGGTACGACTGCCCGGTCTTCGCCGACAACGACGTCAACGTGATGGCGCTGGGCGAGATGGGCGTCGCCGGGTCGGACGAGGACGTGCTGGTCGTCAAGGTCGGCACCGGCATCGGCTGCGGCATCGTCGTCGACGGCCAGGTCTACCGCGGGGCGCAGGGCAGCGCCGGGGACATCGGGCACATCTCGGTGCCCCCACCCGGTGGGCGCCCGGTGGTCTGCCGCTGCGGCAACGAGAACTGCCTGGAGGCGATCGCCGGCGGCGGGGCGCTGCTGCGCGACGCGATCGCGGCCGGCCTGCCGGCCAGCACGACCCGGGAGCTGGTGCAGCTGGCGGCCCACGGCGACGGGCCCGCGCTGGAGCTGGTGCGCAACGCGGGGCGGACCATCGGCACGGTGCTGGCCAGCCTGGTCAACTTCTTCAACCCGCACCGGATCGTGATGACCGGCGGGGTGGCCCAGGCCGGGCCGCCGCTGCTGGCCGGGATCCGGGAGGCTGTCTACGGCCGGTCGCTGCCGCTGGCGGCCCGCACGCTGGAGATCACGGTCAGCGACGCGCCGGACCTCTCCGGCCGGCTGGGTGCCGCGCTGATGGCGATCGAGGGCTTCCTGGACGAGGAGTCCGTCTACGAGTCGGCCCGCAGCGACATCCCGGTGGCCGGCCTCCCAGTCGCCCCGGTGCCGGCAGTCGGCACCCCGTCCGCCGGCTGAGCCCCGCCCCCTGAGCCGCCCCCTGAGCCCCTGCCCGCGCGCCGCCCGCAGCGGGCGAGTAGCCGCCGGGGACTGCGCGCCGCGTACCCGCTCCCCGCCAGGAAGGGCACCGGGCGCCCAGGGCTGCGCCTCGCGGGCGCCTGCCCACCGCTCCGTGGTTGCGGTTCGGTAACGCGCGACCGCGGCCTTGACCCCTGTGTGACCCCAACCATAGTCTCCTGTTGCGCGTACTTCTGTTCACCGTTGAGCAAAAGTCAGGAGATACCCGATGACCGTCGTCCGGTTCCCCGCTCCGGGGACGCCCGCGTGAACGCGCCCGCCGCACCACCGCGGACGCCGCTCCGGGAGGACCCGCTGCTGGAGATGCGCGGCATCGTCAAGCAGTTCCCGGGTGTCCGGGCCCTGGACGGCGTCGACCTCGACGTCCGCGCCGGGGAGGTGCACTGCCTGCTCGGCCAGAACGGCGCCGGCAAGTCGACCCTGATCAAGGTGCTGGCCGGCGCCCACCAGCCCGACGAGGGCGAGATCCGCTGGGACGGCGAGCCGATCACCCTGGGCGACCCTCAGGCCGCGATGAGCCGGGGCATCGCGACGATCTACCAGGAGCTCGACCTGGTCGCCGGCCTGACCGTCGCCGACAACGTCTTCCTCGGCCGGGAGCGTTCCCGGCTGGGCCTCACCCGGCCGGCCCAGGCGAACCGGGCCGCCGGTGAGCTGCTCGCCCGGCTCGGGCACCCGGAGATCCGGCCCACCGCCGAGGTCGGCTCGCTGTCGGCAGCTGCCCAGCAGATGGTCAGCATGGCCCGCGCGCTGTCCCAGGACGCCCGGCTGATCGTCATGGACGAGCCCTCCGCGGTGCTCGACGGCGAAGAGGTCGACCACCTGTTCCAGGTCGTCCGCGACCTCACCGCCGACGGCGTCGCCGTCGTCTACATCTCCCACCGGCTGGAGGAGATCCGCGAGGTCGGCGACCGGATCACCGTGCTCAAGGACGGCCGGACGGTGGCCACCGGGCTGCCGGCGCGGGAGACCTCCACCGGCGAGGTCATCACGCTGATGACCGGCCGCACGATCGAGTACGTCTTCCCGGAGCGCCGCGAGTCCGCCGGCCAGACCGCCGAGCCGGTGCTGGAGGTGCGCGACCTGTCGCTCGCCGGCACGTTCAGCGCCGTCTCCTTCGATGTCCGGCCGGGGGAGGTGCTCGGCCTGGCCGGGCTCGTCGGCTCCGGCCGGTCGGAGATCCTCGAGACGATCTACGGCGCCCGGCGGGCCACCACCGGCACGGTGCACGTCGCCGGACGCCGGCTGCGGCCCGGCGACGTCGCGGCCGCCGTCGGCGCGGGGGTCGGGCTGGCGCCGGAGGAGCGCAAGAGCCAGGGCCTGCTGCTGGGTGAGCCGATCTACCGCAACATCACGCTGTCCAGCCTGGCCCGGTTCGCCCGCGGCGGCTTCCTGGGCGGAGGGCCGGAGCGGAAGGCCGCGCGCGACCAGGCCGAGGCGCTGGACCTGCGGCCGGTCGACGTCGACCGCGAGGTCCGCACCCTCTCCGGCGGCAACCAGCAGAAGGTCGTGCTGGCCCGCTGGCTGCTCCGGGACTGCAGGGTGCTGTTGCTCGACGAGCCCACCCGGGGCGTCGACGTCGGGGCGCGCTCGGAGATCTACGCGCTGATCCGGGCGCTGGCCGACCGCGGGGTCGCCGTGGTCGTCGTCTCCAGCGAGATCCCGGAGGTGCTCGGCCTCGCCGACGAGGTGCTGGTGGTGGCCGACGGCGCCGTCATCGCCCGCCGTCCGGCCGACGAGCTCGACGAGCACCAGGTGCTCGACATGGTCATGGAAGGAGCGGCCCCGACCTCGGGTGCCGCACGCGAAGGGGACGTGGCGTGATGACGGTTGACGGAGCATCGCAGCGAGGGACGAGCGAGGAGCGGACGGCGGCCGGAGTCGCGCCCGGAGGTGTGGCGTGATGAGCGAGACCACCACTGCGGCACCACCGTCGGGCAGTGCGGCCGGCGCCGAGGACGGCGGCCGCGGCAAGGGCCCGGGCCTGCTCGCCGGCCCGCTGGGGCGCAACCTCGGGCTGGTCGTGGCCCTGGTGCTGCTCTGCATCGTCGGCGCCGTCACCGCGCCCGGGCGCTTCGTCGACGTCGACAACGTGCTGACGATCCTGCGGCTGGCCGCCGTCGTCGGCGTGGTCAGCGTCGGGATGACGTTCGTGATCATCGGCGGCGGCATCGACCTGTCGGTGGGGGCGCTGGTCGCGCTGTCCTCGGTCTGGGCGACGACGCTGGCCACCCAGGCGATGGCCGCGGACTTCCACTGGATCGTCATGGTCGGCACCGCGATCCTGGTCGGCGCCGGTGCCGGACTGGTCAACGGCATCGTCATCGCGTACGGGAAGCTGGTCGCCTTCATCGCCACCCTGGCGATGCTCGCGGCCGCCCGAGGCCTGGCCGAGATCATCGCCAACCGGCGCACCCAGATCGTCCAGGACCGCGGGTTCATCGAGTTCTTCGGCGGCGACGTCCTCGGCATCCCCACCCTGGTGATCATTTTCGCCCTGGTCGCCGCGGCCGGCTGGGTGCTGCTCAACCGCACCACGTTCGGCCGCCGCACCTTCGCCGTCGGCGGCAACGCCGAGGCCGCCCGGCTGGCCGGCATCCGGGTGCAGCGGCACACCGTCTGGCTGTACGTGCTGTCCGGCGTCACCTGCGGCATCGCCGCGGTGATGCTGATGGCCCGGACGACGACCGGCAGCTCCACCCACGGCACCCTGCTGGAACTGGACGCGATCGCCGCCGTCGTGATCGGCGGGACGCTGCTGGTCGGCGGGCGCGGCACCATCGTCGGCACCGTCCTGGGCGTGCTGATCTTCACCACGCTCGGCAACGTCTTCACGCTGAACAACCTGTCCAGCTCGGCACAGGCCGTGGCCCGCGGCGTGATCATCGTGCTCGCCGTGCTGCTGCAGCAGCGGCTGGCCGCCGGCGGGGCGCGTCCCCGCAAGAAGGCCCGCGGCGGCGGTGCCGCGGCGCCCGGCAACCCGGCCGGCGCCCTGCCCGGCGGCTCGGCCGCCGCCGGTGGGCCGGCCGGCGCCCGCCCCGGCGACTCCGGCGGCCGCCCGCCGGCCTGACCCCGCCCCACGACCACCGGCAGGCCACCCGGCCCGCCGGCGCACCACCCGACTCCCTGGCGGCGCAGCCAGGGCGGCGATCAGCGAGGAGAGAACATGTCTGCAACGAAGCAGCGTCCGTACGGTCGCCTGCTGTCCACCGCCGTCTGCCTGGTCGGCGCCGGTGCCCTGGTGGCCGGCTGCACCAGCAACACCCCGGAGAGCTCCGGCTCCTCCGACGGCGGCAGCAACGTCGCCAGCTCGAACGACGAGACCGGCGAGACGGTCCGGATCGGCTTCTCCGCGCCGGCCGCCGACCACGGCTGGATGGCCGGCATCAGCAATGCCGCCCAGGCCGAGGCCGACCGGCACGAGGACGTCGACCTGATCGTCGCCGAGGGCACCAACGACGTCAGCGCGCAGATCGCCCAGGTCGAAACGTTCATCAACGAGGGCGTCGACGCGATCGTGCTCCTGCCCTTCGACGGCGCCGCGCTGACCCCGGTCGCGCTGCGGGCGATGGAGGCCGGCATCCCGGTGATCAACGTCGACCGGGAGTTCTCCAGCCCGTTCGCCGCCCGGGCCACCATCCTGGGCGACAACTACGGGATGGGCGTCTCCGCCGGCACCTACATCTGCTCCCGGCTGGGCGACCAGCCCGACGCCGTGGTCGCCGAGATCGCCGGTATTGACTCGCTGCCGCTCACCCAGGAGCGCAGCCAGGGCTTCGCCGACGCGCTCGCCGACTGCGGCCTGGACGTCGACAACCGGGTGGCCGCGGAGTTCACCGTCGAGTCCGGCGAGGAGGCGGCGGCGAACCTGCTGCAGGCCGCCCCGGAGATCGACGCGCTGTGGAACCACGACGACGACCAGGGCGTCGGCGTGCTGGCCGCGATCAACAACGCCGGCCGCGACGAGTTCTTCATGGTCGGCGGGGCCGGTTCGGCCAACGCGATGCGGGACATCCAGTCCGGTGACTCGGTGCTGGAGGCGACCGTCATCTACCCGGCGACCCAGGCCGCCGACGGCATCTCGCTGGCCCGGCTGATCGCCCAGGACAAGAGCCTGTCCGACCTGGTGTCCCAGGAGGTGCCGCGGGAGATCGTGCTCAACGCGCCGGTGGTCACCAGCGAGAACGTCGACCAGTACATCGACGACGCGTTCGAGTCCTGACCGCATCCCAGGTGCCGCCGGTGACCACCTCCGGTCACCGGCGGCACCGGTCCCATCCCTGGAGCCTGCAATGACCCACCCCGCCCGGCCGCCGTTGCGCGTCGGCCTCATCGGCTACGCCTTCATGGGCGCCGCCCACTCCCACGCCTGGCGCACCGCGTCACGCTTCTTCGACCTCCCGCTGGATCCTCAGCTGACCGTGCTCGCCGGCCGGGATGCCGCCCGCGTCGCCGAGGCCGCCGACAAGCTCGGCTGGTCGTCGACCGAGACCGACTGGCGCCGGCTCCTCGAGCGCGACGACGTCGACCTGGTCGACATCTGCACCCCCGGCGACACCCACGCCGAGATGGCGATCGCCGCGCTGGCCGCCGGCAAGCACGTGCTGTGCGAGAAGCCGCTGGCCAACTCCGTGGCCGAGGCCGAGGCGATGGCCGCCGCGGCCGAGCGGGCCGCCGCCTCCGGCGTCCGCGCGATGGTCGGGTTCACCTACCGCCGGGTGCCCGCGATCGCCTTCGCCCGGCAGCTGGTCGCCGACGGGCGGCTGGGGGAGATCCGGCACGTGCGCGCCCAGTACCTGCAGGACTGGATCGCCGACCCCGCCGCCCCGATGTCCTGGCGGCTGCAGAAGGAGAAGGCCGGCTCCGGCGCGCTCGGCGACATCGGCGCGCACATCGTCGACCTCACCCAGTTCATCACCGGCGAGCGGCTCACCGGGGTCAGCGCGCTGCTGGAGACGTTCGTCCGCAAGCGCCCGCTGCCGGCCAGCAGCGGCAAGCTGGGCGGCGTCGGGGGCGAGGGCATGGGCGAGGTCACCGTGGACGACGCCGCGGTGTTCCTCGGCCGGTTCACCGGAGGAGCGCTGGCCACCTTCGAGGCGACCCGCTTCGCGCTGGGTCGCAAGAACGCCATCCGGATCGAGGTCAACGGCTCGGCCGGCAGCCTGGCCTTCGACTTCGAGGACATGAACGTCCTGCACTTCTTCGACGGCGCCGAGCCGGCGGCCACCGCGGGCTTCCGCCGGATCGTGGTCACCGAGCCCGAGCACCCCTACATCGGCGCCTGGTGGCCGGCCGGGCACGGGCTGGGCTACGAGCACGGCTTCACCCACCAGGTCGTCGACCTGGTCACCGCGCTGGCCGCCGGTGAGCAGCCCACGCCGTCGTTCGCCGACGGCCTGCAGGTGCAGCGGGTGCTCGCCGCCGTCGAGCAGAGCGCTGCCGACCGTTCCACCTGGACCGAGATCGCCACCGACCACCCGGGAGAGAACTGATGCCCCGCCCCGTCACCCTGTTCACCGGCCAGTGGGCCGACCTGCCGTTCGAGGAGGTGTGCCGCCTCGCCTCCGGCTGGGGGTACGACGGCCTGGAGATCGCCTGCTGGGGCGACCACCTCGACGTCGCCCGGGCCGCCGAGGACGACTCCTACGTGCGTGACCGGCTCGACCTGCTGGAGCGGCACGGCCTGCAGGTGTTCGCGATCTCCAACCACCTCAACGGCCAGGCCGTCTGCGACGACCCCATCGACGAGCGGCACCGCGGCATGGTGCACCCCCGGGTGTGGGGCGACGGCGACCCCGAGGGCGTGCGGCAGCGGGCGGCGGAGGAGATGAAGCTCACCGCCCGGGCCGCGCGGGCGCTCGGTGTGGACGTCGTCGTCGGCTTCACCGGCTCGAAGATCTGGAAGACCGTGGCGATGTTCCCGCCGGTGCCCGAGTCGATGATCGACGACGGGTACGCCGACTTCGCCGCCCGCTGGAACCCGATCCTGGACGTGTTCGACGAGGTCGGGGTGAAGTTCGCGCACGAGGTGCACCCCTCGGAGATCGCCTACGACTACTGGACGACGGTGCGGGCACTCGAGGCGATCGGGCACCGCGAGGCGTTCGGGCTGAACTGGGATCCGTCGCACTTCGTCTGGCAGGACCTGGACCCGGTCGGCTTCCTCTGGGACTTCAAGGACCGGATCTACCACGTCGACTGCAAGGACGCGAAGCGCCAGGTGGGCAACGGCCGCAACGGCCGGATGGGATCGCACCTGCCCTGGGCCGACCCGCGGCGCGGCTGGGACTTCGTCTCCACCGGCCACGGCGACGTCCCGTGGGAGGCGTGCTTCCGGATGCTGAACACCATCGGCTACGCCGGGCCGATCTCGGTGGAGTGGGAGGACGCTGGGATGGACCGGCTGGTCGGGGCACCGGAGGCGTTGGCGTTCGTCCGCCGGCTCGCCTTCGACCCGCCCGCTGCCGCCTTCGACTCGGCGTTCGCCAGCGGGAACTGAGCCGTCCGTGTCCCCGGTCCCCGCGAGGGCTGGGGACACGGATCTAGCCTCGTCGGCGTGACAGCCGAGGAGATCACCCTGCCCGCACCGGTCACCCGGGCGGAGGTCGAGGCGGCCGGCGTCCGGCTCGGCGGGTGGGTCCGGCGCACCCCGACCATCGTCTGGGAGGTGCCGCTGGCCGGCCGCCGGCTGCCGGTGGTGCTCAAGCTGGAGCAGCTGCAGCACACCGGGTCGTTCAAGGCCCGCGGCGCGTTCCACCGGCTCCTGGCCGTGCCCGAGCTGCCGGAGCTGGTGGTGACCGCGTCGGGGGGCAACCACGGCCTGGCGGTCGCGCACGCCGCTCGCGAGCTCGGCGTCCCGGCCGAGGTCTACGTGCCCGAGACCGCACCGCCGGTGAAGGTCGCCGGCATCCGGCAGCGTGGCGCGACCGCGGTGCTCGCCGGCTCCTCCTACGCCGAGGCGGCCGCGGCGAGCAGCGCCCGGGCGTCGGCACCGGGCGCGCTGTACGTGCACGCCTACGACGACCGGGACGTCGTCGCCGGGCAGGGCACCGTCGCCAGGGAGCTGGCCGGGCAGGCACCCGACCTGGACACCGTGCTGGTGGCGACCGGCGGCGGTGGGCTGATCGGCGGCATGGCGGCGTTCTACGCCGGGTCGGTCCGGGTCGTGTCGGTCGAGACGCGCGGGACCCCGACCATGTCGGCCGCGCTGGCCGCCGGGCGCCCGGTCGACGTCGAGGTCTCCGGGCTGGCCGCGGACTCCCTGGGCGCCCGGCGGATCGGCGGGCACGGGTTCAGCACCGCGCTGGCCACCGGGGTGCAGTCGGTGCTGGTCGACCCCGACGCCGTCCGGGCCGCCCGGCACCTGCTCTGGCAGGACCTGCACGTCGCCGCCGAGCCCGGCGGTGCCACCGCGCTGGCGGCGCTGCTCGCCGGTGCCTACGTGCCGGCGGCGGGGGAGCGGGTCGGCGTCGTCGTCTGCGGCGCCAACGCCGACCCGGCCGACCTGGGCACCGGCGCCTGAGCCGCTCCGCGCGACCTGCTCCCGGCCGGCTCAGCCGGCGACGTACCGCTCGAACCAGTCGTTGCGGAAGGCGCCGCGGGGGTCCAGCCGCTCGACGAGCGACACGAAGTCGCCGTGCCGCGGATAGCGGGCGGCGATCGTCGCGGCGTCGGCGAGGAAGAGCTTGCCCCAGTGCGGTCGGGGGCCGAACGGCTCCAAGGCCGCTTCCAGGTGCACCAGCAGCTCCTCGACGGCGGCCTGGTGGGGCAGCCACGTGAAGTGGAGGCCGACGCTGGGCTCGTCGTGGGCGGTGCTCATCCAGAGGTCGTCGGCGGCGATGGTGCGGATCTCGCAGGTCTGCAGCAGCGGGCGGATCCGGTCGCCGAGCGAGCGCACCGCGTCGATCGCCGCCACCGCGTGCCGGTGCGGCACCAGGTACTCGGACTGGATCTCGTCGCCGTTGCTCGGGGTGAAGCCCATCCGGAAGTGCGGCAGCCGGTCCGACCACGGCCCGGGCACCCCCTGCTGCAGGGTCGCCGGGCCGGACGGCAGTCCGGGGATCGGGTGCCGCTCCCCGTCGGCCTCCACTGCACCGAACAGCTCGCCCGCGGGGCCCTCGCCGGCGTCGGTGCGGGACTTCACCCAGGCCATGTCCACCGCGTCGCCGAAGAGGGTGAAGAGGCTGACGCTGTACCCGGCCGACATCACCTCGTCGAACCGCTCGGCCAGGGTCGTCCAGGGCAGCCCCTCGAACACCCGCTGCCGCACCTCGAAGGCTGGCTCGACGTCGAGCGTGACGCGGGTGACCGCCCCCAGCGCGCCGAGGCCGACGACCATGCCGGCGAAGTCGGCGTCACCTCGGGCCGCCTGCACCACCTCGCCGGTGGAGGTGACCAGCTCCAGCCCGGCCACCGCCGCGGCGAGGTTGCGGTTGGCGACGCCCGACCCGTGCGTGGCGGTGGCCACCGCGCCGGCCACCGAGATGTGGGGGAGCGAGGCCAGGTTGTGCAGCGCCAGGCCCTGCTCGCGCAGCACCTCGGTCAGCTGGCCGTAGCGGACGCCGCCGTCGACGGTGATCGTGCGCCGGTCGGGCGAGACGACGGCGGTGCCGGTCACCGCCTCCAGGGAGAGCAGCTCGGCGGAGTCGGCGACGTCGGTGAAGGAGTGCCGCGAGCCCAGCACCCGCACCCGGGGTGCGGCGGCCACGGTCTCCTGCACCTCCTCGACGCTCGACGGGCGGTGCAGGCGGGTGGCGCGGTAGGTGTAGTTGCCGGCCCAGTTGCGGGCCGCGGTCAGTTCCGCCGTGTCGGTCACGCCCCAGTGTCCCGCAGCCCCGGGCCGGCCGCCCGGGAACCGGTCGAGCGACGTGCACCCCCTTCGACACCGTCGCGGCCGACACCGGGGAGTCATGGTGCGGGACCTGGTCGAGGAGTTCACCGGCGTCCAGCGCGCGGTGCTGCACCGCGGGAGCGCGGGGGTCGCCGTCGTCCTGCCGGTCACCTCGATGTACCAGTGGCGCAGCCGCTCCGGGTCGGGGACCTCCGGCCCGGTGGCGTCCTCCGGGGCGCGGGCGAGGAGGTGGTGGCGGCCGAGGGGGAGTGTCCGGGAGGCTGACGCCCGGCCGCGGAACGTGCGGTCTGGTTCACTGTGGTTGAACGTTGAACCTGATCGGTCCGGTCCGCTGCCCCACCCACCTGGAGGACCCGTGCACCTCGGCGTCGACAGCTTCGTCTCGGCCGTCACCGACCCCTCGACCGAGCGCCTCATCGGCCCCGAGGAGCGGATGGAGCACCTGCTGGAGGAGATCGCCCTCGCCGACCAGGTGGGGCTGCACTCCTTCGGCATCGGTGAGCACCACCGGGCCGAGTACTACGACTCCGCGCCCCCGGTCATCCTCGCCGCGGCCGCGGCCCGCACCTCGCGGATCCGGCTAGGCAGCGCGGTCGCCGTGCTCAGCGCCGCCGACCCGGTGCGGGTGTTCCAGCAGTTCGCCACGCTCGACCTGATCGCCAAGGGGCGGATCGACCTGGTGGTCGGGCGCGGGTCGTTCACCGAGGCGTTCCCGCTGTTCGGGCTCAGCCTGGCCGACTACGACGAGCTGTTCGAGGAGAAGCTGGACCTGCTGCTGCGGATCCGCGACTCCGAGCACGTCACCTGGTCCGGCCGGCACCGCCCCGCGCTCACCGGGCAGGGCGTCTACCCCCGCCCGCTGCAGGACCCGCTGCCCATCTGGGTCGGCGTCGGCGGGACGCCGGAGTCCTTCGTCCGGGCCGGGCTGCTGGGGTTGCCGCTGATGGTGGCGATCATCGGCGGGGAACCCCGTCAGTTCGCGCCGCTGGTCGACCTCTACCGGCGGGCCGGCGCCCAGGCCGGGCACGCCCCCGAGACCCTGCAGGTGGGGCTGCACGTGTTCGGGTACGTCGCCGAGAGCACCCAGGCGGCCGCGGACACCATCTACCCCGGCTGGCACCAGATGTTCACCTCGGTCTCCCGCGAGCGCGGCTTCGCCCCGCCGACCCGCGCCCAGTTCGACGCCACCAGCGGCCCGAACGGCGCCTTCTTCATGGGCGATCCCGACACGGTGGCCGACAAGCTGGTGCGGGTCTCCGAGCAGCTGGGTGGGGTGCAGCGGATCTCGCTGCAGATGACCAACCCGCGGCTGGCGCACGCCGACCTGCTGCGCGGCATCGAGCTGCTGGGCACCGAGGTCGCGCCGAGGGTGGCCACGGCCTGACCGGTCGCGGTTCGACCGGTCGCGGCCTGACTGGTCGCGGTGTGTGCGCGGCCGGGTGCGGGTAGTCGACGGAGGTCTGAGCCCACGGACACCCGGCCGACAGAGGAGGCCGCACGCATGAGCACCAGCGACAACCACGTCCTCGCGCAAGCCGTCCACGACCTGGGCTCCGCGCTCTGGTTCGGGGGCACGGTGATGGGCGTCGCCGGCGTCAACAAGTCCGGCGCCGACCTGGAGCAGGGCATCGACCGGGTGCGGGTGGCCAGCGCCGCGTGGGGCCGGTTCGCGCCGGCGCAGTGGGCCGGAATCGGCGCCACCCTGGTCGCGGGGCTGCGGCTGACCCAGGTGGGCGGGCGCCGGGTGGCGCTGCAGCAGGGCTTCGGCACGGTGGGCGCGGTGAAGGCCGGCCTCGCCGTGGCCGGCGCGGGCGCCACCGCCTTCGCCGCCTACAGCGGCGCCCGGATCGGCCGGCTGGCCGAGGAGGCGGAGCGCCAGACGGGCTCCGTCGAGGTCAAGGACGCCACCATCCCCGCCGCCGGCACCCCGGCGGAGATCGCCACCTGGCAGCGCCGGCAGCGGATCACCCAGTTCGCGGTGCCGGTGCTGGCCGGGGCGAACATCGTCTGCAACTCCTGGCTGGTGCAGTCCTACCGGGCCGGCGCCACTCTCAAGGGCGTGGCCAAGCGGCTGCTGCCGAACTGACCGCCC
The DNA here is from genome assembly GCF_054050925.1 of Modestobacter sp. SYSU DS0657. Taxonomy (NCBI): domain Bacteria; kingdom Bacillati; phylum Actinomycetota; class Actinomycetes; order Geodermatophilales; family Geodermatophilaceae; genus Modestobacter; species Modestobacter sp. SYSU DS0657. The sequence goes on along the minus strand of NZ_JBJHAG010000007.1, from coordinate 91,224 downwards.
GGGGTGAGCCGGCCTGCCGCCCGGTGCGCCGCGGCCGGACGGACGGCGGCGCGGCTCACCCTCCGGCGAACAGGGCGCGGACCGCGTCGAGGGTGTCCGCCTCGGCCGGCGTCTTGTCCGGGCGGTACCGCACCACGCGGGCGAACCGCAGCGCCACGCCGCCGGGGTAGCGGGTGCTGCGCTGGGCTCCGTCGACGGCGATCTCCACCACCAGCTCCGGGCGCAGCCGCACACCCCAGTCGGCCTGCTCCACGGCGGAATCGGGGAAGGTGCGGGTCTGCCAGGCCAGCAGCTCGTCGGTCATCCCCTTGAACGTCTTGCCGACCATCACCGGCTCGCCGCCGTCGGGGTCGCGGGCGCCGAGGTGGATGTTGGACAGCGTGCCGGTGCGCCGCCCGTAACCCCACTCGGCGCCGAGCACCACCAGGTCCAGGGTGTGCACCGGCTTCACCTTCTGCCAGGCGCGGCCCCGGCGGCCTGCCGCATAGGGCGCGTCCAGGGCCTTGACCACCACGCCCTCGTGCCCGTGGGCCAGCGCGTCGTCGAGCACCGCCGCGGCCTGCTCCGCGGTGGGACGGCGGACGCCGGGCATCCGCAGCGGCGCGTGCTCGGGCGCGGCCAGCAGCCCGGCCAGTGCGTCCAGCCGCACCGTCAGCGGCTCGTCGAGCAGGTCCCGGCCGTCCAGGTGCAGCAGGTCGAAGAAGAACGGGCTGAGCAGCAGGCCGGCTCCGCCGTCCCCACCCGCCCCGTCGCTGCCGAACCGGCTCATCGTGTCCTGGAAGGCGCGCGGCCGGCCGTCGTCGTCCAGCGCGAGGGTCTCCCCGTCGAGCACGCAGGCCCGGCACGGCAGCGCGCGCACCCGCTCGACCAGCTCGGGCACCCCGTCGGTGACCTCGCGGAGCGTGCGGGTCCACACCCGCACCAGCTCGCCGTCGCGGTGCACCTGGATGCGCGCGCCGTCGAGCTTGAACTCCACGGTGACCTCGCTGCCGAGATCGGCCAGTGCGGCGTCCAGCGACGAGCCGGGGCCGGCCAGCATCGGCCGCACCGGGCGGCCGACCCGCAGCCGCTCGGCGTCCAGCGCCGCCACCCCGCCGGTCAGCGCCGCGGCCGCCGTGCCCGGCAGGCTGCCCGACAGCATGAACGCCCGGCGCACGCTCGCGGCCGGGACGTCGGCCGCGGTGGCGATGGCGTCGAGCACCACGCCCTCCAGCGCGCCCTGCCGCAGCTCGCCGGTGAGGAGCCGGACCAGGAACTGCTGCTCGTCCGCGGTCGCCGCACCCAGCAGCGCGCTCAGGGCCGCGTCGCGCCGCGCCGCGGAGCCGGTGCCCGACGTCGTCGCCAGCTCCTCCAGCGCGGCGTCCACGCCGCCGACGCCGAGCGACGGCGCCTCCGCCGGGCTCCCGGCCAGCCGGGACAGGGTCCGCCAGCCGACGCCGAGCCGGCCCTGGCGGGGCTCCCCGGCCAGCCACCCGGTGACCGCGCCGACTTCGTCGGCGTCCGCCCGCCGCAGCAGGTCGGCGATCGCGCTGGCCTTGGCGGTGCGCGACCGGGTGGCCGCGACGGCGGCGGAGGCGGCGACGACGTCGGCGAGCAGCACGCCGGCCAGGGTGCCAGCCGCCCGGGGTGAGGCGCCCGGACACCGCACGGTTGTGCCCGCGGTCGCGCGGGCACCACCGGACCGTGCCCGAGACGACTGGTCCTGCCGACTCCCGAACCCCGGGGGTGCCGCCGACGCTCGTCGACGGCACCCGGCTGTGGGTCGACGCCCGGCTGCGGGCCCTCGTGCAGCGCCGCGCGGAGGCCGCGATCCTCCACCGGCTGGGCGGGGACGTGCCCGGTGGCCGGGCCCTGGAGCTGGGCACCGGTCGGCGCGGCACCGGCCTGCGGCTGGCGGTGGAGCGCTTCGGCGCCGAGCACGTCACCGGCATCGAGCTCTTCCCGGCCTCGGTGCAGGCCTCCCGCACGGCGACCCGCGACCTCGGCGACCGGGTCACCGTGCAGCAGGGCGACGCCACCGCGCTGACCCTGGACGACGCCTCCGTCGACGCGGTGTTCGGCTACCACGTGCTGCACCACGTCGGCCCGTGGCGCGACGTCGTCCGGGAGGCGGCCCGGGTGCTGCGCCCGGGCGGGCGCTTCTACTCCTGCGAGATGACCGCCCGGCTCATCGACAGCCGGCCGCTGCGCGCCGTCTCCCGGCACCCGGCCGACGGCGACCGCCCCACCCCGGAGGCAGTCGCGAGCGCCTGCCGGGACGCCGGACTCACCGTCGTCGCACAGGAGACGAGGCTGGTCGGCTGCTGGACCGGGCTGGTCGCGGCCCGCTCGTGACCGGCCCGGAGGCCCGCCCCGGCGCCACGCTGGGTGCCGCGCTGCGGCTGCTCGGCCGGCGGTGGCGGGCCGCCTACCTGGCTGCGCTCATCGCGGCGTCGGTGAACGCCGTCCCCGACGTGCTGCGGCAGGTGCTCGTCTGGGACGACCCGCGCTACGCCGCCGCCCTGGCCGTCGACGTCGTCGGCTTCGCCACGGGGCTGGTCGCCCAGCTGTGGGTCACCGGGGCGGTCGCCGGGCTGCCGGACGGCGGCCCGCTGCGGTCGGCCGGTGCGCTGCGCCGGGGGTTCGCGATCGCGCTGCGCGCCGTCCGCCGGGCGCCGGGCGCGGTGCTGGCCGGCGTCGTCGCCGGCGGAGCGGTCTCGGCGCTGCTCACCATGCCGCCCTCGGTGGCCGCGCTCGGCCTGGACCGGGTGATCGGGCCGCTGGACTCCCCGGGCGTCGTGCCGTTCGCCGTCGCCACGGTCAGCGACTGGGTGGCCAGCACCGCCACCCTGCCCTTCCTGGCCCTCGTGCTCGTGCTGCTGGGTGCCGGTTGGCCGGGCCCGCGACCGGGCACCAGCCGGTCATGACTCGCGACTGGGACGTCACCCGCAAGACCATCGGCTCGCTGTCGGTGTGGCTGGGCACCGGCGCGCTGTTCGCGCCGCGGGCGATCGCCGGCGTGCTCGGCGTCCGCGAGCAGGCGGCGCGGGGCGACGTCGCGCTGCCGCTGCTGGTGCGCCTCATCGCCGCCCGGAACATCGCCATGGGCGCCGCCCTGCTGGTCACCCCCGCGCCGCAGGCCCGCCGGACGACGGAGGTGACCCTGCTGCTCACCGCGCTGGACGCGGCCGCGGTGCTCGTGGCCCGCCGGGGACGGGACGTGGCGGGCCGCAGCGCCGGGCTGTCGCTGGTCGTCGCGTCGCTCGCGGCGGCCGGCGCGGTGCGCTGGCACCGGCGCTGACCGCCGCGGGTCAGGTCAGCCGGCCGGGCGACTGCTGCGATCTCGGGGTCTCCCGAGCACGGAGACCACGGGATCGCAGAGGTCGCCGCGGCGCGGACGCCCGCGGGCTAGGCGGGGACGCCGTCCGGATCGTCCGGGCCATCCGGGTCGACGGTGGGCTCGACCGGCAGGTCCGGCTCGGGTGGGGCCGGGGGCAGGTCGTCCGGGGTGTCCGGCAGCAGCGGACCGGGGTCGTCCGGCATCGGTGCGTTCGGGTCCAGCGGCGGGTACTCCGGGTCGGCGGTCACAGCAGCCGGTCCAGGTCGTCGGGGCCGGGACCCGTCCCGCCGGAGTCACGCAGCGGGGAGGTCTCGGGCAGGTCGTCGTCCGGCGGCTCGGTGGCCACCGGACCCTCGGCGTACAGGGAGTCGGGGTCCCTCGGGTCGATCTCGGTCATCCGCCTGCCCTACCCGGGCGACGCGCCCTGACGCACGGTGGCGCCGTTGTCGGACCCCTCGGCGAGACTGGGCGGGTGGAGCGGCTCCTGCTGGTGCGGCGGGGCGGGAACGTCGAGGTGCGGGCGCACGCCGGCGGCGAGGTGGAGGTGACCCGGCTGCCGGCCGCGGAGCTGCCCGGCTTCGTGGCCGCGCGGGAGGGGCCGCCGGTCCGCTGGATCTGGGACGACACCACCCGCTGGTACCCGGCGTTGCTGGACGCCGGGGTGCGGGTCGGGCGCTGCACCGACCTGCGGCTCTGCCACGCCCTGCTGCGCCGCTCCCCGTTCGTCGACCAGGCACTGCTGGCCGGCCCGGACACCGCGGGCTGGGACGCGCTCCAGCCCGTCGTCGCCGCCGACCCCGCGCTCATCCCCCTCGCCGACCCGGCCGACGCGCTCGACCCGGCGGCCGAGGACCGGCGACAGCAGGCCGCGCTGGCGGCCGCCGCCCAGCGCGGCCGGCTGGGGCTGCTGCTGGCCGCGGAGTCCTCCGGGGCGCTCGTCGCCGCGGAGATGACGCACGCCGGCCTGCCCTGGCGGACGGACCTGCACGAGCGGCTGCTGACCGACCTGCTGGGTCCGCGACCCCCGGCAGGTCAGCGCCCGGCGGTGCTGGAGCGGCTGGCCGCCGAGATCCGCAGCGCGCTCCGGGCGCCGGAGCTCAACCCCGACTCCCCGGGCGGGCTGCTCCGGGCCCTGCAGACCGCCGGACTGCCGGTCGAGGACACCCGCTCCTGGACCCTCGAGCAGCTCGACCACCCGTGCGTCCCGGCCGTGCTGGAGTACAAGAAGCTGTCCCGGCTGCTGGCCGCGAACGGCTGGAACTGGCTGCACACGTGGGTCCGCGGCAACCGGTTCCGGTCGGTCTTCGTGCCCGGCGGGGTGGTCACCGGGCGCTGGGCGTCGAACGGCGGCGGCGCCCTGTCGGTGCCCACCCAGATCCGCCCGGCGGCGGTCGCCGACGAGGGCTGGCGGTTCGTCGTCGCCGACGTCGCCCAGCTGGAGCCGCGGGTGCTGGCCGGGATGAGCCGGGACGCCGCGATGGCCCAGGCGGCGCGGTCGGCCGACCTGTACGCCGGCATGGTCGCCGACGGCACGGTGGCCACCCGGGCTGAGGCGAAGGTCGGCATGCTCGGGGCGATGTACGGCGGCACCCGCGGGGAGAGCGGGCGGATGATGCCGCGGCTGACCCGCCGCTACCCCCGGGCGATCGGGCTGGTCGAGGAGGCCGCCCGGGCGGGCGAGCGTGGCGAGGTGGTGCACACCCTGCTCGGCCGCGGCTCGCCGCTGCCCACCGGCTCGTGGGCGGAGCAGGCGGCCGACCTGGGGGAGCCGCCGGAACCGGCCGGATCGCGGGAGGACGCCGACCGGCGCCGCCGCGCATGGGGGAGGTTCACCCGCAACTTCGTCGTCCAGGGCACCGGTGCCGAGTGGGCGCTGTGCTGGCTGGCCGACCTGCGCAACCGGCTGTGGCAGCTGGGCGAGGGAGCGCTGACCGACCGCCCGCACCTGGTCTTCTTCCTGCACGACGAGGTGCTGGTGCACACCCCGGCGCGGTACGCCGACGACGTCGCCGCCGCGGTGCGGGACTCGGCCGCGGTGGCCGGGCGCCTGCTGTTCGGGGAGTTCCCGGTCGACTTCCCGCTCGACGTCGCCGTCGTCCGGTCCTGGGCGGATGCCGGCTGACCTCCCCGGCGGCGGAGCGCAGCGGGCCCCGCGGTCGGGTGACCGCGGGGCCCGCTCATGTCCGTGCGGAGTGCTGGGCCGACCTCAGGCGAGGCCCTCGTTGTGCGGCTCGATGCTGGCCGAGGGGTCGACGCCCTCGTCGGCAGCGGGCTGTACGGGTCCCTCGCCGGGCTGCGAACCGCTGCCGGCCGCGGTGTTGCGCGAGGAGCGCTCCGGGTCGTTCACGTCGGTGGTGGTGGGCGCCTGGCCGATCCGCTTGGCGGCCTCGCCCGTGCCGGTCTCCTCGATCTCGTGCTCGCTCACGTCTCCTCCATCCGATGGATACGGTCAGCTGCGTCCGGGTTCCTACCCGGGGCGCCGCGGACCACGCACCGATCGCGCGGCCCGGCCCGGTCCCGAGGTCGACGTTCGGTCACGCAGAGTTCGCCGGGGCTTCAGCCGCCCCCGTGCGAGTGCGGCCCGGGTCGCGTCCGCAGCACGGGCAGGCTGGGGGCATGCCCGGAGCACCGACCCCGGAGGCCCGACGCGGGTGGACCGCGGGATGAGGGTCCTGCAGGCGGCCAACTTCGTCTCGGCCACCTCGGGGGGACTCCGCACCGCCCTCGACCACCTCGCCGCGGGCTACGCGGCAGCGGGGCACGAGGTGGTGCAGGTCGTCCCGGGAGCCGCGGACGAGGTGGTCCGCACCGGCTGGGGGCGCCGGGTCGTGCTGCGAGCCCCTGCCCTGGTGGTGGCCCCCGGGTACCGCGCGCTGCTGGACCGCCGGCGGATCCGGTCGGTGGTCGAGCAGATGGCCCCGGACACGGTGGAGGTGCACGACCGGACCACCCTGCGCTGGCTGGGGCGCTGGGCGCGCGGCGCGGGCGTGCCGGCGCTGGTGGTGAGCCACGAGCGGCTCGACCGGTGGGTGCGGCAGTGGACCGGGCTGCCCGGGGCGGCGGTGGCCGACCGCACCAACGCCCGCCTGACCCGCGACTTCGACGCGGTCGTGTGCACGACCGAGTGGGCCGCCGAGGAGTTCCGCCGCATCGGCGCACCGCACCTGGCCGTCGTCCCGCTGGGCGTGGACGCCGGCACCTTCGCCGCCCGCACCGGCGAGCGGCCCGAGCCCACCGGGGAGGTGCGGCTGGTGATGGCCAGCCGGCTGTCCTGGGAGAAGCGCCCGGACCTGGCCGTGGCGGCGCTGCGCGAGCTCCGGCGCCGCGGCGTGCCGGCCCGGCTGGTCGTCGCGGGGGAGGGGCCGCTGCGCCGGCCGCTGCAGGCGGTCACCCGGGGCCTGCCGGTCGAGTGGCTGGGGTTCGTCCGGGGGAGGGACCGGCTGGCGCAGGTGCTGGCCGACGCCGACGTCGCCCTGGCCCCCGGCCCCATCGAGACGTTCGGGCTGGCCGCCCTGGAAGCGCTGGCGTGCGGCACCCCGGTGGTCGCCGCGTCCCGCTCCGCGCTGCCCGGGGTCCTCGGCCCGCGGGCCGGTCGTGCCGCGGCGGGCACCGGGGCGGCCTTCGCCGACGCCGTGCAGGACCTGGTCGGCGTCCCGGAAGGCGTCCGGCGCCGGGCCGCCCGGGCGCGGGCCGAGGAGTTTCCCTGGGGCTCGACGGTGCAGGGGTTCCTCGCGGTGCACACCGGCGCGCGGCAGGTGGCGGTGTGACGCTCGTGGCGGCCCTGGGCGACAGCCTCTCCTGCGGTGAGGGCGTCGGGCTGCGCATCGAGGTGGAGCGCACCTGGGTGGGGCTGGTGGCCGCCGCGCTGCCGGGGGCCCGGCTGGTGCCGCTGGCGACCGCCGGCGCGCGGGTGGCCGACGTCCGGGACCGCCAGCTGCCCCGGGTCCCCGGCGAGCTGGACCTGGCGACCGTGCTGGTGGGTCTCAACGACGTGGCGCGCTCGGGCTTCCTCCCCGACGCGGTGGGCGGCGGCCTGCTCGACGTCGTCACGGCCCTGCGGGCGCGGCGTGCCGAGGTGCTGGTCGGCCGGCTGCACGACCCGGCCGCGGTGCTGCGCCTGCCCGGGCCGGTCGCCCGCGCGGTGCGGCAGCGCGTCGCGGTCGTGAACGCCGCGGTCGACGCCGCGGCGGAGCTGCCGGGGGTGCACGTCGTCGACCTGGGAGCCGTGCCCGCGCTGGCCGGTGCACCCGGCTGGGCGGCCGACCGGGTGCACCCCAGCCGGGCCGGTCACCGGGGCCTGGCCGCCGCCGCGACCGAGGTGCTGCGGGCGGTGGGCTGGAGGCTCGGCCGGGTGGCGGCACCGGAGCCCGGTGGAGGCCCGACGACGGGGGAGCGGGCCTGGTGGGCACTCCGCCACGGGCTGCCCTACGCCGTCGGCCACGCCCGTGAGCTGGGCGGGCCGGTGGCCTCAGCGGTCCTGCGTCGCGGCTGAGGCGGCCCACGGCCGACCGGCGAGCCAGCGCCCGGCCGTCGCCCGGCCGGCCTGCAGGAGCTCGGTGGTACGGCGGACGTCGCGTGGCCCGGCCGGCAGCGTCTCCAGCAGCCCGGCGGCCCAGGCGTCGGCGACGTGGGGCAGCACCGCCACCCGCGGGTCGTCGAGCGCCTCGCGGACGGCGGCGCGGTTCGCCGCGGCCCGGGCCACGGTGAACGACCGCAGCACCGCGTCCAGCGCCCCCGGCCCGCTCTCCTCCGGTGCCACGTACGCGGCCCGGCCCTCGGTCACCGGGACGCCGCAGGCCAGGGCCGGGACGACGTCGGACGCGGCCGCGCAGACGTCCACCCGGCCGGTCACCGGGGCCAGACCGCAGTCGAGCACCAGGATCCGGTCGTCGGGGCCGGCGACCTCCAGCGCAGCCGACACCGGGACGCCGTCGACGATGCCGCCGTCGACGTGCCGGTGCCCGTCGGGCAGCAGCACCGGGCGGAAGAGCCCGGGCAGCGCGGAGCTGGCCACCAGGGCGTCACCCACCGCGCCGGTGGCGTGCCGGGCGGCCGTTCCACAGTCCAGGCAGGTGGTGGTGACGGTGACCGGCACCGACAGCTCGGCCAGGTCGTGCGCCGGCACGTGGGTGGCGATCATCCGGCGCAGCGGCCGGTCGTCGAGCAGCGCGCCTCCGCGGCGCAGCGAGCGCGCCAGCCCGGCGGTGCGGGAACGCCAGCCGGGGCGCAGCACACCGGTCAGGACCGGGTCCTGCCACAGCCCGGCGAGCTCGTCGGCGCGGCGGGCGTCGGGGCGGACGGCGAGGAACGCGGCGTTGATCGCGCCGACGGAGGCGCCGTGCAGGTGGTCGACCTCGACCCCGGCCCCGAGGAGCGCCTGCAGCGCGCCGGCCTGGAAGGCGCCCAGTGCGGCGCCGCCGCCGAGCACGACGTGGGTGCGTTGGGGCACGCGGGTCCTCCTCTCCGGTCCGGGTGAGCGCTCCACGCTACGCGCGGCCGGGCGGAACGCCGGTCCGTCACCGGGCCGGCGCCACCGGCAGCTGGTGAACATCGACCTGCCGACCGCGCCGGGGGTGTGCCCGGCCGCGGGACGGGGCACGGTCCGCGGTGACGACGACGCCGAGCGAGCTGGGGACTTCCGATGCAGCGGACCGACCGCATCGCCGAACCGTGGGGCACGCGGACCCCGTACGGGCCGGGGGAGACCTGGCCCACCCGGGTCGACAGCCACCTCGCCGAGGGCCTCACCGAGGCCGACGTCGACCGGTGGGTGCAGTCGGCCACGATCCTGCACTCCAACGGCGACGGGCTGGACATCGCCGTCAAGGACGGCGAGATCGTCGGCGTCCGGGGCCGCGCGGAGGACCGGGTCAACCACGGTCGGCTCGGCCCCAAGGACCTGTTCGGCTGGCAGGCCAACAACTCACCGGACCGGTTGACCACGCCGCTCATCCGGCGGAACGGGGAGCTGGTGGAGACCGACTGGGACACCGCCATGGACGCGGTGGTCGGCCGTGCCAAGGACCTGCTGGACGAGCAGGGCCCCAGCGCGATCAGCTTCTACACGACCGGTCAGCTGTTCCTGGAGGAGTACTACACCCTCGGGCTGATCGCGCACGGCGGCATCGGCACCAACCACGTCGACGGCAACACCCGGTTGTGCACCGCCACCGCGGCCGCGGCGCTGAAGGAGTCCTTCGGCAGCGACGGGCAGCCGGGCTCCTACACCGACATCGACCACGCCGACGTCATCGCGCTGTTCGGGCACAACATGGCCGAGACCCAGACGGTGCTCTGGACCCGCATCCTGGACCGGCTGGCCGGCCCGAACCCCCCGCAGGTCATCTGTGTCGACCCGCGGGAGACCCCGGTGGCCCGGGCGGCGACGGTGCACCTGGCGCCGCGGCCGGGCACCAACGTGATGCTGATGAACGCGCTGCTGCACGAGGTGATCGCCAACGGCTGGGTGGACGACGAGTACGTGCAGGCGCACGCCGTCGGCTTCGCCGAGCTGGAGAAGCGGGTGGCCGACTACCCGCCCCCGCTCGCCGCCCAGATCTGCGACGTGCCGGTCGAGCAGATCCGCGAGGCGGCCCGCATCCTGGGCACCGCCGAGCGGCTGATGTCCAGCGTGCTGCAGGGCTTCTACCAGTCCCACCAGGCGTCCGCGGCGGCCACGCAGGTCAACAACCTGCACATCATCCGGGGGATGCTCGGCAGGCCCGGCTGCGGGCTGCTGCAGATGAACGGCCAGCCGACGGCGCAGAACACCCGGGAGTGCGGCGCCGACGGCGACCTCCCGGCCTTCCGCAACTGGTCGAACGAGGCGCACGTCGAGGACCTGGCGAGGGTCTGGAACCTCGACCCGATGCAGATCCCGCACTACTCGCCGCCCACGCACGCCATGCAGATGTTCCGGTACGCCGAGGAGGGCTCCATCCGGTTCATGTGGGTGCAGGCCACCAACCCGGCGGTCTCCCTGCCGGAGCTGGGCCGGATCCGGGAGGTCCTGGCGCAGGAGCGGCTGTTCCTCGTGGTCCAGGACATCTTCCTCTCCGAGACCGCGCAGCTGGCCGACGTGGTCCTGCCGGCGGCCACCTGGGGCGAGAAGACCGGCACGTTCACCAACGTCGATCGGACCGTGCACCTCTCGGACAAGGCGGTCGAGCCGCCCGGCGAGGCCCGCCCCGACCTGGACATCTTCATCGACTTCAGCCGGCGGATGGGCCTGCAGGACAAGGACGGCGAGCCGCTGGTGAAGTGGGACGACCCGGAGGGTGCCTTCGAGGGCTGGAAGGAGTGCACCCGCGGCCGGCCGTGCGACTACACCGGGCTGAGCTACGAGAAGCTCCGCGGCGGCAGCGGCATCCAGTGGCCGTGCAACGACGAGCACCCCGACGGCACCGAGCACATCTACGTCGACGGCCAGTTCTGGGCCGCACCGGACCACTGCGAGAGCTACGGCCGGGACCTGGTCACCGGCGCACCCGTCTCGCAGACCGAGTACAAGGCGCTCAACCCGCACGGCAAGGCGGTCCTCAAGGCCGTGGAGTACGTGCCGCCGCATGAGATCCCCAGCCAGGAGTTCCCCTTCCAGCTGATCACCGGGCGGACGCTCTACCACTTCCACACCCGCACGAAGACCGCCCGCGCGCCGCAGCTGCAACGCGCGGCGCCGGAGGTCTGGGTGGAGCTCTCGGTCAGCGACGCCGCGGACCGCGGCTGGGCCGAGGGCGATCTGCTGGAGGTCAGCACACCGCGCGGCCGGGTGCAGGCCCGGTTGCGGATCAGTGGCATCCGCCCCGGCGTGGCCTTCCTGCCGTTCCACTACGGCTACTGGGACGAACCAGGCGGCCACCAGCCCGACGGCGAGCGCGGCCGCGCCGCGAACGAGCTGACCATCACCGACTGGGACCCGGTCTCCAAGCAGCCGCTGTTCAAGGCCGCCGCCGCCCGGGTCGAGCGGATCGCGGCCGGCGACGGGCACTCGGCCGCGCCGACGACCACCGGATCCCGGCCGGTGACGGGCGACGTCCCGCCGACCGTGGGCGGCCCCGCCGCGGAGAGCACCGAGGAGCTCGCGACCGTCACCGGAGGTGCACGATGAAGCTCGGCCTGGCCATCGAGGAGCTCCACCGCTCGGAGAACCACCTGGCGGGGGCGCTGCTCGCCGCCTCGGACCGGCACAAGGCCGACCACGAGGTCTTCCACGTCGCCCGCGACATCGCCCGGTGGTCGCAGGACCACGTGCAGGCGCTCGCCGCGATCGGGCAGGACTACGGCCTGCAGCTCGACGCCGAGCCGGAGGGCGACCCCAGCCTGCTCGCCACCCTGCGGCAGAAGGCGTCGGAGGCGGTGGGCCGGCGGTCGGAGCCGGGGATGTTGCTGCTGGCCGACCTGCGGCACATCTACCGCGAGGCCGCCGGGGTCTCGCTGGACTGGGAGCTGCTCGCCCAGGCGGCCCAGGGGGCGCGGAAGCCCGAGCTGCTGGAGCTGGCCGAGCGGTGCCACCCGGAGACGCTGCGGCAGATGCGTTGGGCCAACGCGAAGCTCAAGGAGTCCGCGACCCAGGCGCTGGTCAGCTGATGCCCGGCCCGCACCGGGCGCCGGCCCCGCCGTCCACCCAGGTCGTCCTCCGCCCGCTGGCCACCCCCCTCCCGCTGGGCTTCCTCGCCCTCGCGCTGGCGACCACGGTGTTCAGCGCCGTACAGCTGGGGTGGGTCGACCCGGACCAGGGCCGGATCGCCGCGATCACCGCACTGGCCGCGACCGTGCCGCTGCAGCTGCTCGCCTCGGTGTTCGGCTTCCTCAGCCGGGACCCGGTCGCCGCGACCGGCATGGGCATCCTCAGCGGCACCTGGGCGGTGGCCGGGTTCACCACGCTCACGCTGCCGCCCGGCAGCACCAGCTCGGGACTGGGCGTGTTGCTGGTCGTCGCCGGGCTGGCCATGCTCGTCCCGGCGGCGACGGCGGTCAGCAGCAAGGTGCTGCCGGCCCTGGTGATGGCGGTCGCCGCCGCCCGGTTCGGAACCACGGGGGTCTACGAGATGACCGGCTCCTCGGACTGGAAGGCGGTCGCCGGGTGGGTGGGCATCGCGCTGGCGGCGGTGGCGTTCTACACCGCCCTGGCCCTCGAGCTGGAGGGCGCGCAGGAGAAGACGGTCCTGCCGGTCGGCCGGCGCGGACCCGGACGCTCGGCGATGGACGGGGAGGGCTCGCTGGACCCGTCCGCGCTGGCCGCGGAGGCCGGCGTCCGGCCGCAGCTGTGACCCCGACCGCCGGCGCACCCGGAGGAGGCCGGCGGTGAGCCGGCTGCGTGCGGGCCCGCTCGGAACCCTGGCCGACCAGGTGCGAGGCTCGCTGTGGCCGATCCCGGTCATCGGCATCGTGCTGGCGGTCAGCCTGGGCATCCTGCTGCCCGCGGTCGACGACCGGCTCACCGACTTCGGCGACGACCCGCTGACCTTCGCCTTCGGCGGCGGGCCCGCCGCAGCGCGGGACCTGCTCAACGCGATCGCCGGCTCGCTGATCTCGGTGACCGGTCTGGTGTTCTCGCTGACCGTGCTGGCGCTGCAGCTGAGCAGCAGCCAGTACTCACCCCGGCTGCTGCAGACCTTCGTCACCGACCGGGTCGTGCAGCTGACCCTCGCCCAGCTGGTGCTCACCTTCGTCTACGCCCTCACCGTGCTCCGGACCGTGCGGACGGCGGACGCGACGACGGGGGAGTCGGCCTTCGTCCCGCGGCTGTCGATCAGCGTCGCCTACCTGCTGACCCTGGGCAGCGTGGTGGCGCTGGTGCTCTTCCTCGGCCACCTCGCCTCGGTCCTGCGGGTCGAGACGATGCTGCGCGACGTCCACTACGAGTCCAGCGGCACCATCGCCCGGGAGCTCGGCACCCGGGAGGACCACCACCGGCCGGACCCGGGCGCACCCGGCGTCACCCGCGGCCGGGAGCTGCTGCTGACCGCCCGGTCCAGCGGCTTCCTGGTCGGGGTCGACGCCCGGGCCGCGGTGGCCGCCGCCGTCGAGGCCGGCGCCGTCGTGGAGCTCGGGGTGCGGATGGGTGACTCCGTCGTCGAGGGCACCCCGGTCGCCCGGGCCTGGCTCGAGCCCGGCGCGGACCCGGACGTCCAGGCACTGACCGACCGGCTCGACGAGACGCTGCGGCTGCACTTCGAGCGCTCGGCCAGCCGGGACGTCGCCTACGGCCTGCGCAAGGTGGTCGACATCGCGCTGCGGGCGCTGTCGCCGGGGATCAACGACCCGACGACGGCGGTGCACGCCCTGTCCCACGCCTCGGCCCTGCTCGGCCGGCTCGCGGTCCACCCGGCCGACGAGCGGGTGTTCCGCGACGAGGCGGGGACGGTGCGGCTGGTCCTGCCCCCGTGGGACCTGCCGGCCCTCCTGCAGCTGGCGATGGAGGAGCCGCTGCACTTCGCCGACGGCCAGCCTGCCGTGCTGCGCCGGATGGCCGGCCTGCTGCGCGAGTTCGCCTGGCGGGCCCGCGGCCGCGGCGTCGACGACCTGGTGCTCCACTACGCCGACGCCGTCGCCGAGAGCGCCCGGCGGTCCACCCAGGTCCCAGAGACGGAGACCCGTGCCTGGCGCGACCGGGTGGCGCAGGCGCTGGCCGGGGAGTGGCCCGCCGGTCGACGCTGACCGGCGGGCGCTCCCGGCCGTAGCGGGTCAGCCCTCCGACGGGGTCTCGCCCGACGGGTCCTGGTCCGGGTCCGGGAAGTCGTAGGTCGGCCGCGGGTCCATGTCCTCGGCCGAGACCATCGCGTCGATGGTGACCTCGCCGGCCCGCTCGAAGGTGAAGGTCACCGGGATCGACTCGGACGAGCGCAGCTCGGTCTGCAGGTCGACCAGGGTGATGGCCGGCATGCCCTCCGCTCCGACGTAGACGTTGTCGTTGGCGGCGACCTCCAGGGAGATGTCGTCGCCGCCGGCGGTGCCGTCGGCTCCGGCGATCCGGGCGTCGGCGAAGTCCGGACCGCTCACGTCGACGAGGGTGTCCGCCTCGGTGCCGTCGTTGGCGATGCCCAGGAACAGCGAGGCGTCCTCGCCGGCCTCGTACACGCCGTCCAAGGGGTACTCCAGCTGCACCTGCAGCAGCTTGATGTTCTCGCTCACGTCCTCGTCGGGACCGACGGCGCCACCGGTCACCTCCAGGGCGGACGTCTCCCGGGGTGCGTCGTCGTCGCTCCCGCATCCGGCAGCGCCCAGCAGGGCGACCGCGCCGGCAGCGGCTGCGAGCACGCGCCGCCGGGGCGTGCGGTTGGTGGTGTCCACGGTCTGGTCTTCCTCCTCCGGTCGGTGACGGCCGGGCCGGCCGCCGTGGGACTCCCCGGCCACTACCCGGGACCGGCACTCGGTCGAGCGCCGGTCCGGGATCCGTGAGGGAACCGTGATGCGCACAGGTCCGGCGAGTCGGCGTGCGAGAGTCGGCGGGTGAGCGACCCCGGCCACCCGCTGTCCTTCGGTGCCTTCCTGACCCCGGCCAACGCCGACCCCGACCGGACCGTCGCCCTCGCGGTGCTGGCCGAGCAGGTGGGGCTGGACCTGGTCACCTTCCAGGACCACCCCTACCAGCCCGGCTTCCTGGACACCTGGACGCTGCTCAGCTACGTGGCCGCGCGCACCGGCACGGTCCACCTGGCCGCCAACGTCACCAACCTGCCGCTGCGGCCGCCGGCCGTGCTGGCCCGCAGCGTGGCCAGCCTCGACCTGCTCAGCGGCGGGCGGGTGGAACTGGGCCTGGGCGCCGGCGCCTTCTGGGACGCCATCTCGGCGATGGGCGGCCGCCGGCTGACCGGTGGGCAGGCGGTGCAGGCGCTGGAGGAGGCGATCGAGGTGGTCCGCCAGACCTGGGACGCCGACGCGCGGGGCGGCGTCCGGGTCGAGGGGGAGTTCCACCGGGTGGTCGGTGCCAAGCGCGGCCCGGCGCCCGCGCACGACGTCGGCATCTGGCTGGGCGCCTACAAGCCGCGGATGCTCGCCCTGACCGGCCGCCGGGCCGACGGCTGGCTCCCCTCGCTGAGCTACCTGCAGCCCGGTGACCTGGCCCGCGGCAACGCGATCGTCGACGAGGCCGCGGTCGCGGCCGGGCGGTCCCCGGCGGACGTGCGCCGGCTGCTCAACATCACCGGCACCTTCACCACCACCGGCCGCGGCCCGTTGCAGGGACCGGCCGAGCAGTGGGCCGAGGAGCTCGCCGAGCTCGCCCTGGAACAGCGGATCGGCACGTTCGTCCTGGGCAGCGACGACCCCGACGACCTGCGCCGCTTCGCCGCCGAGGTGGCTCCCGCGGTCCGGGAGCTCGTGGCCGCCGAGGGCGCGGTCGTGGCAGGTCCTGCCCCCGCCGTGGAGGAACCCGCGCCCGCGGTGGCCGGCGGGGCGTCCTCCTTCCCCGTCGTCCCCACGCCCGACGACGGGACCCGGCGCAGCGAGCGGCAGGTGTGGGACGAGTCGACCCGCCCGACCGGGCCGGCGCCGGACCCCGCGCGCAGCTACACGCCGGACCAGCTGGCCCAGGGGCAGCACCTGGTCGCCATCCACGACGGCCTGCGCGCCGAGCTGGCCCAGGTGCAGTCGCTGGTCGACCAGGTGGCCGCCGGCACGATGGACGTCGGGACGGCGCGGTCGCACATCAGCGTGATGACCATGCGGCAGAACAAGTGGACGCTGGGCACCTACTGCGAGGCCTACTGCCGGATCGTGACCACGCACCACACCATCGAGGACCAGTCGATGTTCCCGCACCTGCGCGCCGGCGACGCCCGGCTGGGCCCGGTCATCGACCGGCTGGAGCAGGAGCACCACGCCATCCACGACGTGCTCGAGGGCGTCGACCGGGCGCTGGTCGAGTTCGTCTCGGCACCGGACGGGATGGCCGGGCTGCGCGCCGCGGTCGACCTGCTCAGCGACACGCTGCTGTCGCACCTGGCCTACGAGGAGCGGGAGCTGGTGGAGCCGCTGGCCCGGCTCGGCATGCACTGACCGCGGGGGTGATCCCGCCTCCCACGCTCCCCGTGCGCACTTCCCGCGCTGCAGCACGGGGGGAGCGCCCACAGCCCGTGGGAAGTCGGCGCAGACGATCGGGATGGGAGCACTGGGACGCGAGGGGCGTCACTCGACGAATCGCCGACGGTGGATTGTCACGACTCCACAACGCACCTACGGTGGCTGGGTCCGGTCGGCCGTCCCGCTCCTGCGCGGCGAGGTCCGAGTGGACGGCACCGACGCCCGCCCCGTCATCGTGGGGACGGCGCGCCCGGTGGACCACCGCAGCCCGCGGCGCCCCTTCCCGGGGCTCGCCGCCCGCCGTCTCGGAGCCCTCCTGCTCATGCGCCCTCGTACCACCGCTGCCCGCCGTACCCCGGTGGCCGGCCGCACCCCGCCCACCGGGCTGCGCCGCCCCTCGCTCTACCTGGCCGTCGCCGCCGCCGGCGCGGTCGGGATGAACGTGCTCACCGGGCCGGATCCCGTCGCCCGGGCGGAGGCGGCCCCCACCGAGACGGTGAGCGTGGCCGAGGCGCTCGGCCTGACCGCCGGTGCCCGCCCGGTCGACCCGACCCGTGACCTGGCGCCGCTGGAGCAGATGGCCGCCAGCCGCAGCAGCCGCGAGGACGCCCAGGTGGCGGCGCAGCAGGCGCAGGCCGCCGCCGACCAGGCCGAGGTCGACCGCCTGGCCGCCGAGGCCGAGGCGAGGGCCGCGGCCGAGCGCGTCGCCGCCGAGGAGGCCGCGGCGAAGGCCGCCGCCGAGGAGGCCGCCGAGGCCGCCGCGCAGCGGGAGGCGGCACCGGCAGCCCGGCCTCGGGGCGGCACCGCCGCCGCCGCGACGACCGCCGCCGCGGCGGCCGCCGGCGCGGTGGCCCGGATCAGCAACAGCGCGGGCGGCGTCCGGCCCGTGGTCCAGGCGGCGGCGGACGCCGTCGTCTCCGCCGTGCCCGGCGCCGGCAGCATCACCCTCGGCGGCACCCGTGCCAGCGCGGCCGACCCCGGCGGGCACCCCTCCGGCCTCGCGCTGGACTACATGGTGATGACGAACGCCGCACTCGGGGACGCCATCGTGGAGTACCACCGCGCGCACTGGGCCGAGCTGGGGGTCGACTACCTGATCTGGGAGCAGCGGATGCTCTCCTCGCCGTCGGGTTCCTGGAAGGCCATGGCGGACCGGGGCAGCGGCACGGCGAACCACTTCGACCACGTGCACGTGAACTACCGCGGCTGATCCCGCCGGGCGCCCGGCCGTCCGGCCCGGCGCCGCCTGACCAACGTCCCTGCCCCTCGAGCACCGGCAGCACGTGCGCACGCACGGGGAGGACCTGCCGGAGATCCAGCAGTGGCAGTGGACGCCGGCCGACGGGCACGTGCGGGTGGGGCGGAACGAGCCGCTGCACGAGCCGTCCTGACGCCGGGCGCCGCCGGGCGGGTGCGGTCAGGGGCGCGGGTTCGTCCGCGTCCAGCCGCGCTCGTCCCGGCGGGCGCCCATGCCGGCCCGGCAGCGGCGGCAGACCTCGACGACGGCGTCGGCGTGCCGGCCGGACTCCGGCTGCGCGTCGGCCCAGCTGACGTGCGGGAACCGGCGCAGCCGCGACCGGCTCAGCGACAGGCCGCAGACCGTCTCGTTGCGCCCGGACTGCCAGGCGTGCACCTCACCGGCCGGCCGGCGGATCCCGTCGGGATCGGTCCACTGGTCCGCGGCGGCGACCGCCGCGCTCCCTGTTCCCATGCGGTCCGCCCTACCCACTGCCCCCGCCTCCCGCACAGACCGCTGCACGGCCCGCCGCGTTGACCGGCCGTCGCCGCGCGGCGATCCTCGGTCGGCTGCAGCTGGCACGACGGCGACAGGGACACGACGGCGACAGGGACGGATGGACGGGGCGCACATGGACGGCACGGGCACACGGCGGGCACTCGCGACGGGCGGGCTGCTCGTCCTCGGAGCGGTGCTGCTCGCCGGCTGCACCGGCGACGGACCGGCGGAGGCGATCCGGTCCTACGACGTGCGGGTCGAGGCGGCCGCCGATGGCTCGCTGCGGGTCACCGAGACGATCGACTACGACTTCGGCGACGAGGAGCGGCACGGGATCGAACGGCTGATCCCCGAGCGGCTCCCCTACGAGCAGACCCGCGACCGGCTGCACCCGATCAGCGACGTCAGCGTCGACAGCCCCACCGACGCGCCGGCGGACACCGAGCTGACCCGCGAGGACGGCGTGCTGACCATCCGGGTCGGTGACGAGGACACCGAGGTCAGCGGCCGGCACACCTACCAGATCGAGTACCGGGTGGCGGGCGTCGCCGACGCCGGCTCCGAGGTCGACGAGCTGCGGTGGAACGCCGTCGGCACCGGCTGGCAGGTGCCCATCGACGACGTCGACGTCCGGGTCACCGGGCCGGCGGGCGCCGCGCCGGTCGGGGCGGACTGCGTCGTCGGCGGCGAGGGCTCGCGCACCCCGTGCGACGTCGCGGTCGAGCCCGGCGGCGAGCTGCACGCGCAGGCGTCCGGGCTGGGGCCGGAGGAGGGCGTCACCGTCGCCGGGCGCTGGCCGGCGGGCACCTTCGCCGCCGCGGAGCCGGTCCTGGACGACACGTTCAGCCCGGCGCAGGCCTTCCGGGCGACCCCGGCCACGGTGGCGCTGGGCCTCGCCGCGCTGCTGGCCCTCGCCGGCCCGGTCCTGCTGCTGGCCCGCCGCGGGCGTCCCCGCGGGCAGTCCGGCCCGGTGCCGCCGCAGCTGACCCCGCCGCAGGACGGGCGTCCCGCGCAGCTGGGCACCGTGCTCGACGGGCACGCCCAGCGGCACGAGGTGACCGCCACGCTGCTCGACCTGGCCGTCCGCGGTCACCTGCGGATCGAGGAGACCAGCGGCGCCGCAGCCGACGACGGGGCCGAGGACGCCGACGACGCGCCGGCGGACTGGCGGCTGGTCCGCACGGCGGCCGACCCGCGGGGCCTGCGCCCCTACGAGCGGCTGCTGCTGGACGGCGTCTTCGCCGAGGGCGACGTCCTCACCCTGTCCGACCTGCAACCCCGGTTCGGCGGGCTCGACGGCCGGGTCCGCTCGGCGATCTACGCCGACGTGGTCGACCTCGGCTGGTTCACCGCCGACCCGGCCGCGGTCCGGCGCCGCTGGTACGGCCGGGGCGCCGCGCTGCTCGGCCTCGGCGTCGTCCTGACCGTCGTGCTCGCGGCGACCACCACCTGGGCGTTGGCCGGTCTGGGCGTCGTGCTGGCCGGGCTGGTCGTGCTCACCCTCGCCGGGCGGATGCCGCAGCGGACTGCGGCCGGCGCGGAGGTGCACCAGCAGGTGGTGGCGTTCCGCGAGACCCTGGCCGCGTCGGACGCGCTCGCGCGGGTGGCCGCCGGCCGGGTCGACGACCTCGCGGGCGACCCGCGCGCCCGGTACCTGCCGCACGCGGTCGCGCTGGGTGTCGCGACGGAGTTCGCCCGGACGCTGGAGGCGGCCGGCACGGCGCCGGCGCCGGACTGGTACGTGCCCGCGCACGGCGCCGGGTACGCCGGGATATGGCCGGCCCTGGTGGCCTTCTCATCGCCGGACAACCCGGTGCTCTCCCCGCCGGTGAGCAGCGGCGCCGGCGCGACGTCGGTGGGCGGAGCGGCCGGTGGAGGTGGCGGCGGCAGCTGGTGACCCGGCCGGGAGCCGCGCACGCTCGTACGCTGGTCGGGGTGAGCATCGCCCCGGGACCGACCGTCCGCCTCGACGACCGCTTCGCCCGCGAGCTGCCCGAGCTGGCGCTCCCGTGGCAGGCCGAGGAGGCGCCCGCCCCGGCGCTGCTGGTCCTGGACGAGGAGCTGGCCGGGGAACTCGGCCTGGACGTCGACTGGCTGCGCAGCCCCGAGGGCGTGCGCTTCCTCGTGGGCAACGCCGTGCCCGAGGGGGCGAACCCGGTGGCGCAGGCCTACTCGGGCCACCAGTTCGGCAACTACTCACCCCGGCTGGGCGACGGGCGGGCGCTGCTGCTCGGCGAGCTCGTCGACGACCGTGGCCGGCCGCGCGACCTGCACCTGAAGGGTTCCGGCCGCACGCCGTTCGCCCGCGGCGGCGACGGGCTGGCCGCGGTCGGGCCGATGCTGCGCGAGTACGTGGTCAGCGAGGCGATGCACGCCCTCGGCATCCCGACCACCCGCTCGCTCGCCGTCACCGCCACCGGGCGGGACGTGCGCCGGGAGACCCTGCTGCCCGGTGCGGTGCTGGCCCGGGTGGCCAGCAGCCACCTGCGGGTGGGCACGTTCCAGTACGCCCGCGCCACCGGCGACGTCGACCTGCTCCGCCGGCTGGCCGACGTCGCGATCGCCCGGCACCACCCCGCCGCGGCCGACGCCGAGCAGCCCTACCTGGCGCTCTTCGAGGCGGTCGTCGCCGCCCAGGCGTCGCTGGTGGCGCAGTGGATGCTGGTCGGCTTCGTGCACGGGGTGATGAACACCGACAACGTGACGATCTCCGGCGAGACGATCGACTACGGCCCCTGCGCGTTCCTCGACGGCTACGACCAGGCCACCGTGTACAGCTCGATCGACACCGGCGGCCGCT
This sequence comes from Modestobacter sp. SYSU DS0657, assembly GCF_054050925.1. Classification (NCBI taxonomy): domain Bacteria; kingdom Bacillati; phylum Actinomycetota; class Actinomycetes; order Geodermatophilales; family Geodermatophilaceae; genus Modestobacter; species Modestobacter sp. SYSU DS0657. Next base: position 70,347 of record NZ_JBJHAG010000007.1, on the reverse strand, counting down.
ACGCGTACGGCAACCAGCCGCTCGCCGCGGAGTGGGACCTCGCCCGGCTCGCCGAGGCACTGCTGCCGCTGCTGCACGACGAGCAGGAGCAGGCGGTGCCGATCGCGGTCGAGGCGCTCGGGCGGTTCCGCGCCGAGTACAACGCCGTCTGGGGCGCCGGCATGCGGGCCAAGCTGGGCCTGGGCGCGGGCGTCGACGAGGAAGCGGCCACCGCCGTGGTGGAGGAGCTGCTGCCGCTGCTGCAGGAGAGCCGGGCCGACTGGACGTCGTTCTTCCGCGCCCTCGGCACCGCCGCCCGCGGCGACGCGGAGCCGGCCCGCCGGCTGGTGCTCGACCTGGCCGCGTTCGACGGCTGGCTCGACCGCTGGCTCGCGCTCACCCCGGACGCCGACCTGATGGACCGCACCAACCCGGTGTACGTCCCCCGCAACCACCTGGTCGAGGAGGCCCTGGACGCCGCCACCGCCGGCGACCTGGCGCCCGTCCAGGAACTGGTCGCCGTGGTGAAGCGACCCTTCGACGAGCGGCCCGGCCTCGAGCGGTACGCCGCACCCGCGCCGGACACGTTCGGGCCCTACCGTACCTTCTGCGGCACCTGACCCGTTCCCGCTACAGCTCCGTGCGCAGCACCGCGGCGGCCTCGGCGAGCGAGCGCATCTTGCCCGCCGCCGACTCCCTCGGCAGGTACTTCAGCCCGCAGTCGCTGGACAGCAGCAGGCGGTCGACGTCGACGGAGTCCAGCGCGCGGCGGACCCGGTCGGCGATCACCTGCGGGGTCTCCACCTCCGGGGTGGACAGGTCGAGCACGCCCAGGGCGATGCCCTTCCCGCGCAGCGGCCGGAGCGTCGCCGGGTCCAGGTGCGACTGGGCGGTCTCCACCGAGACGGCGGCGACCGGGACGTCGGCGAGCTCGGGGAGGAACGAGTAGCCGGCCGGCCGCTCGGCGACCATCGCGGCGTAGCCGAAGCACAGGTGCACGTGCACCGGCCCGGGGGCGCCCTCGACGGCGCGGGTGAGCGCCTCGGCGCCGTACCGCCGGGCGATCTCCGGGCGGGCCTGCAGCCACGGCTCGTCGACCTGCACGATGTCGGCGCCGGCGGCGAACAGGTCGGCGATCTCCTCGCGGACCACGTCGGCGTAGGCCAGCGCCAGGGCCCGGTCGTCGGGGTAGTGGTCGTTCTGCGCCTGCTGCGCCATGGTGAACGGCCCGGGCACGGTGATCTTCACCGCCCGGTCGGTGTGCGCGCAGAGGAACCGCACGTCCTCCACCTGCACCGGGGCGGGGCGCCGCAGCTCGCCGGTCACCCGGGGCACCGGGATGTCGATGCCCGAGCGGTTGCGCACGTGCCCGGGGGCGTCGAGGTCCAGCCCGGCCAGCGCGGTGGCGAAGTGGTTGGAGTAGGACTCCCGGCGGATCTCCCCGTCGGTCACCACGTCCAGCCCGGCCTCCTCCTGGGAGCGGATCGCCGCCAGCGTGGCGTCGTCCTGGGCCTCGGCGAGGTGCTCGGCGGGGATGCGCCACAGCTCGGCGGCCCGCACCCGCGGCGGGAACTGGTGGCCCAGGCGCTCGCGGTCGATCAGCCAGTCGGGCTGCGGCAGGCTGCCGACCACCATCGTGGGCAGGGGCGGGAGCTGGCGTGGCATCCGCCCATCCTGCCGGGCCGGCCGGCTGCGCGCGTGCCCGGGGCGGGCGGTCAGCGGGGCTCGACCACGTCCAGTTCGCCGGGCATGCCGCGCGGCACGTCGGCCGGCGGCCCGCCGCCCGCCGGCCACAGCCGCAGGTCGGTGAAGAGCATCGGTACCCCGCGGGCCCGGAACGGGTCGGCGTCGTCCATCACCTGCAGGTGCACGTGCGGCTGGGTGGAGTTGCCCGAGTTGCCGCACGCGCCGACCGGCTCGCCGGGTTCGAGGTGCTGGCCCACGCGCACGCCGACCGACCCGGCGCGCAGGTGCGCGAGGACGACGAACGCACCGTCACCGGCTGCCAGGACCACGTGGTTGCCCGCCAGCGCCCCCGCTCCGCCCCGGGCCCGCGACGCCTGGGTGAGCGCGTACGACATCCGGGCCGGCGCCGACCGCCGCGCCGCGTGGTCCGGCTCGCCGTCGTGCACGGTCACCACCCGGCCGGCCGCGGGGGAGAGCACCGGCTGACCGAAGGCGACGAACCGCTCCGGTGGCTCGGTGGACAGCGCCGTCCGCCAGTCCCGGGTATGGGCGGTGTCCTGCCCGGCGACGGCGACGAAGTCGATCGCGTAGGTGGTGGCGAACAGGTGGCTGCCGTGGCTGGGCACCCGTCGCGCCGGGCTGTTCACCGCACGCCAGGTGCCGCGGAACGGCAGCCGGAGGACGACGGGCTCGTATCTGGGCATGCGGCTCCTCGGGTCCGGCGTGGGCACCCGGAGCATCCACCGGGAACGGGTCATCTGTCTCGGTCCGGGTGGGGCAGTGGCCCGATTTGCCGCGCCCCGGGCATCCGTAGCGTCGACGGATCGGCGGCCGCCCGGCGCCGCCCCGTCCCAGGGAGCACCGCGTGGCCACCGTCGTGAACCCGCCCAGTGCGCCGCCGCTGGTCCACCCGCTGCTCCGTCGGTCCGGCCGGTGCACCGTGCTCGGCGTCCTCAACGTCACCCCGGACTCGTTCTCCGACGGCGGGCTGTGGTCGACCCCGGACGCGGCCGTGGCCCACGGCCTGGCGATGGCCGCCGACGGCGCCGACGTCGTGGACGTCGGTGGCGAGTCGACCCGCCCCGGCGCCGACCGGGTGGCGGTCGCCGAGGAGCTGCGCCGCGTGGTGCCGGTGGTCGCCGAGCTGACCGCGGCCGGCGTGGCGGTCAGCGTGGACACCACCCGGGCGGCGGTGGCCGAGGCGGCGATCTCCGCCGGTGCGGTGCTGGTCAACGACGTCAGCGGTGGGCTGGCCGACCCGGCGATGGCCCGCGTGGTCGCCGACGCCGGGGTGCCCTGGGTGCTCATGCACTGGCGCGGCCACAGCCGGGACATGTACGCCGCGGCCCGCTACCGCGACGTCGTCACCGAAGTGCGGGCCGAGCTGACCGCGCGGGCCGACGCCGCCGTCGCCGCCGGCGTGGACGCAGGCCGGCTGGTGCTCGACCCCGGGCTGGGGTTCGCCAAGCGCCCGGAGCACGACGTGGCGCTGCTGCGGCACCTCGACGAGATCGTCGACCTGGGCCTGCCGCTGCTGGTGGGCGCCTCGCGCAAGCGGTTCCTGCAGGCGGTGCTCACCGAGCAGGGCGGGGTCACCCGGACGGCGGAGCAGCGTGACCCGGCGACCCTGGCCACCTCGGTGCTGGCCGCGCAGGCCGGCGCCTGGGGCGTGCGCGTGCACGAGGTGGCCGGCACCGCCGACGCCCTGCGCATCCTGTCCGCCGTCACCGCCGGCTGATCGCGGCGCCGGGCCGGCGCTGGTGCGTGATCACCTCGCGTCCAGCGGGGCCTCGGAGCCGGGATGACCCCGATGGGCGCGGGGTGATCACGAGGGCGAGCGGCCGGTGGCCTGAGCCCGCAACGACCAGGGGCCGGGGAGCGCTGCGGCTGCAGCACTCCCCGGCCCCTGGTGCGACCGGCCGGTCAGGTCAGTCGCCGGTGCGCCAGCCGGGCTGGTAGCTCTCGCGGGCCATGGCGGTGTACGGCGCCGGGCTCACGATGGCGCGCACGCTGAACTGCTCGTGCGGCTCGACGGTGGTCTTCTTGCTGCCGCCGTTCGGCTCGCCCCAGATGACCCGGACCTCGGCGCCGTGGGGGACGCTCGGGTCGACGGTCGCCAGGGACAGCGCGACGCGCTCGTTGGAGCTGTAGCCGGTGAACATCGACAGGCCCAGCAGGCTGCCGTCGGCGTCCTCGACCCTGTCGAAGCTCGACGAGCCGTAGTTGGCGTTCGGCAGGTCGAAGAACTGGTAGCCGGGGCCGTTCTTGTCGACGGGCGAGGCCAGCAGCTTGGCGACGTCCTCGGCGTTCCACTCCAGCGTGACCTTGCGGCGCTGGCTCTCCTTGTCGACCGCCTCCAGCGCGTCACGGCCGATGAAGTCGTGGTCGAACTTCACGAAGCCGCCGTAGCCCAGCTCCCACGGGTTCTGGTAGTAGTCCTCGATGTTGTCGGACACGTAGCTGCCCGCGAGGGCGTTGGTGGCCTCGTAGCCGTCGGCGGGCAGCCACTCGCGGTACTCGCGCAGGCCCTCGCTGGTGTAGACGGCGGGCAGCGGCGACGGGATCCAGCCCGACTCCAGCGTGTTGCTCGAGTAGGCGCGCGAGCCGCAGGGCTCGATGCCGAACTCCTGGCCCGCCTCGAGGATGGCCTCACGGGTCTGGTCGTAGGTCTCGTACGGGCCCCAGATCTCCAGGCCCGGGGCACCGGCCATGCCGTGGCGCAGGGTGCGCACCTGGTTGCCGGCGATGTTCATGGTGCTCATCCGGAAGAACTTGAGCTGCTCGACCGGGCCGCCGTTGAGCTTCTCGATGACGTCCCAGGCGCGCGGGCCCTGGATCTGGAAGCGCCAGACGCTGCGGGTCACCTGCTTGCCGTAGGGGCGCGAGGGGGAGCGGGGGTCGTTCTCCAGCTCGACGTCGTAGCCCTTGCTGCCGTGGAACATCAGCCAGTTGGCCACCGGCGCGCGGCCGACGAAGACGAACTCCTCCTCGGCCAGCCGGAAGAGGATGCCGTCACCGATCACGCCGCCCTCGGGGGAGACCGGCACGAACTGCTTGGCGCTGTTGACCGGGAAGTTCGCGGTGCTGTTGACGCCGGTGTCGGTCAGCAGCTTCAGCGCGTCCGCGCCGCGGACGTAGGTGTTGAACATGTGGTGCGACTGGTCGAACAGCACGGCGGTGTTCTGCCAGGACTTGACCTCACGCCGGAAGTTGGTGAACTCCGCGGGCACCACGGGGTAGATGTAGGCCCCGATCTGCGAGTCGCGCAGCAGCTCGACGGTGTTGCCCTTCTGGTCCAGCAGTTCCTGCAGGTTCTTGGCGCTCATCTGGGTCCGTTCGTCGTCGATGGTTTCCCGGTGCCGTCCAGGAGGGCGGCGGGCTGGTGCGGTGGTGCCGACCTACTGCTCGGCGAGGCGGGACAGCATCTGCTGCCGCCACGCCTCGGTCGGCGCCAGGTCGTTGAAGGTGAAGACGTGGAACTTCTCGATCCGCTGGTCGGGCGCGCCGATCGAGGGGGCCAGGCCGCGGATGATCCCGTCGGGGCTGTAGCCGCCCGGCAGGAAGAAGCGCCACAGCAGGTTCTGCTGCTTCTTGAGGAACTTCGCCGACTCCCCGACGCCCAGCCCGTTGGAGACCCGCAGCAGCTTCTGCCGGGTCACCGCGCCCGGGATGCCGATGTGGATGGGCAGGTCGATGCCGCGCCGGCGCAGCTCGCGGGCCCAGTCGAGGATCCGCTTGCTGTCGAAGCAGATCTGCGTGGTGATGTGGTGGGCGAAGGGCGCCTTGTCGGCGAGCGCACCGTAGAGCACGTCGTCGGAGACCGACGGGTGGCCCTCCGGGTGGCCGCCGATGCCCACCTCGGTGAACGGGTGGCCGATCTCCTTCATCGCCAGCAGCAGCGCGTGCGCGTCCCGGAACTCGGTGGGGGTGTCGGTGGGGTCACCGCCGACCACGAACACCTCGGTGATGCCGGCCTCGCGCACCTGGGCGATGACGTCGGTCAGGTGCGCCCGGTCGGAGATCTGCTGGGCGCTCAGGTGCGGGGCGACGGTGTAGCCGGCCTTGGTCAGCCGGACGGCCAGCTCGACGGTGGCCTTCATGCCCTTGGCGGGGGAGGCGGTGACCGTCAGGCGCACGTCGGTGGGCACGTGCTCCTGGACGTCGTCCCCGGTCTTCTTGAACGGGATGACCTCGTAGCCGAGGGTCTCGAAGGTCCGGCGCAGGGCAGCGCGGGTTTCGGGATTGCGCGGAAGCGACCTGTTCACTCCGTGTCCCTTCCTCGTGTGGTGCGCGCCCGGGGCCGGGGCGCGGGCGGCGGGGTCTGGGCGGGCCGGCCGGTGCCGTTCGTCCTACGGTCACGATAGGGACGACCTTGTGACCGGCGGCACAGTGCAATGGCGGGACCACTGCGGCCGGGTGCGGCAGCCGCGGACGGGTCAAATGTCGCGCGGGTGGACACGACCGGGCTCAGCCGGCCTCGGCCTGGGCGCGGGCGGCCAGCAGCGTGTTCTGCAGCAGCATCGCGATGGTCATCGGGCCGACGCCGCCGGGGACCGGGGTGATCAGCGAGGCCCGCGCCGCGGCGGCCTCGGTGTCCACGTCACCGACCAGGCCGGAGTCGGTGCGGTGGATGCCGACGTCGACCACGACGGCGCCGTCCTTGACCCAGTCGCCCTGCACCAGCCCGGCCTTGCCGGCAGCGGCGACGATGACGTCGGCGCGTCGGCAGACCTCGGCGAGGTCGCGGGTGCGCGAGTGGCAGACGGTCACCGTGGCGTTGCGCTGCAGCAGCAGCTGGGCGACCGGCTTGCCCACCAGCTCGGAGCGGCCGATGACCACGGCATCGGCGCCCTCGAGCGGCACGTCGTGGGCGTCGAGCAGCTCGATCACCCCGGACGGCGTGCACGGGCGCAGACCCGGACGCCCCTGGGCCAGCAGGCCCGCGCTGAGCGTGGTCAGCCCGTCGACGTCCTTCTCGGCGGGGATCAGCTGGATCAGCGGGCCGGCGTCCAGGCCGCGGGGGAGGGGCAGCTGGAGCAGGATGCCGGAGACGTCGGGGTCGGCGGCCAGCTCGCTGAGGACCGCGGCCACCTCCTCCTGGGTCGCCGTCGCCGGGAGGAGCCGGTGGTGGTCGGTCATCCCGGCCGCGACGCACTGCTTGCGCTTGCTGGCCACGTAGACCGCCGACGCCGGGTCCTCGCCGACCAGCACCGTGGCCAGGCCCGGTGCGCGCCCGGTGCGCGCGGTGAACTCGGCGACCTCGGCCGCCGTCCGCTCGCGCACCCGCGCGGCGAGTGCCTTCCCGTCCATCAGGGTGGCGGCCATCAGAGCACCACGGTCGCGTTGCCGTGCCGGAACACCCGGTCCTCGACGTGCCAGGCGACGGCGCGGGCGAGCACGGAGCGCTCGACGTCGGCGCCGCGGCGCTGCAGCTCCGCCGAGGTCTGCGCGTGCGACACCCGGGTGACGTCCTGCTCGATGATCGGCCCCTCGTCGAGGTCCTGGGTGGCGTAGTGCGCCGTCGCGCCGATCAGCTTCACGCCGCGGGACTTCGCCTGCACGTACGGGTTGGCGCCCATGAACGCCGGCAGGAACGAGTGGTGGATGTTGATCACCGGGCAGCCGACGTTCTCGAGGAAGGTGCTGCTGAGGATCTGCATGTACCGGGCCATCACGACCAGGTCGACGTTGCCGCGCAGCACGTCCAGCTGGCGGGCCTCGGCCTCGGCCTTGGTGTCCTTGGTGACCGGGATGTGGATGAACGGGACGCCGAAGGCGCGCACCTCGTCGGCGAGGTCCGGGTGGTTGCTCACCACCATGATCGGGTTCATCGCCAGCTCGCCCCGGCCCACCCGCCACAGCAGGTCCAGCAGGCAGTGGTCGTAGCGGGAGACCATGATGCCCACCCGCTTCGGCTCGTCGGCCCGGGTGAGCGACCAGTCCAGCTCGAACGTCGCCGCGACCTGGGCGAACTCCGCCTCGAGGCGCTCCTGCTGCGCCGACAGCCCCTCGAGGTGGAAGACGGTGCGCTGGAAGAACCGGCCCCCCTCCGGGTCGGTGGAGTACTGGCCGAGCTCGATGATGTTGGCCCCGTGCTCGGCCAGGAAGGTCGAGACCGCGGCGACGACGCCGGGGCGGTCGTCGCACTGCACCAGCAGGCGGCCGACGTCCCGGGTTCCGGGCATCGGGGACGCTGCCGCACGCGGGGCGCCGAGGGTGACCATCTGACTCATGGGGGAGGCTCCTGGCAGGGGTCGCTGGGACGGCGGTGGGCGACCGGGATCGACCGGCCACCTCTCTCAGTGCACGGTAGGAATGAGCTGCGTCACTCCGGATCGCGCGGATGACGGGAACGGGGCGCGCACTCGTCGCGGGCGTCCCGAGACAAGTGACGTAGCCGGTGGACGACGTGGTCGACGAGCGGCGGGACCGGCCGGACGGCGGCACGCCTGGGGCGTCCGGTGCGCGACCGTCACGCCGCGACCGCGGTGACGAACGTGCAGACGCCCTCGCCGTCGGCCGCGCGGTGCCGGAGCCCGATGACCCGGAGGGCGGCTGTCTCGACCCGGTGGACCAGCCGGCGGAGCCCGCGGTACTCAGTGCTGCCCGCCGTGGTCACCTCGATCCGGTCGAAGCCGGCCTGGCGCACGTGCTCGGTGAGCATCCAGTCGGGCAGGATCGTGATGTGCCCGGGCTGGTAGTAGTGCTCCGGGCCGAAGATGTACGGGGCGCCACGGAGGAACATCTTCAACCGTGAGTGCGGGTGCGTCACGTTCGGGGTGCTGACCAGCAGCCGGTCGCCGACCCGTAGCAGGGACCGGATCGACCGGAGCACCTGGCGCGGGTTCTCCACGTGCTCCAGGGTCTCCACGCAGACCACCATGTCGAAGGGGCCGCGGGTCTCCTCGGTCCACTCCGGGTGGTCCAGGTCCAGGCGGTGGATCCACTCGTGCGGCGGGTCCAGGTCGGTCGGCACCACGTCGAAGCCGGCGTCGCGGAGCCGGAGGGCCAGCGCCCCGGACCCGGCACCCACCTCGAGGATCCGGCCGCCCTCGGGCAGGGCGGCGCGGACCAGCGTCACCGCGTACTCGTGCACGCCGGGCGCTGCGTGCACCGACTGGCCGCGGTAGGAGCGCCTGCTCGCCGTCCGCTGGATCGTCTGCCGCGCCCCTGGCGTCACGAGCGCAGGCTCCCATGCCGGGGGCGGTCCTGCCCGGCGAAGGAGCCGGGCGTCCCGGACGGGACCCGGCGGGTCCCGGTCCAGGGGACAGCACCCGCAGTTCGCCCCGACGTCACCCCGGCGTCGACCGGGCGGGTAGCCCCCGGGGCGTCGAGCACCGATCCAGGGGGGGACCGCCGTGACCGACCGGCAGGACGAGGCGACGACGGACGACACCGCACCGACGCAGCGGATGAGCCGGGGGCAGGTGGCAGGCCGCGCCGTCCTGGCCCTCCTGCTGCTCTACCTGTTCCTGGTCGGGGTGGGGGTGGTCGAGGACGGGATCGCCCAGATGGGCGAGGGGTTCAACGACGCGGTGCTGGCGGGGGTGAGTCATCCCCTGTCCGGTCTGTTCGCCGGCGTGCTGGCGACCATCCTGGTGCAGTCGTCGTCGGTGTCCACCTCGGCGATCGTGGGCATGGTGGCCGCCGGCGTCATCCCGGTGGAGCTCGCCGTCCCGATGGTCATGGGCGCCAACATCGGCACCACCGTGACCAACACCGTGGTCACCCTGGTGAGCATGCAGCGCCGGGGCGAGTTCCGGCAGGTCGTCGCGGCCGCGACCATGCACGACATGTTCAACATCCTGGCGGTGGTGGTGCTGCTGCCGCTGGAGCTGCTCACCGGCTTCCTGTCGTCCACGGCCCGCTGGCTCGGCGGCCTGGTCGGCGACGCCGGCGTCTCCGGGGTGGAGTTGCAGAGCCCCCTCGCCCTCGCGACGGACCCGGCCAACGCCGCGGTGGAGACGGTCCTGGGGGCGATGGTCCCGGCCGGTGCCTTCCTCGGCACCGTCATGCTCGTGCTGGGGATCGCGGCGCTCTACGTGACGATCAGGTACATCAGCAAGAACATGCGCGCGGTGGTCAGCGGGCCGCTGCAGGAGAAGGCCAACCGCTCGGTCGGCAAGGCCGGCGGCCTGGTGGGCATCGGGGTGGGCACGGTCGCGGCGATCCTCGTCGTGAGCTCCTCGATCGTCACCGTCACGCTGCTCCCACTGGTCGCCGCGGGCGTGCTGACGGTCCGCAACGCGTACCCGATCACCATCGGCGCCAACCTCGGCACGACGGCCACCGCGCTGCTCGCCGCGCTGGCGACCGGTCAGCCGGAGGGCCTGGTCATCGCGCTGGTGCACGTGCTGTTCAACGTCACCGCGGTCGTCCTCATCTACCCGGTGCCGCAGATCCGCTACCTCCCGGTGCGGGTGGCCGAGGCCTTCGGCGCCTTCGCTGCGCGCCAGCGGTGGGCCATGCCGGCGTATGCCGGCGGGGTGTTCATCGCCCTGCCCGTCGCCGGGGTGGCCCTCGGCTGATCCCGGCGTGGCCCTTCCTCCGGGCCGGCGTGCTCCGGTGGACAGGCCGTCAGCGCGGCCCGCCCGGCGCGCGCTGCCCCGCGAGCCGGCAGGCGGTAGCCTCGGAGGAGCACCGATCGCGCGGCACGTGCCGCGTGTCTCGCGACGACGTCCTGCGTGCGGATGTCGGCCCGATCGTCGACGGGCGGCTCCGGGTCCTCCTTCGAGGGCCGGGCGTCAGGCGCCGCGGCGTCGATCCCTCGCCGGATCCCCCCCCGGGCCGGGTCATGGCTCGGGATGGTCACCGGAGGCCGCCTCCGGGAACGACCGTCGTCCGGTCGCGGGACGGTGCGCGGCACCGTGCCGTGGGCCACTCGGCCCGCGGCACCCAGAGGAGGAGTCTTGGGCCGATCAGGCCAGCGCTCGACGGGCCAGCGACGTGCGGCCCCGCGAAACCAGCGACGCGTCCCCGGGGACGTGGTCACGCTGCTGTCCCGCACCGTCCGATCGGTGGAGGCCGCCGTCCAGGCGGGCCGCGTCACCCCCGCGGTGCGCACCAAGTTCCAGGTCGTCGCACTGATGGTGCGCGAGGAGCACGCCCGGGTGCGGGCAGACGAGACGCTCAGCCCCGCCGCCCGGTCCGACCAGCTCAAGCGGATCGACGGGATCGGCACGATCCTGGCCAAGACCGCCGTGCGCGACCCCGGGCTGCTCGCGCTGCTGGCCGACGACGCCGTCGTCACCGGGGCCGCCCGGTCGCTGCAGCAGGAGATGCTTCGGTCGGTGGGGATCGAGCCGGAGCCCGAGCCGGAGCCCGAGCCCGAGCCGGCCGCCGCGCCGGCCGCGGCTCCCGAGCACCGGGTGGTGCCGCAGTCGGTCATCTCCCGGCAGCTGGCGAACCCCTTCCTCGCCCCCGACTTCTCGGCCGCGCCGCCGCCCGTCGCCCGGCCGCGCCGGCTGGCCGGCTGGGAGCTGATCGGCCCGCTGCTCAACTCCTTCGAGCGCGCCGGCGGCGGCGACGCGGCCTGCATGCCGCTGCCCGCTCCGTCCGCCCGGCCGCTGTCCGGGGGCGCCGAGCTGATGCCGCACCAGGCGCAGCTGGTCGCCGCCGCGGCCGCCGGGCACCGCACCTTCCTGCTCGCCGACGAGCCCGGCCTGGGCAAGACGGCGCAGGCGCTGCTCGCCGCGGACGCGGCCGACGCCTACCCGCTGCTGGTGGTCGTGCCGAACGTGGTCAAGACCAACTGGGCCCGCGAGGCCGCCCGCTGGACGCCGCACCGGCGGGCCACGGTCATCCACGGCAACGGGGAGACCGTCGACGGCTTCGCCGACGTCGTCGTCGTCAACTACGAGGTCCTGGACCGGCACGTGGGCTGGCTGGGGGAGTTCGGCTTCCGCGGCATGGTCGTCGACGAGGCGCACTTCATCAAGAACAAGACCTCCCAGCGCTCCCAGCACGTGCTCGAGCTCTCCGAGCGGCTCCGCACGCGCACGGTGCGGCCGCTGCTGATGGCGCTGACCGGCACACCCCTGATCAACGACATCGAGGACTTCCGGGCGATCTGGCAGTTCCTCGGCTGGATCGACGACGCCAAGCCGCTGGGCGAGCTCATGAACGCGCTCGAGGAGGTGGGCCTGACGCCGGCCGACCCCGGCTTCTACCCCGCGGCCCGCCGCTGCGTGATCGACATGGGCATCGTCCGCCGCCGCAAGGTGGAGGTCGCCGCCGACATCCCGGCCCGCCGGATCGCCGACCTGCCGGTGGAGCTGGACGGCGCGGCCGGCCGGTCGATCCGGGCGGCCGAGCGCGACCTCGCCCGCCGCATGGTGGCCCGGTACGAGACGGCGCTGGCCAACCGGCGCTCCGGTGAGCCGGTCGAGGGCATCGACGCGGACCTGGTCCGCACGGTGGCCCGCTGGGAGCTCAAGGACGCGACGACCTCCAGCAGCGGCGACAACGTGTTCGGCATGCTCCGCCGCATCGGCCAGGCCAAGGCCGACCTCGCCGCCGACTACGCCGCACAGCTCGCGCGCAGCGCCGGCAAGGTGGTCTTCTTCGCCAAGCACGTCGACGTGATGGACGCCGCCGAGCAGGTGTTCACCAAGCAGGGGGTGCGGTTCTCCTCCATCCGCGGGGACCAGACGCCCGGCGTGCGGCAGCGGAACGTCGACGCCTTCGTCAACGACCCGGACGTCGCGGTCGCCGTCTGCTCGCTGACCGCGGCCGGGGTGGGGCTGAACCTGCAGGTGGCGTCCAACGTGGTGCTGGCGGAGCTCTCGTGGACCGACGCCGAGCAGACGCAGGCGATCGACCGCAGCCACCGCATCGGGCAGACCGAGCCGGTCACCGCCTGGCGGATCATCGCCGCGCAGACCATCGACGCGCGGATCGCCGAGCTGATCGACAGCAAGGCGGGGCTGGCCGCCCGGGCGCTCGACGGCTCCGACGAGGAGGTGCAGTCGTCGGCGGACGTGCAGCTGGAGGCGCTGGTCGCGCTGCTGACCGACGCGCTGGCGGCTCGGCCGGCGCCCGTGGCGCCCCTGCCGTTGCCGGAGGCCGCCGGGGACTGACCCCACCGGCGGGCGCCGCTCACCGCTGGCGGGCGCCGCTCACCGCTGGCGGGCGGCGCTCACCAGCGCAGCGGCTCCACCGATCGCGAGTGGGCGGTGCGGCAGGCCCGGCAGTTGCCCCAGGTGACCAGCTGGAAGGGCGTGGTGGGCCGGCCGCACTCGGGGCAGGGGACGACGTCGCCGGCCTGCGCGCGCGCCTCGTCGCGTTCGCGGGCGCGCTGCTCGTGGACGGCGGCGTCGCCGCGGCAGGTGCACCCGAGGTGGGCGTCGGCGCAGCGGGACCGGGGGCTGGCGATGGGGTGCCTCCTGGGTGGGCGGGCGGATGAGCACGTGCCGTCGGCCGGGCACCGGGCCCGGGAACGGACGAGGCCCCGGCGCGGAACGCCGGGGCCTCGTCGCATCGCTCAGATCGGGCGGACGTTCTCCGCCTGCGGGCCCTTCTGGCCCTGCGTGACGTCGAACTCGACGCGCTGCGCCTCGTCCAGCGACTTGTAGCCGCTACCGCTGATCGCCGAGTAGTGGCAGAACACGTCGGGGCCGCCACCGTCCTGCTCGATGAAGCCGAAGCCCTTCTCGCTGTTGAACCACTTCACGGTGCCCTGGGTCATGTCGTCCTCGTCCCGGTGGGGGGGTGTCCGGCGCGACAGTCGTCGGACCGGGACCGCCGTACCGACCGGCAGGACCGAGAGGGAACGTCAGGCAGAGACGACTGCGGACGTCCGGGAACGAAGCAGAGGCACAACGGCGATCACCGTGGACTGTACGGCCTTGACGCCCGGCCGTGGTGGTCGGCAGGGACGACGGGCCCCGTCGCGCCCGCTGCGGCCCGCCGGGAAGGGACGCCCACCACCGTCGACGACGGCCTGGACCCGGCACCCCGTGCTCACGCCGGCCGGGCGGCCAGGACGCGCGCCGCCTCGCGTTCGGCCTCCCGGTTGGCGACGCCGGCCCGCGAGCCGGCGAGCTTCGCGCGGATGTGCTCGCCCACCGTGATGGGCGGGTACACCGACCTGCCCTGCGCGTCCCGGCAGGTCGGGAGCGTCTCGATGACCGCGTCGATGTTGCCGTCGTGGAAGAACGCCGCGGAGCGCCGGCGCTCGATCCGGCCGGCCACGATCGGCGGCTTGACCCGGTGCAGGGTCGACATCCAGCGCTCGCCGGTCCACCGGGCCATCAGGTCGCCGAGGTTGATCAGCAGCGCGCCGTCGGCGGGCATGACGTCGTGCCAGGCGCCGTCGCGGCCGAGGACCTGGAGGCCCTTGACCTGGTCGGCCCACAGCACGGTGACGATGCCGTAGTCGGTGTGCTCGCCCATGCCGGTGAGGTCGCCGTCGAGCGTCACGTCGCCGGGCGGCAGGGCGTAGTTGTTCATCCGCAGCACGTCGAGGCTGTGGTCGGTGTACGCCTCGAAGAACCGGGCCGGCAGGTCGAGGGCGTCGGCGAACAGGGTGGTCAGCGTCCGCGCCACCCGGCCCGCCTCGGCGAAGTACCTCTCCACCGCGGCGCGGAACCCCTCGGCCTCCGCCGGCCACACGTTCTCGGGGTAGTCGGCCACGGGCAGGTCCAGCCCCGGGTGGTCGGTGTGCGCGGCCCCGACGTTGAAGGCCTCGAAGAAGTCGTGCATCCGGTTCGAGGGCGCCAGCCCGAGGCTCAGGCTCAGCGACTCGGTCTTCGGCGGGCTGTAGCCGCGGTTGACCTCCGGCGGGGTGCGGTACGCCGCCTTGGCCTCCAGCGGCAGCCCGAAGAAGGCGTCCAGGGCGTCGGCGAAGGCATCGGTGACGTCGGTGGGCACGCCGTGCCCGAGCACCTGCACGAAGCCGACCGTGCTCGCCGCCTCGTCGAAGGCCTGCGCCGCCGCGCGCCGGCTCTCGGGTGAGCCCGCCGGGTCGACGTAGGGGGAGATGTCCACCGCGGGCACGCGGAAGTCGGTCATGGCTGGAGCTCCTTGGTCTGGGCGGGCAGGGCAGGGGGTGTCGGGCGAGGTGCGTCCGGCGTGGCGGCGACCATCTCCTCCGCGCGGGCGCGCAGGTCGGCCTTCTCGGTCGCGTCGAGCCAGCACGCGTCGATGGCGTTGGCGGTGAAGGTCGCCAGCTCGTCGCGGCGGTAACCGAGCGCATGGGCGAGCACCCGGAGGTCGTGGGTGGGGTCGGTGCCGAACATCGGCGGGTCGTCGGAGTCGATGGCGACGCACAGCCCGGCGTCGACCATCTGCGCGATCCGGCGGTGGGTGCCGTCGCCGCTGCCGGAGTAGCGGCCGATGTCGGAGCTCACCGGGGTGCAGATGAACGGGATGCGCTCGGCGACGCACCGCGCGGTGACCTCGGGGTCGTCGACGACGTGGTAGCCGTGGTCGACCCGGCTGCAGCCGAGCTCGTCGAGCAGGGTGCGGACGTTGCCGGGCGGACCGGACTCCGAGTGCGCCGTGCGACCCAGGCCGGCCCGCCCGGCGAGCCGGTACGCCTCGACGAACCGTTCGGGCGGGCCGTTGACCTCGGCGTAGTCCAGCCCGATGCCGACCACCTCGTCGACGCGGTGCTCGATCACCTGCTCGACCAGCTCGACGGCCTCGGCGGCGCTGCGCTCGCGGTTGATCCCGACCACCAGCCGGGCGTCGATGCCGGTGTCGGTGCGGGCGTCGCGCAGCCCGGCGAGGACGCCCTCCAGGATCCGCGGGTAGGGCACGCCCGGATGCCCCGGTGGGCTCAGCTGGATCTCGCGGTACAGGACGCCGTGGTCGGCGCCGCCGGCCGTGAGCGACTCGTAGGTGACCCGGTGGAAGTCCTCGGCGTCCCGGACCACCGACCCGACGACGTCCAGCACCCGGAGGAACTCGCCGAGGTCGGCGTAGCTGTCGTGGTCGTAGAGGTCCTCGGCCGAGCGGTCCAGCCGCACGCCGTGCCGCGCCGCGAGGTCGACCACCGTCTGCGGGGCGACCGAGCCGATGAGGTGGCAGTGCAGGCTCACCTTCGGCAGCGCGGCCACCATCGCGTCGACCGCGGGGTCGTCCGGGACCGGCCGGGAGTGCGGTGGGTACCGCGGAGTGCGGCGGGCGGTCGTCATGCCCGGTCGGCCTGTCCGAAGCGGCTGAGCACGGCCGTCTCGACCAGCTGGGCGACCAGGTAGAGCAGCAGGGAGACCACCGTGATCACCACGACCAGCGCCCACACCCGCCCGATCTGGGAGCGGGCGGCGGCCGAGACCACCGCGTAGCCGATCCCCTGACCGGTGGCCAGCCACTCGGCCAGGAGGGCACCGGTCATCGAGCCGGGCACGGCGATGCGCACAGAGGCGAACAGCGCCGGGAGCGCGGAGGGGAACCCGACCGTGCGCAGCACCGTCATCGGTGAGCCGCCGTAGACCAGCACCAGGTCACGCATCTGCGGGCTCACCGAGCGCAGCCCGACGACGATGTTCACCAGCGCCGGGAACAGCACCACGATGGCGCTCATCAGGGCGACGATCGGCCAGCCGCGGCCGACCAGCAGGATCAGCATCGGCGCCAGCGCGATCAGCGGCACGGTCTGCAGGACCAGCGCCACCGGCATCACCGCGCTCTCCGCGGCGCGGAACCGGACGACGGCGGCGGCCAGCAGGACGGCGGTCAGCATGCCGGCGACGAACCCGATCCCGGCGTCGAGCAGCGTCTGCCCCAGCAACCCCGCGATCTCGGCCCGCAGCTGGGGGGCGTCCTCGTCGAGGAAGAGGATCTCGACGACGTCGGCGGGCCCCTTGCCGACGAAGCTGGAGACGTCGAAGGCCCACAGGCCCAGCACCCACAGCGCCACGACCACGAGCAGCACCAGCGCCATGGTGCCCACGGTCCGGAGCGTGGCCGCCAGCAGCGGGTGGCTGCCCCGCGGCGCGGGGGAGCCGGCGGCGGGCCGGCCGGGCACCAGCAGGTCGGTGCTCATGCCGCTCCCCGGGACCAGGGCGTGGCGACCCGGGCGAGGAGGGCGAACAGCCCGTAGCAGGCGCCGGCCACCAGCGCGCAGCCGAGGCCGATCGCCCAGGCTCCGGCCACGTCGACGTTCTGCTGCGCGATCTTGAGGGTGACCGCCACGCCGCGCTGCACCCCGCCGACGTACTCCCCGAGGATCGCGCCGAGGAAGGCCAGCGGTGCCGCCAGGCGGAGGGCGGCCAGCACCGCCGGGAGCGCGGCGATCAACCGGACCTTGGTCAGCTGGCGGACGACGCCACCCCCGAACACCCGGACCACCTCCAGGCTGGCGGGGTCCGCCGACCGAAGGCCCAGGACGGTGCCGACGACGGTGGTGAAGAAGACCGACAGCGCCGCCAGCGCGGTGGCGGTGCCGGCCCGCTCGCCCTCGGCGGGGTTGCCGATCACGATGAACAGCACCGGTGCGATGGCGACCAGCGGGACGCAGTAGGTGATCACCGCGATCTGCATGACCAGCTGCTCCAGCGCGGGCACCAGGAGGGTCAGGGCGGCGAGCGCCACCGCCGCGACCGTGCCGTAGCCGAAGCCGATCGCGGCTTCCTCCAGCGTCATGCCGAAGTGCGTGGCGTAGTAGCTCCACCCCCGGTCGACGGCGGCGGAGACCACGCCCGCCGGGGAGGGGATGCGGGCGTCGGCGAGCACGGTCAGCTGGAGCAGCCACCAGACGGCGACCACGCCGGCGAGGCCGAGAGCGCCGAGGGCCGCCGAACGCAGCGAGTCGCGGGCGAGCACGGCGCTCACCCCGCCGCCGAGCCGTCGCCGAAGAGCAACTCCGAGGCGTGGTCGTGCAGCGCGTGGAACTCCGGTGTCCGCAGCATCTCGGGGTGCCGGGGGCGGGGCAGGTCCACCTCGATCACCTCCTTGACCCGACCGGGCCGCGGGCTCATCACCGCCACCTGGTCGGAGAGGAAGATCGCCTCGGAGATGCCGTGGGTGACCATCAAGGTGGTCGCCGGCTTCTCCGTCCAGATCCGCAGCAGCTCCACGTTGAGCCGTTGCCGCGTCATGTCGTCGAGCGCCCCGAACGGCTCGTCGAGCAGCAGCACCGACGGCTGGACCACCAGCGCGCGGGCGATCGAGACCCGCTGCCGCATGCCGCCGGACAGCTGCGCCGGCTTGGCCTTCTCGAAGCCGGAGAGGCCGACCAGGTCGATCAGCTCGCGGACCAGCGCGGCATCGGGCCGGGTGCCGGACACCTCGAAGGGCAGCCGGATGTTCGCCTCGACCGACCGCCAGGGCAGCAGCGCGGAGTCCTGGAACGCGATCCCGAGGGCGTGCTCCCGGCGGAGCTCCAGCGGGGTCATGCCGTCGACCAGCGCGGTGCCGCCGGTCGGCTCCTCCAGACCCGCGAGGATCCGCAGGATCGTGGACTTGCCGCAGCCGGAGGGACCCAGCAGGGACAGGAAGCTGCCCCGGTCGGTGTGGACGGTGGCGTCGGTCAGGGCCTGCACCTGCTTGCGGCCGGAGCCGAAGGCCTTGGTGAGGCCCTGGAGGTGGATGCCGGTGCCCCCGGCCGGCCGGGGAGCGGCCGGCCGGGGGACGTCGGTCTCGTCGAGCGAGGTCACGATGGGTAGCGCTCCGGGGTCGTCGGGGGACGGGAGGTCAGGAGGCCGCCGTGGGCACCTCGACGAGCTCCGGCTTCTCCTCCAGCAGCTCCTGCAGCAGCGAGAGGTCGAACAGGTCGGCGGCGTCGGTGACGTCGATGTCGGCCGCGGCGAGGGTCGCGAGGTTCTGCTCGATCAGCTCGTCGCTGATGGTGAGCAGCCCGTTGGTCTCGACGTCGGGCGTCACGATGAGGGTGCTCTGCACCTCCGCCTGCTGGACCTCCTTGGCCAGGTCGAGGTCGAGGTCGGCGCCGTACTCCTCGACCGCGAGGCGGGCGCCCTCCTCCGGGTCGCGCAGGTAGTCCTGCCAGCCCCGGATCTCCGCCTCCAGGAAGGCCTTCACCTTCTCCGGCTCGTCGGCGATCATCTCGTCGGTGGTGATGATGCTCTCGGCGACGAACGGCAGGCCGTTGTCGGCGAAGGGCAGGTTGGTCACCTCCTCGCCGGCGTTCTGCACGGTGATCGACTCGTTGGTGAGGTAGGCCAGGAAGCCGTCGACCTCACCGTCGATGAGAGGCGCGGGGTCGTACTCGACCGGCACCTTCTCGACCTCGGCGGGATCGATCCCGTTGACCTCCAGGAGGGCGTCGAACAGCGTCTCGTTGCCGCCGGCCTGGACGCCGATCCGCTTGCCGACCAGGTCCTGCGGCGTGGCGATGTCCCCGCCGCCGGCCAGCGACAGGATGGTGAAGGGGTTCTTCTGGAACTTGGTGCCGACGATCTTGAGGGGGGCGTCCTCCTCCGCGATCACCTGGGCGGTGGCGACGGCGTTGCTGAGCCCGAAGTCCGCCTCCCCGCTGGCGACCAGCGTCTCGATCGGCCCCGGGCCGGGGTCCATCGTGACGGTGCCGAAGCCCGCGTCGGTGTAGTGGCCGTTGGCGTCGGCGAAGTACTCGCCGGCGAACTCGGCGTTCTTGATCCAGGAGAGCTGCAGCGTCACCGGGCCGAGGTCGCCGTCGGCTGCGGCGCTGTCGCTCTCGCCGGAGCCGCCGCAGGCGGTGAGGAGGAGTGCGGCGCCGGTGAGTGCTGCGGCGGTGCGCAGCGTGCGCGTGGTCATGGGCGTCTCCTGGTCGCAGAGGGGCTGATCCGGGTGGGGGAGTGCGTCGCCCACCCGCCGGAGGAGGACGCTAGGAGCGGTGGGTTTCGGCGCCGGTGGCCGCGCGTTGCGGGTCTGTTAAGAGAAACGTCGATCTCACCGTGGAACGGTCGTCTCGCCCGGGACCGGCGTCAGTAGTCGACCCGCAGCGGGTTGTCGCGCCAGGCCAGGAACGGTGCGACCGCGGTGTCCAGGCGCAGCTCCTGCACCGGGGTCGGCCAGGACGGCGGCGGGGAGGCGAGCAGGTCGTAGAAGGCCCGGTCGTCGAACCCACCGTCGGCCGCGTCGTCGCGGTTGGCGGCGAACACGACCCGGTCCAGCCGCGCCCACAGGGAGGACGCCGCGCACATGGGGCACGGCTCGCACGAGGTGAACAGCGTGCAGCCGGCGAGCGTGAAGGTGCCCAGCTCCCGGCAGGCCGACCGGATGGCGACGACCTCGGCGTGGGCGGTGGGGTCCAGGTCGGGGGTCACCCGGTTCACCCCGCTCGCCACGATCGTGCCGTCCCGGACGACGAGCGCCCCGAAGGGGCCGCCGCCGTCGGCCACGTTCGCGGTGGCGAGGGCGACGCACTGCTGCAACCACTTCTCGTCGGCGACGGACGTCATGGTGTTCCTCCTCGGGTCAGGCGCCAGATGCGGTCCCGGCTCATCGGCAGCTCGGTGGGGCGCACGCCGACGGCGTCGCGCACCGCGTTCGCGATGGCCGGGGCCACCGGGTTGTAGGGGGCTTCGCTCATCGACTTGGCGCCGCGCGGGCCCAGGGCGTCGGAGGTGCCGGCGAACAGCACCCGGGTGGGCGGCACGTCCCCCAGCTGGGGCGTCCGGTAGTCCCGAAAGCCGCGGGTGAGCACGTGGCCGTCGGCCACGACCAGTTCCTCCTGGAGCGCCGAGCCGATCGCCTGGGCGACGCCGCCCTCGACCTGCCCGCGCAGCTGCTCGGGGTTGAGCACCACCCCGGCGTCGACGGCCTGCACCGAGTCGAGCAGGCGCACCTCGCCGGTGGCGGCGTGCACGGCGACGCGGACGGCGTGCACGTTGAACGCCACCGACCGCCCGGTACCGGTGTTCACGCCCGTTCCCGACAGCGCCCGGTCCAGTCGGCCGAGGCCGCCCAGCGCGTCCAGCCGGCGACGCACGTCCTCGGCGGCGTGCTGCACCGCCTGGCCGGCGACCACCGTCCCGGTCGACCCGAACGCGCCCGAGTCGTATCCGGCGGTCGCGGTGTCCGACGTGACCAGCCGGACGCGGTCGGGGGAGAGCCCGAGGACGTCGGCGACCAGCTGGGTGTGCACCGTGGCGGTGCCGTTGCCGAACTCCGCGGTGCCCACCTCGACGGTGGCGGTGCCGTCGACGTCGAGGACGACCCGGGCGTTCGAGTGGTGGCCGCGCGGGGGGATCGTGGCGATCATCGCCAGCGCCATCCCCTCACCGAGGGCCCACCCGTCGCCCTCCGGCACCGGGGTGGGCCGCTCGGCGAGCGCCTGCTCGGCGAGGTCCAGGCACTGGTCGAGCCCGTAGCTGCCGAACGCGAGATCGGTGTTCGGGTACCCGTCCACCACGAACGGGTCGCCGGGCACGACCACGTTGCGGCGGCGCAGGTCGAACGGGGAGATGCCCACCTGCCGGGCCAGCTCGTCGAGCGCGGACTCGATCGCGAAGACGACCTGGCCGAGGCCGTACCCCCGGAAGGCGCCGCTGGGCGGGTTGTTCGTGTACACGGCCTCGGCGTCGACCCGCTTGTTCGCGGCCCGGTAGACCGCCACCGACTCGTGCACGCCGTGGTACATCACCCCGGGCCCGTGGTTGCCGTACGCGCCGGTGTCGCTGAGGACGTCGACGTGCAGCGCGGTCAGCCGGCCGTCCGGGTCGGCGCCCACGGCGACCGAGACGCGCATCGGGTGCCGCATCGGCACGGCGGTGAACTGCTCCTCCCGGGTCAGCTCCAGCTGCACCGGCCGGCGGTCGCCGCGCTCGGCCAGGCGCAGCACGGCCAGCGCGACGACGTCCTCGACCAGCAGCTCCTGCTTGCCGCCGAAGCCGCCACCGACCCGGGCGGCGACCACCCGCACCCCCGCCGGGTCGCGGCCGAGCACCCGGGCGAGCTCCGCCCGGACCAGGAAGGGCACCTGCGTGCTGGTCCGCACCACCAGGGTGCCGTCGTCGTCGACCCAGGCCCGCGCCCCGTGGGTCTCCAGCGCGGCGTGGGTGACGCGGGCGCTGGTCCAGGTGCCGCGGACGGTGTGCGCCGACGCGCCCAGCGCAGCCGTGACGTCCCCGACCTCACCGTGCGAGGCCGCCACCACGTTCCGGCCGGGCTCGGCGATCCGGGACGCCGCAGGGTCCTTGTCCCCGTGCAGCAGCGGCGCGCCGGGCGACCGGGCCGCCTCCGGGTCGAAGACCGCCGGCAACGGCTCGTACCGCACCTCGACCAGTGCCGCCGCCCGCGCGGCGACGGCGGCGGAGACCGCCACGACCGCGGCGACCCGCTGCCCGCGGAAGCGCACCACGTCGTCGAACAGGCGGGTGTCGTCCGGGTCGTCGAGCCGGTTCTCGTGCCGGCCGGTGGAGTACAGGACGTCCGGGGAGTCGGCGGAGGTGAGCACCAGCTCGACCCCGGGGAGCGTCTCCGCCCGCGAGGTGTCGATCGAGACGATCCGGGCGTGCGCCTGCTCGGCGCGGACCAACCGCACGTGCAGCACCCCGGCGTCGGGCAGGTCCAAGGTGTAGGGCTCGCAGCCGGTGACCACCCGCGGGCCGGCGGGGGCGGCGACCGAGGCGCCGACCGCCCCGCAGCCCGGGCCGGCGTCCTGCACGTTGGCCCGGCCCGCGAGCGCGTCGCGGACGGACCGGTAACCGGTGCACCGGCAGAGGTTGCCCTTGAAGGCGAGCTCCGGCTCGTCGACGCCGACCGCCCCGTCCGCGTCGGCCAGCGCCGTCGCGGTCACCACCCAGCCCGGCGTGCAGAAGCCGCACTGGAAGCCGGCTGCCGCGACGAACCGACGCTGCACCGGGGAGGGCTGTTCCGGGGTGCCGAGCCCGGCGGCGGTGGTGACCGG
This sequence comes from Modestobacter sp. SYSU DS0657, assembly GCF_054050925.1. Taxonomy (NCBI): domain Bacteria; kingdom Bacillati; phylum Actinomycetota; class Actinomycetes; order Geodermatophilales; family Geodermatophilaceae; genus Modestobacter; species Modestobacter sp. SYSU DS0657. The sequence goes on along the minus strand of NZ_JBJHAG010000007.1, from coordinate 47,888 downwards.
CCGGCCGGTCGCGCGAACCGCCGGGGTGATGCAGGAGTGCACCGGCGCCCCGTCGAGCAGCACGGTGCACGCGCCGCAATCGCCGGAGTCGCAGCCCTTCTTCACCGCCGTGCCGCCGTTCTCGCGGATCCAGGTGCGCAGGCACTGACCCGCGGCCGGACGCCCGGGCACCTCGGCCCCGTCGAGGATCATGCCGCCCCTCTCGTCAGCTCGCCCCAGACCTGGGTCGCGAGCAGCCCGGTCTGGGCGGCCCGCCAGTCGGGGGCGCCGTGCGCGTCGGCGTACCAGCCGACCTCGGCCCCGGCTCGGGCCACCACGTCGCGGACCGCGCCCGCCGACGTCGCGGCCGGCAGCGCGAGCACGACCGGCCGGGGCACCGAGCCGGTCACGGTCAGGACGACGGCGCCGGCCTCGCGCCGGCCGACGACCAGCGCGGCGCTGCGGCCGTACGTGGTCAGTGCGGCTCGCCGGACCGCCGTGCGCGCCCGGAGCGCCGGGCCGGGCAGGTCCACGGCCCGGACCACCTCGCCGGGCCGCAGGTCGACCACCCCGGCGCCTCGGACGAACGCCGGCACGGGCACCCGCCGCTCGCCGCCGTCGGGCGTCCACACCACCACCTCGCCGGCCAGGGCCGCGGTCAGCGCGATCATCGCGCCCGCCGGGAGCGCCAGGCACAGGTTCCCGCCGACGGTCGCCGCGGCCTGCACCTTGAACGACATCAGCAGCGCGTCCGCGCACCGCCGCGCCAGCCCGGGCGCCGGCCAGGGCGCCTGTTGCACCTGCGCGATCGTGCAGGTCGCGGACAGCCGCAGCCCGCCGTCCGGCAGCGGCTCCCACGGCGCCCAGTCCATCGTGGTCAGGTCGACCAGTCCGGTGACGTCCGGCTGCGGCTCGGAGAACAGCCAGGTGCCGCCGGCCAGCAACCGTTCGCCCGGCCGCAGCGCGAGGCTGTCCCGGTCCGTCGCGTCCCGATGGGTCTCCACCCACGCGAGGTCCATCACTCCACCTCCGCCAACTGGTCGTAGGTCGCGCTGATCGCGGTGACCCGGTCGCGCCCGGTGCGCCCTCTCCGGGTCAGCACGCCGTCGGCGAGCACGGCGACCACGCTCATCGCGGCGGCGTAGGAGTCGTAGGCCAGCGCGCCCTGCACCGGGCACGGCAGCCACACCCGGGCCGCGCCGGCGTGCCCGGCGGCGGTCGGGTCGCCGAAGAGCAGGACGTCGGCCCCCGTGGCCGCGGCCGCGGCCAGGAACGCCGCGAAGCCGGCCGGCCGGCGGCGGAAGCCGACGGCGACCACCGCGTCGCCGGGCCCCAGATCGGCCAGCTCCTCACCGACCACCTGCCCGGGGAGCGGGGCGAGCGCCACCCGCGGGCGGGCCTGCACCAGCTGCCCGCGCAGGTGCAGCGCGACCGGGTGGCTGTTGCGCCAGCCGGCGACGAGCACCGAGCGGGCGTCGGCCAGCACCGCCACCGCGTCGGCGACCGCCGGCTGCAGCACCGCGGCGGCGACGGCGTCCGCCTCCGCCCCGGCGTGGGCCGCGAGGTCGGGCGGGCCGGCGACCCGCCCCGGCTCGCCCGCGCTGCGCAGGGCCCGCAGGTGCGCCCGGACCTCGTCGAAGTCGGCGAAGCCGAGCGAGCGGAACAGCCGGCTCATGGTCGCCTTCGACACGCCGGCCAGCGCCGCGAGCTCGGCGGCGCGGTAGATCGCGAGGTCGTCGAGGTGCTCGAGCAGCGTCTCCGCGGCGCGCCGCTCCTGGGCGGTCAGCTCGGTGCGGCGGCGGGCGATCCGCTCGTCGATGCGCGGCCCGGTCACGGCCGGGCCGCCGCGGTCGCCGCGACGCGCAGCACCGCCGCCGCGAAAGCGTCCAGCCCGCGGGCGACGTCGACCTCGCGGACGTCCTCGTCCGGGGAGTGGCTCACCCCGTCGGCGCAGCGCACGAACAGCATGCCGACGTCGGTCACCGCGGCGATCGCCATCGCGTCGTGGCCGGCGGGGCTCCACAGCGCCATCGGCTCGTCGGCGCCGACGTCGTCGGTGGCGCGGATGCCGTCGACCACGGCCTGCTGGAGCCACGGCGCGCATGGGGCGGCGGCGGCGCGGTGGGTCTCCTCGACCTCCAGGCGCAGCCCGCGCCGGTCGCAGATCGCGGTGATCTCGGCCTGCAGCAGCTCCCACATCCGGTCGCGCGCGCCGTCGGTGGCCGCCCTGAGGTCGAGGGTGAGGTCGACCCGGCCGGGGATGACGTTGACCGCCCCGGGGGAGACCTCCAGCCGGCCGACGGTGGCGATGCAGTCGCTGGCCCGGGCGAGCCGCTCGATCGCGACGACGGCCTCGCTGGCGCCGATCAGCGCGTCGCGCCGGCGGGGGTACGGGGTCCCGCCCGCGTGCCGGGCCTCGCCGAGGACGGCCAGCCGGAACCGGCGGGCTCCGGCGATGGCGGTAACGCAGCCCAGGGACCGGTCGGCGGCCTCCAGGTACGGGCCCTGCTCGATGTGCGCCTCCAGGTAGCCGACCAGCTCGGCCGGCCGGCGAGCGGCCTCGCCGACCCGGTCCGGGGCGAGGCCGAAGTCGAGGAAGGCCTGGTGCAGGGAGACGCCGTCCCCGTCGCGCAGCGACCACCAGGCGGCGTCCCACGTGCCGGCGGCGGCCTGGCTGCCGAGCAGGGCCTTGCCGAACCGGGCACCCTCCTCGTCGCTGAACCCGACCACCTCGAGGGCGAAGGGCAGCGGGGCCTCCCGCAGCCGCTCGGCCACGGCGATCGCCATGACCACCCCGAGCATCCCGTCGTAGCTGCCGGCGTCCGGCACGGTGTCCAGGTGGGAGCCGAGCACGAGCGCCGGCAGGCCGGCGGAGCCGCCCTCGCGCCGGCCCCACTGGTTGCCGGCGGCGTCCTGCCAGGTGCGCAGGCCGGCCTGGGCCATCCAGCCGGCCACGTGCCGGTTGGCCGCGGCGTGCTCCCCGGTGAGGTACCGGCGCTCGAGGTGGTCCGGGGCGGCGGAGAAGCGGTCCAGCTCCGCGCAGCGGGCCAGGACCTCGGCGGCTGACGTCCGGGGTGTGGTCATGCCCCGTACACCTCGCGCGCGGCACCGACCCCGCCGCCCGCGGGCACCGGCACCCCGCAACCGCGCAGCACCTGCTCCAGCGCGGCCAGCGTGGTGAGCACCGCGTCCCGGCGGGCGTTGTAGCCCATCGTGCCGATCCGCCAGACCCGGCCGTGCAGCGGCCCGAACGAGGTGCCGATCTCGATGCCGAAGTCCGCCAGCAGCGCGGTGCGCACCCGGTCGGCCGACACGCCGTCGGGGACCTCGACCGCGACGACGTTGGTCATCTTGTGCGCGACGTCGCCGAAGACCGCCAGGCCCAGGCCGCCGACCCCGGCGAGCATCGCCCGGCCGTGCAGCTCGTGCCGGGCGACCGCGCGCTCGATGCCCTCCTCGACCAGCAGCCGGGCGCACTCCCGGGCCGCGTAGAGCATGGTGGTGGCCTCGGTGTGGTGGTTGAGCCGGCGCGGCCCCCAGTAGGCCATCACCTGGGCCAGGTCGAAGTAGTTGGACGCGATGCGCGTGCCCCGGTCGACGTCGTCGTCGGCCCGGATGCCGGCCTCCACGTGCGTCCGGCCCCCGATCAGCTCGACCGCCCGCGGCGAGAGGGTGATCGGCGCGCTGCCCGAGGGGCCGCCGAGGCACTTCTGGAGGCCCGCGGTGACGACGTCGAGGCCCCAGGCGTCGGCCTCGAACGGGTTGCCCCCGAGCGAGGCCGTCGCGTCGCAGTAGAACAGCACGCCGTGCCGGCGGCAGATCTCGCCGATCTCGGCGAGCGGCTGGCACATCGTGGTGGAGGTGTCTCCCTGGACCACCACGAGCAGCTTCGGCCGGACCCGGGTGACCGCCGCCTCCACGGCCTCCGGCGGGACGACCTCACCCCACGGCGCCTCGACGGTGTGCACCTCGGCACCGCACCGCGCCGCGATCTCCGCGAGGAGGTGGCCGAACCGGCCGAACACCGGCACCAGCACCCGGTCGCCGGGCTCCAGCAGCGACACCAGCGCCGCCTCGATCCCGGCGCGCGAGGTGCCGTCCACCAGGAACGTCTGCTCGTTCGAGGTGCCGAACACGGTGCGGTACAGCGCCATCGTCTCGTTCATGGTCGCGGTCATGAACGGGTCGAACTGCCCGACCAGCTGCGCCGACATCGCCCGCAGCACCCGGGGGTCGACGGTGATCGGGCCGGGGCCCATGAGCAGCCGGGGCGGGACGTGCAGCTCTCCGGTGGCCATCAGGCGCTCCTCTCCAGCTGGGTGCCCCAGGTGTGGTCGGGGCGGGCGGGGTGCACGGCGCGCCCGCGGACCACCGTGTGCGTCACCCGGCCGGGGAAGGTGGCGCCGTCGTAGGCCGAGATCGGGTGGCGGTGGGCCAGCCGGTCGGCGGAGATCGCCGTGTCCGCGGCGGTGTCGTGCACGACGAGGTCGGCGTCGGCCCCCACCGCGATCCGGCCCTTGCGGGGGAGCCCGGCCAGGTCGGCGGTGTTCCGGGACGTCCACCGGCTGACGGTGGCGATGCCGATCCCGCGGCGGGCGGCCTCGGCGGCCACGGCGGTGAACCCGACCTGCAGGCCGGAGATCCCGCCCCAGGCCTGCTGCAGGTCGCCGTCGCCGCGGGTCTTCTCCTCCGCGGGCGCGGGCGAGTGGTCGCTCACCACGCAGTCGATGAGGCCTGCGGCCAGCGCCGACCACAGCTCGTCGCGGTTGCCGGCGTCACGGATCGGCGGGCAGCACTTGAACTGCGGCGCGGCGTCGGGGATCTGCTCGGCGCTGAAGGTCAGGTAGTGCGGGCAGGTCTCCACCGTGACGGGCAGCCCCTCGTCCCGGGCGGCCTGCAGCAGCGGCAGCGCCCGGGCACTCGACAGGTGCAGCACGTGCACCCGGGCGCCGGTGCTCCGCGCGCCGTCGACGACCTGCCGGATCGCCCGGGTCTCGGCGTCGTCGGGTCGGCTGAGCAGGAAGTCGGCGTAGGCCCGGCTCGGCCGCGCCGGTGCCGACTCCAGCACGCCGGCGTCCTCGGCGTGCACGATCACCAGCCCGCCGAACCCGGCGACGGTCGTCAGCGCGCGGGTGAAGCCGGGCGGGTCCAGCGGCGGGAACTCGTCGACGCCGCTGGGGGAGAGGAAGCACTTGAAACCGAACACCCCCGCCGCCCAGAGCGCCTCGAGATCGCCCTCGTTGCCCGGGACGGCACCGCCCCAGAACCCGACGTCCACGGCGAGCCGGCCGTCCGCCGCCGCCTGCTTGCCGCGGAGGTGGGCGACCGTGGTGGTGGGCGGGACCGAGTTGAGCGGCATGTCGACGAGCGTGGTGACGCCGCCGAGCGCGGCCGCCCGGGTGGCGGTGGCGAACCCCTCCCAGTGCGTGCGGCCGGGTTCGTTCACGTGCACGTGCGTGTCGACGACGCCGGGCAGGACGTGCGCGGTGTCCGGCACCTCCAGCACCGGGCCGGAGACCTCGGTCCCGGCGTAGGGCTCGATCGCGGTGATGACGCCGCCCGCGATCCGCAGCGTCGCCGGGCGGACCGTGTCGCCGACGAGCACCTGCCGCGCCCGGACGGCGGCGACGTCCGACTCGGCGGTGGTCACGCGATCTCCTCTGTGGCCGGCGTTGCGGCGACGCAGGTGGGGCGCTCGCATCGCGTTGCCTGAGCCGTTCCGCTCACGCGAATGCCGGGACGCCGGCCCAGGCGCGGGGTTCGGCGGGCGCGCCCGCCCGCTGGACGGTGGCCTGGATCAGCCCGTAGGGCCGGTCGGCGGCGAGGAAGACCTCACCGCCGTTGGTCATCCCGAACGGCGTCAGGTCGACCTCGAAGTGGTGCTTGTTCGGGCAGCTGATCCGCAGCTCCGCGACCTCGGGGACGGCGTCCAGCGCCGCGGCGCCCATGGCGTGGATGGTCTGCTGCAGCGCCAGGCTGTGGGTGCCGGCGAAGGCGTCGACCATCGCGGTGCGGATCGCGGCGGAGGCGGCGTTCCAGTCGAGGGCGGTGCTGGTGTACCGCCACCAGGCGGTGACGCTGGTGGCCAGGATCCGGTCGTCGGTCTCGGCGAGGGTGGTGAACCGGTCGCGCGGGAAGCCGGAGAACTCGCTGCCGGTGCTCTTCAGCACGACCAGGCCGGTCAGCCCACCGAGCACGAAGGTCTCGTCGCCGTCGGTCTGCACCACCGCGGTGCGCGTCTCCCGGCCGGTCCGGGCGAAGGAGTGCCCCGCGCCGCCCGTACCGCCGCCGATGCGCTCCCAGGCGTACTGCTCGGCGGACATCTGCGTGCCGGTCACCCAGGGCTGGCCGCGCCAGTGGCCGGCGAGGAGCAGCAGGAACGCCTCGAGGGAGCCGACGCCGTGCTCCTTGGCCAGCGCGTAGACGGTGTTCTTCTGCGTGTCGGTGGCGTGGACGTGCCCGTTGTCGCCGTCGGTGTAGGCCGGGGCGAAGTCGCCGCGCAGCTGGGTGCTGACGTTCAGGTCGGCGATCGCGTGCACGGGGGTGTCCCGGTCGATCCGGACCAGCCGGCACTCGGCCTTGCCGTACTGGTTGGGGCCCAGCACGTAGGAGTTGCTCATCAGGACCCCCGGTAGGTGGTGTAGGCGAACGGGCTCAGCAGCACGGCGACGTGGTGGTGCTCGCCCGGGGTGACGGTGAAGGCGACGGTCACCTCGGGGTGGAAGGTCTCGCGCTGCTGCGCGGAGAACCACGCGCCGGTCGCGAACCGGACGGTGTGCACGCCGGCCGGCAGGTCGGCATCCGGCCGGTGGCGCCCGTCGGCGTCGGTCCGGCCGGTGCGGGTGCTGCCGTCGGGCAGCGTCAGGACGAGGTCGACACCGGCCGCGGGCCGGCCGAGGACGGCGTCGAGGACGTGCGTGCTGAAGGTGCTCACGGGGTGAGGAGTCCTTCCAGGCGGAGCAGCGCGATCTCGGCCAGCTGGGCGCGCGTCACCGCGAGCTCGGTCGCGGGGTCGTTGCCGAGGCGCTGCTCGAGGAGGTCCAGCAGCTCCGGGCCGGTGCGTCCCGCGGCGCGGACCAGGTAGATCCGGCCGAACCGTTCCTCGTAGCGCCGGTTGCCCTCGGCGAGGCGCCGCTGCAGGTCGGCGTCGGCCGGGTCGACCCCGGCCTGCTCGCGGTCCGACCGGGCGTCGGCCGGACCGGTGCCGGTGGACCGCTCGCCGATGCGCGGGTGGTCGGCCAGGGCGGCCGTCACCTCGTCGTCGGTCCAGGTGGCCGCGTGTGCGCGGGCTGCGGTGAGCAGTGCGCCGACGTCGGCGTACGGCCGTCCCGCCACGAGGGTGGAGACGAACGAGGGGACGTCGGCGCACTGCCGGACCAGCGCCGCCGCGTCGGCGGCCGGCAGGTCGTCGAACTCGGCGAGGTGCACCCGGCGAACGTAGGAAACCGCGGTTTCACCCGCGTTGCGTCCGTTTCAGCGTTGTGTGTCCTGGGTGGCTCGAGCGTGATGGACAGCCCAGGCGAGCAGGTCCCGGTCCCGCCCGGCCGCGGCCACCAGGCAGACCCCGGCGGGGAGCCCCTCGCTGGTGCGGGTGGGGATGCTGACCGCCGGCAGCCCGGCGATGCCGGCCAGGCAGGTCAGCCGCATGGTGGCGTTGCGGTTCTCCGGCGTCGTGCCGGTGGAGGTCGGCGGCGCGACCGACGGCGCGCTGGGCAGCACCAGCACCCGGTCACCGACCAGCTCGCGCACCTGCGCGCGGGCCGCGTCCAGCACCGCGCGGGCCCGGGCAGCGGTGCCGGCGTCGACGGTCGCGGCGTGCGCGAACCGGGACCGCACGTCGGCGCCGAGGACCTCCAGCCGGCCGTCGAGCCAGCGGCCGTGGGCCGCCCAGGCCTGGTACGCCTGCCAGGTCTGGAAGGCCACGCGCCACTCGTCCAGGTCCTCGATCCGCGCGTCGACCTCCGTGGCGCCGGTAGCCGCCAGCCAGGCGTGCACCGCCTCGGTGACGTCCGGCTCGGCGAGGTCGAGCAGCCCGGGCACGAAGACCAGGTCGTCGCTGCCGCCCGGCGACCCGGACGGCAACAGCACGTCGCCCGCCGCCTGCAGCAGGGCTGCGGACCGGGTCAGCCAGCCCACCGCGTCGAAGTCCGGGGCGAGCGGCAGCAGGCCGGTGCGGTCGACGGCGCCGGAGGTCGTGCGGATGCCGTACAGCCCCTGGTAAGCGGCGGGTACGCGGATCGACCCGCCGGTGTCGGTGCCCAGGCCGATCGTGGCGTGACCCAGACCGACGGCGGTCGCGCTGCCGCTGGTGGAGCCACCCGGCAGGCGGTGCGGCGCGGCCGGGTTCGGCGGGGTGCCGGAGTGCGCGTTGGCGCCGGCCAGCGAGTAGGCGAACTCGTCGGTGCGCGCGATGCCCCGGACCGCCGCGCCGGCGTCGAGCAGCCGGGCGACGGCGGTCGCGTGCGCCGGCTCCGGCGGAGCTTCCGCCAGCCAGGCCGGATTGCCGGCGCCGACGGGATGGCCGGCGACCGCGTAGAGGTCCTTGACCGCGACGGTCTGCCCGGTCAGCGGGCCCTCGCCCGCCGGCGGGACGAGCGGATCACCGACGACCCGCCAGATCCGGGTGTCCAGCGCCGGTGGCGGCACGGACACGTGGGCGGCGGTGACCTGCCAGCCGCCGTGCCCGGCTCCGCCGGTGGACCGCGCCCAGAGCTGGGTCTGCAGCCCCCGCCCGCCCCGGGCCAGCTCGGTGACCGCGACGACGACGGCGTGGTCGTCGTCGATCACCTGGACGTGCAGCTCCGCCAGGGTGCGCTGCGGCGCCCCGCCACGGGCCGCGCGGAAGGCGGCGATCCGGTCGTGCCCGACGAGGACGCCGGCGGAGTCCGCGCGCAGCGTGGCCGGCCCCGGGGCGAACAGCCGGTCCAGCGTGGCGACGTCGTCGGCCATGAGCGCCGCCTCGTAGGCGCGGACCGCGTCCAGCAGGCCCGGCGGAGCGGGGGCGGTCACGCGAAGTCCGCCTTCCGGATGGTGGCGTGCACGCCCTTCACCACGTCGACCACCTGGCTGATCCGGAAGTCCGTGGCGGCGGACAGGTAGGCGTAGGCCAGCCGAGGGTCCATCCCGAACCGGGCCTGCAGCAGCGCGATCGCCGCCCGCACGCAGTCCTGCACGGCACGGTCGAGGTCCTCGTCCAGGCCGGTGGGCACCAGGAACTCGGCGGTCTCCGCGAGCGGGCCGGCCAGCTCGCCGAACCGGGCCAGCGCGTCCTCCCGCGCGACGACGTCGAACCGGAGGGTCGCGCGCAGGCTGGCCTCCATGGCGGTCAGGCTGACCTCGCCGTCGCCCTGGGCGAAGTGCGGGTCACCGACGCAGGCGAGCGCACCGTCGACCTGGATCGGGAGGTACAGCGTGCTGCCGGCCGTCAGCAGGGCGATGTCGAGATTGCCGCCGTGCCGGCCCGGCGGCACCGAGTGCGGTCGCTCGCTACCCGGGACGGCGACGCCCATGATCCCCAGGAACGGGCGCAGCGGGAACCGGACCGTCCGCTCGCTGCCCTCGGTCAGCGGCAGCAGGCCGTGCGTGCCCTCGTCGTCGACGGTGGCGAACGCGCAGTACAGCGCTTCCGCGTCGCGGGGGTACTCCCCGGCGAGGGCGCCACGGCCGTGCCGGTTGGAGATGACGCCGTACGGCACCCGCGGGGTGGCGTCGAGGACGGTGACCGCCAGCAGGTCACCGACCCGGGCGCCGTCGACCTCGATCGGCCGGCTGACCACGTGCGGCCCATCGACCCCGAACCGGTGCGGCGCCTCGCTGCGCGCCAGCGCGATCGCGTCGTCGAGCACGTCGTCGGCGCCGTGCCGGCCGAAGAAGGCCGCCGGGTCGCGCCCCTGGTCCTCCAGGATGCCCTCGTGGCTCACCGTGTCCACGGTGACCTCGGTGCCCGGGTCGACGGTCAGCACCGGCGCGTCCTGCTCGCACGGCAACCGGCCCCACAGCACGTGCTCCGGTACCGAGGAGAGGTAGGTGGCCGCGCGGATCGGGCCGCGCCCGGGCTGGAGGACGGGGTGGGTCACCGGCCGCAAGCTACGAGACCGACGTTTCCGGCGTGTTCCCGTGCGATGGCCGGGTGCGGGGGCCGTCGACAACCGGTCCGGAACGGCGGACCACAGCGCCCACCTGCACCGGTACGTCCGAGGCGAATGCGGCGCGATCAGAGAGGCCGCGACCCGCCCACCGGTGCGGCGTGGCTCCTAGGGTCGGATGGCACTGCCCGCCTGCGGACGGCCGGAGGAGCCGCATGCCGCGTCGACAGTCCACCTCCTGGCCCGCACCAGCCTCACGCCGGCCCGGCCCGGCCACCCCGTACCCAGGGCGGGCAGATGACCGTGCTCCTGCCCGTGCTGGGCCTGGCCGTCGTCGACAGCCTCAACCCGTCGGCGATCCTGGTGGCCTCAGCCGCACCCGGCCCGATGAGCCGTCACCCGCCTGCGCATGTCGAGCACGCGCCGGTGACGCCGGGGGCGGGAGGCAGCGGACCAGGAGGAGGACCTCCGCGTCCGGGTGAGATCGGCGACCGGGGGCACCATGCCGGAGCGGCCGCCGTGCCTGGAGCTGCTGGCCTCAGGCCAGGTCGTCGGCCAGGTCGTCGGCCAGCTCCGCGGGGAGCGGCAGCAGCAGGGACTCGACCGGCAGCCGCTCCCGCGGAGCGCGCTCCCGGGCCGCCAGCGCCTCGGGCAGCTCGGCCGCGTCGTCCCGGCGGCCGACGGTGAGGACGACGAGCGGCTCGACGGTGCCCGGCAGCTGGAGCAGCGCGGCGACCCGGTCGCGGTCGAAGCCGCCGAGCTGGTGGACCACGAGGCCCTCGTGCTGGGCCTGCACGTTCAGGTGCGCGACCGCCTGGCCGGTGTCGTAGGCCGCCCACGGGCGGGGACGGCCGTCCGCCCCGGCGGTCTCCGCCGCCACGACGACGAGCACGGACGCCGCGTGCGCCCACAACTGGTTGCCCGGGGCCAGGGCGTCGCGCACGGAGGCGAAGCCGGCGGTGCCCCGGCGGGTCACCGCGAACCGCCACGGCTGGGTGTTGCTCGCGCTCGGTGCCCAGCGGGCGGCCTCCAGCAGCGCGGCCAGCTGGTCGTCGCCGAGCTCGTGGCCGGCGTCCAGCCCGCGGGGGCTCCACCGCTCCGCGAGGAGAGGGTGCAGGGGAACGGCGGTCACTGCGCTCTTGCTGACGCTCATGCCACGGGCAGCGTCGGTCGCCGGCGCGGCCATTCCGTCACCTCGATCACGCCCGGCCGCTGCGGGCTGCCGGGAGGGCGACGGTGTCCGACGGCTCCGGCCCGGGAGTCTCACTGGCCCGGAGTCGGTCCCGCCCGAGCCGGCCGCCGAAGGGCGCGTCCGACGCGCCGATCCGGTCCCGTGATCGGGACGGCCCCGGAGGCGGGCACACTGCGGGGGTGACGGACCCCGGCCAGACCACGACCGAGCCCGGCACCGGTCCCGGGCAGTCCGCGTTGCGCGGCGACGGTGCGACGGAGCAGAGCGCCGCGATGCTGATCCCCGGCGAGACCTGCTGGCGGATCGACCGGGCCACCCGGTTCGCGGTCTTCGTCGACGCGGCCGGCTACTTCGCCACCCTGAAGAAGGCGGTGCTGCGGGCCGAGCGGCGGGTGCTGTTCATCGGCTGGGACTTCGACCCGCGCATCCGGCTCGACCCGGTCGACGGCGGCCGGCCCGAGGAGGACCGGCTCGGGGACGTCCTCGAGGGGGCGGTGCGCGCGAACCCCGACCTGGAGATCAAGGTCCTGCAGTGGGACCTGGGCATGCTGCGCGCGCTCGGTCGCGGGCTGCAGCCGATCGTCCTCCTCGACCGGCGCGCGCCCGACCGGCTCACCCTCGCCGTCGACACCCACCACCCGGTCGGGGGCGCGCACCACCAGAAGATCGTGGTGATCGACGACTGCCTGGCCTTCGCCGGCGGCATCGACGTCACCGCCGACCGCTGGGACACCTCCGACCACGCGGACGTCAACCCGCACCGGCGTCGGCCGGCCCCCGGTCGCGGCGACGGCCGGCCGACCGGGCCGTGGCACGACGCGACCAGCATGCTGACCGGGCCCGCCGCGCGGGCGGTCGCCGAGCTCGCCCGCGAGCGGTGGCGGAGCGGTACCGGGGAGCAGCTCGAGCCGCTGGCCGAGGAGCGGGACTGCTGGCCCGCCGAGATCGAGCCGCTGTTCACCGACGTCGACGTCGCGGTCTCCCGCACCCGGCCGGAGCACGGCGGCACGGAGCTGGTGCACGAGATCGAGCTGCTGTGGCTGGCGACGATCGCCGCGGCACGCCGGACGGTCTACGTGGAGAGCCAGTACTTCGCCAACCTGCGGATCGCCGAGGCGATCGCGGCGCGGCTGCGGGAGCCCGACGGCCCGGAGTTCGTGGTGGTCAACCCCCGGGTGGCCGATGGCTGGCTCTCGGAGAAGGCGATGGGCACCGCGCGGGCCCGGACCCTGCAGCTGCTGGACGACGCCGACGTGCACGACCGGTTCCGGCTCTACACGCCGGTCACCGAGCAGCGCGAGGACATCTACGTGCACGCCAAGGTGACCGTCGTCGACGACCGGTTGCTGCGCCTGGGGTCCAGCAACCTGAACAACCGGTCGATGGGGCTGGACACCGAGTGCGACCTGGCGATCGAGGCGGTGGCGGGCGAGCCGGGGGCCGAGGAGGTGGCCGCCACCATCACCGGTTTCCGGGACCGGCTGCTCGCCGAGCACCTGGGGTGCCACCCGGACGAGGTGGCGGCCGCGATCGCCGACACCGGTTCGCTGGTGCGCGGCGTCGAGCGGCTGCGCCGGCCGACCGGCCGCTCGCTGGTGCCCTTCGAGCCGCCCGAGCTCGGTCCGGTCGACCGGTCGCTCGCCGAGACCGAGGTGCTGGACCCGGAGAAGACACCGAACCGGTGGCGCCGGGTCGAGCGCTTCTTCGCCCGCCGCCGGACGCCGCACGTACGGGCCTGACCGGTCCGGCCGGAGACGGTCGAAGCGGTCGCGGGGTCGGTTCGTGGCGGGTCGCCGCGGACACGCCGGGGCGTGCCCCTCTGTGGTTGCCCGGGTCGGGCCGCGGGTGTCCAGTGGGGGCGCCCGCTGGCGACCCGAGGAGCTCCCATGCCACGACGACGGTCCACCCTCCTGGCCCTCACCGGGCTCACCGCCGGGCTGGTCCTCGGCGGCCCCCTCGCCCCGGCGGCGGCCGCCCCCGTCCCGGACCGGCAGCCGCTGGCGGTCGGCACCGGCGGCGCCGTCGCCACGGTCGACCCGGACGCGACCCGCGTCGGCCTGGAGGTGCTGGCCGACGGCGGCAATGCCGCCGACGCCGCGGTCGCCGCGGCAGCCGCACTCGGGGTGACCGAGCCGTACTCGGCCGGGGTCGGCGGCGGTGGGTTCTTCGTCTACTACGACGCCGCCAGTCGCACGGTGTCGACCATCGACGGCCGGGAGACCGCGCCGCTCGCGATGGGGGCCGGCGCCTTCCTCGACGAGGAGGGGGCGCCGCTGCCCTTCGCGGAGGCGGTGCAGAGCGGACTGTCGGTCGGAACCCCCGGTACGCCGCTGACCTGGGCCCGCGCGCTGGAGCAGTTCGGCACGCTCTCGCTGGGCGAGGCGCTGGCGGGTGGCACCAGGCTGGCCCGGGAGGGCTTCGTCGTCGACGAGACCTTCCGGGAGCAGACCGCGGAGAACCAGGAGAAGTTCGCGCGCTTCGCCGCCTCCGCCGACCTCTTCCTGCCTGGCGGCGCGCCCCCGGAGGTCGGTTCGGTGTTCCGCAACCCCGGCCTGGCGGGCACCTACGAACTGCTGGCCACCGAGGGCGTGGCCGCGTTCTACGCCGGTGAGCTGGCGGGTGAGGTCGTGCGCACCGCGCAGGACCCGCCGGAGGCCGACGGCGCCGCCGAGGTGCGGGCCGGGCTGCTCGCCGAGGAGGACCTGGCGCGGTACGACGCCCCACGGCGCGAGCCGACCCGGGTCGACTACCGCGGCCTGGAGGTGTACGGCATGGCGCCGCCCTCCAGCGGCGGGTCGACGGTGGGGGAGGCGCTGAACGTCCTGGACCTGTTCCGGCTCAGCTCCCTGCCCGACGCCCCGGTGCTGCACACCTACCTGGAGGCCAGCGCGCTGGCGTTCGCCGACCGGAACACCTACGTCGGCGACCCGGCCTACAGCCAGGTGCCGCTGGCCGAGCTGCTGGACCCGGGGTTCGCTGCCGAGCGGGCCTGCGCCATCGACCCCGCGCGGGCGTCGACCAAGCCCGTCCCGGCCGGTGACCCCGACGGGGAGTACGGACCGTGCCCCGCCGAGGACGCCGCCGCCGGTGCCGGCGGTGCGGAGGGGCCGAGCACCACGCACCTGACCGTCGGTGACGCGGCCGGCAACATCGCCAGCTACACGCTGACCATCGAGCAGACCGGCGGCAGCGGGATCACCGTGCCCGGCCGCGGCTTCCTGCTGAACAACGAGCTCACCGACTTCACCTTCGCCGCCGCCGACCCGACCGTGCCCGAGCCGAACCTGCCGGCGCCCGGCAAGCGCCCGCGCAGCAGCATGGCGCCGACGATCGTGCTGCACGACGGGGAGCCCGTGCTGGCGCTGGGCTCGCCGGGTGGCAGCACGATCATCACCACGGTGCTGCAGACGCTGGTCAACCGGATCGACCGGAACATGGACCTCGCCGAGGCGATCGCCGCCCCCCGCGCCACCCAGCGCAACACGGAGTCGGTCGTGGCCGAGCCGGCGTTCCTCGCGGCCCACGGGGAGCAGCTGGCGGCGCTCGGGCACACGTTCACCGAGACCCCGGAGATCGGCGCGGCGACCGGGATCGAGTTCCTGCCCGGTGGGCTGCTGCTCGCGGCCGCGGAGTCCGAACGGCGGGGCGGCGGGAGCGCCGGCGTGGTGCACGACGTGCCGGGTGACCGCGCGGCAGGTGGCTCGCTGGCCCCGCAGCTGGGCGCGGGGCGCTAGACCCCGGCGCCAGTCCGTCCCGCACGCGCGGCCCAGGGCGGCCGGTCCGGGCCCGTGGACGGCGTCCGCGGGCCGGCTGCCCGGCGCCGCGACGACGCTGTCCGTCGGGGCCGGCCACTCACCAGCCGAGCTGGTTCCGGTGCGCAGCGAAGCCGGGCGTTCCGAGTCGCGCGGGGGCGACGGCTGCGCCACCGTGAGGACGCGCAACGGAGCGTGAGGGGGGAACTGTCGTGCCTGAGTTCGAGCTGGCGACCGTCGACCTCGTGGTGATCGGCGCCTACGTGGTCATGATCCTCGCGATCGGGTTCTGGGTGGCCCGGCGGACCGGGGACTCGGACGACTTCTTCCTCGCCGGACGCGGCATGGTGTGGCCGCTGGTCGGCTTCTCGCTGATCGTCACCAACTTCTCCGGCACCCAGTTCCTCGGGCTGGCCGGCGCCGGTTACGACAGCGGCATCGCGGTGTGGAACTTCGAGTGGATGGCCACGCTGGTGCTGCTGGTGTTCGCCGTGCTCATCCTGCCGATCTACCTGCAGTCCAAGATCAGCACCGTTCCCGAGTTCCTGGAGAAGCGGTACGACCGGCGCTCGCGGTACGCCTTCTCGGGCTTCACGGTGCTCACCGGGATGCTCATCGACTCCGCCGGCGGCATGTTCGCCGGCGCACTGGTGCTCAACCTGCTGTTCCCCGACGTGCCGCTGATGGTCCACGTCATCGCGATCGCCCTGCTCGGTGGCGTGTACGTCATCCTCGGTGGGCTCCGAGCGGTGATGATCACCGACACCATCCAGGGCGTGCTGCTCTTCGTGGCGGCCGGCGTCATCTTCGTGCTGGTCTTCGGGGAGTTCGACTACCGGTGGTCGGCGATCCCCGAGCTCGCGCCGGAGGACGGCTTCACCATCGCCCCGCCGCCCGACGACGACTTCCTGCCCTGGCCGGGCATCTTCACCGGAGCGATCTGGCTGGGCTTCTACGTCTGGGTCGCCAACCACGTCGTCGTCCAGCGGGTGCTCGCGGCGAAGAACCTCGACCACGGTCGCTGGGGTGCCCTGTTCGCCGGGTTCATGCAGCTGCCGCTGCTGGTGCTGCTGATCTTCCCCGGGATCCTCGCCCGGGACGTCTTCCCGGACCTGGAGAACCCCGACCTCGCCTGGCCGTCGCTGATCTTCGAGTACATCCCCATCGGCCTGCGTGGCCTCGTCGTCGCCGCGTTGCTCGCCGCCCTGATGTCCACGCTGGACTCGGTGCTCAACGGTGCCGCCAGCCTGGTCATCAACGACTTCGTCAAGACCCGCGACAAGGAGTACAGCGAGAAGCAACTGCTCCGGATGAGCCGCATCCTGGTCGGGATCCTGATGGTGGTCGCCGTGGCGTGGGCGCCGGTGATCCTGTCGTTCGACACGCTCGTCCAGTACTTCCAGTCGTTCCTCGGCTACGTGACCATGCCGCTGGTCGCGGTGCTGCTCGGCGGGATCTTCTGGAAGCGTGCCACCCCGCGGGCGGCCTTCTGGACCTTCGTGGTCGTCATCCCGCTCGGGCTGGTCGGCTTCGTGACCGGGGAGATCTTCGACCTGCACGGCGTCCAGTTCCTCTACGCCACCGGGATCATGTTCCTGCTCAGCGTGGTCAGCCTGGTCGGCATCTCGCTGGTCACCGAGCCGCGGCCCGCCGAGGAGATCGCCGGGGTGGTCTTCGACCGGAGCACTTGGCGGGAGGAGTCCGCGGAGCTCCGGGACAAGCCGTGGTACCGCAACTACCGGTACCTCGCGCTGGGCCTGGGGGTGTTCACCGTGGCCGTGGTGGTGCCGTTCATCTGAGGGTCCCGTCCCCGTCCTCACCCGGGGACGGGCACCAGCGAGGCGGCCCGGGCCGGACGACGCCGCTCGCCGTGGCGGTGCCGGTCGGGTGGCCTCCGGGGCGGTGGCCTCCGGGGCGAGGAGGCGGCCCGGGTGAGCCCGGTGCCGCCGCCGTGGTTCAGTCCCGGGCGGTGGCCAGGTAGACCGTGTTGGTGGCCACCCGCTCCTGGAGCGGGTTGGGGAAGTCGATCACCTGCGCCTCGACGTCGGCGAAGACGGCGGACAGCGCCGCCAGGTACTCCTCGTCGGGTGGGTCGTTCGACCACAGCGAGAAGACCCCATTGGGCCGCAGGAGCGCGGACAGGCGCGCCATGCCGGCGGGGCGGTAGAACGGCGCGTTGTCCTCGTCGAGCAGGTGCCGGGGGGAGTGGTCGATGTCCACGACGACGGCGTCGAAGGTCCGCCCGGGGGTGGCCGGGTCCAGGCCGTCGCCGGCGACCATCGCGAAGAAGTCGCCCTGCACCAACCGGCACCGGGGGTCCTCGGCGACGAGGTGCCCCACCGGCAGCAGCCCCTGCCGGTGCCAGTCGATGACCGGCTCCAGCAGATCGACCACCACGAGGTCCTGGACGCGCGGATCGGCCAGCACCGTCTCCGCGGTGTAGCCGAGCCCGAGCCCGCCGACCGCCACGTCGAGCCGGTCGCCGTCCAGCCGCGCCAGGGCCAGCCGGGCGACCTCCACCTCGGCGACCGTGAACAGCGACGACATCAGGAACTCGTCGCCCAGCTTGATCTCGAACACGTCGGAACCGGTCACCGGATCCCGTCGCCGGCGGAGGCTGAGCTCACCGATCGGCGTGGAGCTCCAGGCCAGCTCCTCCAGGCGCTTGCTCATCCGATCCACGACTCCTGCCCGCTCGTCCCTCGGCCCGCAGGGCCCCTGCCGTCCCCGTGGCCTGTCCTGGTGGCCGGCCGGGGGCGCTCGTCCGAAGATCCCAGTGTCGCGCCCCGACCCGCCGACGAGCTGGCCGGGGCGGGAAGCACGTCGCCGGAGGTGCGCGGCCCCGCGACCGAGCTAGCGGACGCCGGGCCGGGCTCGGGCTCGGGCTCGGGCTCGGGGAAGCCTCAGGTGAAGTAGGCGAAGGTGCGGAGCTCGATGCTGTGCCGGGGCGCCCCGCCCTGCCCGGCGGGATCCGGGAACGCGGAGTGCGGTGCCGCCCACGCGGCGCCGCGGTCGGTGTCGCCCAGCTTGATCAGCAGCACCTCGTCCCGGGTCATCCCGGGGAAGTACCACCACTCCTGCGCGGGGTCGTGGCAGGTCTTCCAGCTGCTGCCCACCGGCTTCAGGTCGTCGACCGGACCGAACGGGTCATCGGGCAGCTCGTCGACGAAGTACGTGCTGACCGGCGCGCCGTCGTCCGCGGAGATCGTGCGGACGTCGCAGAGCGCGAGCGGCCAGTCCTGGGGTGGCGGGCTGAACACCCGCCAGGTGCTGGTGACGACCGCCCGCCGGTAACCGGGGCCGTCCGGGAAGTGACGTGCGTAGGCCCGCCCCACCATGCCCGGCACGTGGTCGGGCGCGTAGTCGACGTGCACCCCGCCGGCCGGCGGCTGCGCGCCGTGCTCGGCCGGGGAGACCGAGCGGCGCAGCTCCCAGCCCCGCGAGAGGACCTGGTCGGCGCCCAGCTGCTCCTGCACGAACCGGCAGACCTCGGGGACGTAGACGGATCCCAGCTGGGCCGGGTCGGCGAAGTCGGTGACCGCGCTGCGGTGGTCGACGATCGTGAACCCGTGCACGTCGAGGGCGAAGGATCGCTGGACCGGGCGGCCGTTCCGGATGGTCACGGGGTGCTGCTCGCTGCGGACGGTGGACGTCCGGGCCCCGGGGGCGATGAACTGCCGCAGCAGGGTGGACCGCGGGTCCAGGAAGCTCAGCTTCGTCCGGACGGCGGGCCGCTCGCTCTCGCTCATCGGGAGCGATCCTCTCGTGGCCGTCGCCGTGCCACGACGGCGGCACGGCGACGGGGACCGGCCGGCTCAGCCGCCGCCGGGTGTGGCACCGTCGGCGGGGCCGGGAGGAAGCCGACGCCGGTGGCGAGCTGGCAGACCGGGCAGAGGGAGCGCCCGTCGTGGGCGCACGCCTCCGTCTCCAGTCGCCGCTGCAGCGACGCCACCAGGTGCCGCGCCCACCGGTCGCGCCACCAGGCCGACCGCACCCGGTCGGGGCGCCTGCTCACGAGCCGACGTCCACGGTCACCGAGGCGCTCAGCGGGCGGGTCCGGCAGGTGAGCACGTGCCCCGCGGCCACCTCGGCCGCGCTGAGCTGGTGGTTGGTCACCATCTCCACCTCGCCGTCCACCACCCGGGCCCGGCAGATCCCGCACATGCCGCCCAGGCAGGAGAACGGCACGTCGGCGCCGAGGCCGCGCGCCGCGTCCAGCAGCCAGGTCGACCGGGGGACGGTCGTGCTGACCGCCGCACCGCCGGACAGCACCCGCACCGTGCTCGTCCCCGTCACCGGAGCCACCACGGTCGGCGCGACGTCGAACAGCTCGGTGTGCACCCGGCGGTGCGGCACCCCGAGCGAGGCCAGCACCGGCCGGAGTGCACCGATCAGCCCCTCCGGCCCGCACAGCCACACGCCGGTCAGCCGCGACAGCGGTCCGTCCGCCGCGAGCAGCCGGCGCCAGTCGTCGGCCGACGGGCGGCCGCCGCCCGGCGTCCGGGTCCACATGTGGGTCAGGGAGAGCCGTCCGGGGTGCTCCGCCAGGAGCTGGTCGACCTCGGCGGCGAACATCCGGCTCGCCGGTGTGCGGTCGACCTGGACCAGCCGGATCCGGGCCCGCGGGTCCCGCAGCCGGCCGGCGACGACCGACAGCACGGGGGTGATCCCCGCCCCGGCGGCCACGAAGAGGGCCTCGCCGCCCGGGGCGCCCGCACCGAAGGCACCGGCCGGTTCGCCGACCTCGACCACGTCACCGACCGCCAGCCCGCGTACGAGCCAGGAGGACACCCGCCCGCCCCCGGGGCGCTCGCGCACCCCGATCCGGAGCGGACCACCTGGCGGCGCACAGACGGAGTACGACCGGCGCAGCTCCGCACCGTCCAGCCGGGCGCGCACGGCGACCCACTGACCGGCGCGGAAGGCGAAGCGGTGCCGGACGGCGGCCGCCACCTCGAAGGTGACGGCCGCCGCATCCGGGCCCAGCCGCTCCACCCGGGCGACCGGCAGGGGGTGGAAGATCAGGAGAGACCCCACAGCTCGCGGTACACCTCGGTGTAGGTGTCCCCGCCCCACAGCGACTCGTCGTCGAAGCTGGCCTGGTCCACCTCGACCGAGTCGATGTTGGAGGAGTCGAACGCCCGGCTGGGGCCGATGGAGCTCTCCAGCGGCTCGGCGCCGGTCAGCATCCGCAGCACCTGGTCGGTGACCGCCCAGCCCGCCCAGCGGTCGCTGCCGAGGGCGTCGTAGGCCTGCTGGCCCGAGGCGACCCGCTCGAGCGACGCGATGTCGCCGATGGCGCTGACCACCTTCACGTCGCCGCCGGTGGGCGCGTTCTGCAGCCCCTGCAGGACGTAGCTGACGTTGGCGTCGAACTCCGAGACGACGTAGTCGATCTCCGGGTCCTGCAGCAGGGCGGTGCTGACCTGGGTGCCGAGCTGCGACAGCTGGGACGCCGTCGTGGTGATCACCGTCGTGGTGCAGTCGGGGCACACCTCCTCGAACCGGGGGAGGAGCCCCTCGTCGATGTAGGCCCGCTGCTGCGGGCTGTCCACCTGCGCGACGACGAGCACGTTGGCCTCGCCACCGGAGTCGACGGTCACCCAGTCGGCCATGTCGGTGATGATCTGGTCGCCACCGGTGGCGAGGTAGGCCAGCTCCGCGGTCCCGGGAGCGGCTTCCTGCCCGCTGACCAGGATCGAGATGCCGGCCTCCTGGAGCTGGGCGACGCCCTGCGCGGCGAGACCGAGCGGGATCTGCTCGAGCACGACGACGTCGACCTCCTGGGCGAGGGCCTGGTTGATGCAGGCCGCCACGCCGGCCGGGTTGAACTTGCCGTCGCAGGAGCTGGCTTCCATGCCCACCTCGCCGGTGGCCTCCTGCACCGCCGCGAAGACCGACTGGAACGCCGGGATCTGCAGTGAGATGGGGATGTAGAGCAGCTTCTTCCCCGCGACCTGGTCGACGCCCTCGAGTGCGGGCCCGGGGGCGGTGAACGGCTCCGGGACGGCGAGGTTGGCCTCCACCGTCGCGAGGGCCTCGCTGTTGACGTCCGCGGTGGGGGCGCTGGTGCCCGAGCCGTCCGCGGCCGCCGCGGTGTCCGGCTCGTCGGCCGACGAGCAGCCGGCCGTCAGCAGCAGCGTCCCGGCGCAGGTGAGGGCGGTGAGGCCTCGGACCACGGCGGTGTGGCGAGGACGTGTCGACATGGGGGTTCCCTTCGAGTGGAGGTGCGGGAGGGGTGGGGAGGAGCGTCAGAACCGGGCCCGGCGCCGACGCAGCAGCGTCGACACGGTCACCGCGACGACGAGCGAGCCGCCGAAGAAGACGTCGCTGATCCAGCCGGTGAGGCCGAGCAGCTGCAGCCCGACGATCCCGGTGGCCAGGAAGAACACCGCGATCCAGGTGCCGAGCGGGTTGAACCGGCCGGGGAAGAGGATCGCCGTGCCGAGGAAGGTGGCCGCCAGCGCGGGGAGGAGCTGGATGCCGGAGCTGGTCGGGTCGAAGCCGCCGATGTTGGCGGCCAGCAGCACCCCGGCGAGCCCGGCGATGGTGCCGGAGAAGGTGAAGGCCCCGAACCGCATCCGGTCGACCCGGATCCCGGCCAGCCGGGCGACCTCGCGGTTGGCGCCGACGAACGCCATGTGTCGGCCCAGCGGGGTGACGTGCAGGACGTAGGCGAACGCCAGCGTGAGGGCGACGCCGTACCAGAAGAACAGCGGCATCCCCAGGAACCGGTCGGTGACGATCTCGCCGAAGGACACCGGCAGCCCGGTCACCGTGCTCATCCCGGAGATCCACAGCGCGACGCCCTGCAGGGCGGTGGCCACGCCGAGCGTGGTGATGATCGGGTCCACGCCCAGGACGACGACGATGACGCCGTTCAGCGCACCGGCGAGAGCCCCCAGGAGCAGGGCGAAGGCCACCGCGGCCGGCAGGCTCCAGCCCTGCTGGGCGTACATGACGGTCACCGTCACGCCGGTCATGCCCATCACGCCGGCCACCGAGAAGTCGAACTCGCCCACGCAGAACGGGGCCAGCACGGCCATGCAGAGGAACACCAGCTGGCCGTTCGCGCCGAAGATGATGTTGAACGTGCCCTCGCGCAGGAACAGATCAGGGTTGACCAGGGCGAAGACCGCGGCCATGGCGGCCCACAGTCCGACCACCGCCCAGCGGCGGAGGAGGTCGCCGCCGGACACCCGGCGACCGGCACGTGCCCGGGGGCCGGCCGGGGCCGGGGCACCGGGGCCCGAGGCGGGGCGGGCGGCGTCCACGCCGTCGGGGCGGTCGGTGCCGGAACGGTCGGCTGCGGAGACGGACGTGCTCATGCGGACTGCCCTTCGGTGATGGTCTCGGAGGTCCTGGTGCCGGACGTCGTGGTCCCGGACGTCGTGCTCTCGGAGTGGAAGACGGCGTCGAGGACCTGGTCGGCGGTCAGCGGTGCCCGCAGCTCGCGGGTCACCGTCCCGCCGTCCAGGACGAGGACGCGGTCGCAGACGGTGGCGAGGTCCTCGTTGTCGATGGAGGAGACGAGGACGGCCGCGCCGGCGGCGGCGGCCTCGCGGATGCTGCGCAGGATGTCCCGGCGGGCGCCGACGTCGACGGCCTGGGTGGGCTCGTGCAGCACCAGCACGCTCGGCCCGGCGACCAGCCACTTGCCGAGCAGCAGCTTCTGCTGGTTGCCCCCGCTCAGCGCGGCCACGAGGAGGTCGCCCCGCGGGGGTGCGATGCCGAGGTGCTCGACCACCCAGGCGAACTCCTCGCGCTGCCAGTGGGAGGTCACCCGCCAGCGCCCGCTGCGGGCCCGCACCCGGGGCAGGGACAGGTTGTCCTGCGCGCTCATCGACACGGCGAGGCCCTGCTGTGCCCGGCCCTGCGGGACCAGGGCCACACCGGCGTCGAGCAGTACCCGGGGGTCGGCGCCGGCCAGGTCGATCTGCTCGCCCTCGACCCGGACGTTGCCCCGGCCGGCGCTGACCCCGGCCAACACGTAGGGCAGCTCGTCGTGCCCGGCTCCGGTCGTGCCGGTCACTCCGACGACCTCGCCGGCGCGGACGGTCAGGTCCAGTGCGTGCAGGGTCGGCGAGGTCACGCCGCGCAGTTGCAGCACGGCCGTGCCGGGCCGGGTGGGGACGGCGTCGTGCAGGGCCTGGGTGTCGGCATCGGCGCCGAGCATCAGCCGGGTGATCTCCCGGCGGCTGGTCCGCGCGGTCGGGATGCCGGCCGCCGCCACCCGCCCGTCCTTGAGCACCGTGACCCGGTCGGTGAGGGCGATGACCTCGTCGAGCTGGTGGCTGACCAGCAGGATCGCGCACCCGGCGGCCGCGAGCTCCCGCACCGTCGCGTAGAAGCCGGTCAGCACCTCGCGGGGCAGGGACTGGGTGGACTCGTCGAAGACCAGCACCCCGCCGTCGCCGCCGTTCTGCAGGGCGCGGGCGATGGCCACCAGGGCCCGGTCCGCGGGCGGCAGGGTGGACACCAGCGCGTGCGGGTCGATGTCGGAGCGCAACCGGGCCAGCGATGCGGCGACGGACTGCGCCTCCAGGTCGCGGCGCACCCGCCGGGAGAACCGGCCGCGGCGGTAGCGGCCCACCCGGACGTTGTCCAGCACGCTCTGGCTCTCGACCAGCCCCAGGTCCTGGTGCACGAAGGCCACGCCGAGGGCGTCGAGCTGCGCCACGCTGAGCGGGAGGGGGTGGCTCTCCCCGCCGCTGACGACGGAGCCGGCGTCGGCCCGGTGCACCCCGGACAGCACCTTGATCAGCGTCGACTTGCCCGAGCCGTTCTGGCCGACCAGCCCGTGCACCTCGCCGGGGTGCAGGGCCAGGGTGACGTCGTCGAGCACGCGGGCCGGGCCGAAGCTCTTGGACACCGAGACCATGGCCAGCGTCGGCTCGGCCGCCGGCGCGGCGGGAGCGGGGCTGCGGTGGACGGGTGCCGACGGCATCGTGTGCACCTGCGACCTCCATTCGGTAGGGGCGTGATCCCGGCGGTGTGACCCGGGCTACACCGGGGCTCAGCATGGGGACCGTGGGGTGGCGTCCGGAAACGCCGTTCGGATATGGCCCGCCATCAGCGCGGCGGATGACCGGCCGGGCCGCGGGCAGCCCGCAGGGAGCCGGCAGCCGCCCGGGAAGGGCCGCTGCCGGCTCGCACGGCGCGGCCGGGCCGCGCCGGGTCGGCGCGGCCCGGGGGCAGCCGGGTCGGCTCAGGCGAGGCAGGTGAGCGGCCGGCCGCCGTTGAAGGCGACCATGTCCTGCAGCGCGGCCATCACGTCCAACGGCCGGCCCCGTTCCCCGGGAGCGCCGGCGAGGTCGGCGTAGGCGCGGTGCAGGTTGCCCACGATGCGCTCGGGGTCGCCGAGCTCGGCGAAACGTCCCAGGTCGGTGGCCCGGGCCAGCTCCAGCGGGGTGACGCCGGCGGCCAGCCCTTCCCGGGCCAGGGTCTCCACGAAGCGCAGGTAGGCCAGCACGTCGTCGATGACCTCCGGCCCGATGACCGCGCCGTGGCCGGGCACGATCGTGCGCGCCCCCAGCGGCCGGACGAAGCGCTCCAGGACGTCGATGGCGCCCAGGACCGACCCGGAGAGCAGGAACGGCGTGCCCCCGTTGAACAGCAGGTCGCCGGCGAAGAGCACCGAGCGGTCCGGGATCCAGACCACGACGTCGTTGGTGGTGTGCGCCGGCCCGCCGCAGTGCACGACCTGGCACTCCAGGTCGTCCGACCACAGCGTGACCCGGTCGCGGAAGGTCAGGAACGGCGGCGCCAGCGACAGGTCGCCGTAGTCGACGGGCGACCAGATCGGCCCGTTGCCGACCTGCCCGAGCGCCAGCACCTCCCGGCGGGCGTCCTCGTGGGCGACGATCGTGGCCCCGGTGAACAGCGAGTTGCCCGCGGTGTGGTCGGGATGGCTGTGGGTGTTGACCAGCGTCCGCACCGGCGCGGGGCTGTGCTGCGCGACCGCCCCCAGCAGGTCGCGGGTGCGCCGCTCGGTGGAGGCGGCGTCGATCACGCTCACCCTGTCGCGGCCGACGATGAAGCCGGCGTTGTTGATCATCCAGCTGCCGTCCGGCTGGACGAAGGCGAAGACGCCGTCGGCGACCTCCTCGGCGCGGCCGGGCCCGACGGCCAGCCGGTCGATCGCGTGGTGGGCGCTCATGCCGTCCGCCAGGGGGTGATCGGGTGACGGGCGGCCCCGGCCACGACGCGGTTGCGGGTGCCGCCCAGGCCCTCGACCGATGTCGTGACGACGTCGCCGGGGCGCAGCGGTGGCAGGTGGTCGCGGCCGTGCCGCCCCCACAGCTCGGCGAGGCAGCCGTTCTGGCAGGTGCCCGAGCCCAGTAGGTCGCCCGGCCGGACGTCGGCGCCGCGCGAGGCGTAGGCGACCAGGGCCTCGAAGGTCCACGCCATGTTGGCCAGGGTGTCCCCGCCGATGAGCTCGTCGTTGACCCGGACCTCCATCCGCAGGTCGTAGGAGGGCCCCGACCGGTGCGGCGCCAGCTCGTCCGGGGTGAGGAAGAACTGCCCGAGGGTCGTGCTGCCGTCCTTGCCCTTGGCCGGGCCCAGCCGCATGCGCATCTCGTGGAACTGCACGTCGCGGGCGGAGAAGTCGTTGACGACGACGAACCCGGCGATGTGCTCGGCCGCGTCCTCGACCGCGATGTCCCGGCCGGCCGCGCCGATCACCGCGCCCACCTCGAGCTCGAAGTCGAACAGCTCGCAGCCCGGCGGCACCGGCACGTCGGCGTACGGGCCGTCGATCGCGTAGGGGTTGGAGAAGTAGAAGGTGGGGATCTCGAAGAACTCCGGGGCCACGCCGCCCGCGGGGTCGCCGTTGCGGGAGATGCCGTTGGCGTGCTCGTAGAAGGTGGAGAAGTCGCGGAAGGTCGGCGGCGCGAGCGGCGCGAGCAGCTCGGCCCCCGCCAGCCCGACGACGTCCGCCCGGGACCGCAGGGCGGCGTCGGCCGCCTCGGCCAGGCGGCCCGCGGTGCCGATCAACGCCGGCAGCTCCACCCCCGGGGTGAGGCCGACCAGCTCCTCGCCGTCGACGACGGCCAGCCGTGGCTGCCCGCCCGTTGCGTGCCGCGCGATCCTCATCGGGTTGCCTCCTCGGGCTGCCGCACGTCGAGACCCAGCAGCCGGGCGGCGTTGCCGCCGCTCACGGCCTGGGTGGTGGCGGCGTCGAACCCGGCCGCCTCGAGCCGGTCGACGGGGTTCTCGACCCCCATGTCGAAGGGGAAGTCGCTGCCCAGGGTCACCTGGGTCGGGCCCATCACCGCGACCAGGTGCCGCAGCTGCTCGGCGTCGTAGACCAGGGAGTCGACCCAGGTGCGGCGCAGCAGCTCGCTCGGCGGCAGCGAGGTGGTCCGGGCGTCGCCGCGGGCCCGCCAGGCGTGGTCGGCCCGGACGGCGTAGCTGCCCAGGTACCCGCCGCCGTGCGCGGACCAGATTCGCAGCTGCGGGTGGCGCTCCAGGAGCCCGGAGAAGACGATCCGGGACAGCGCGAGCGCGGTCTCCGTGGGGTTGCCCACGGTGTTGAACAGGTAGTAGGCGTCCAGCCGCTCACCGAGCGTGCAGCCCCAGGGGTGGATGAGCACCGCCGTGCCCAGCTCCTCGGCGGCGGCCCAGAACTCCGCCAGCGAGGGGTGGTCCAACTCGCGGCCGGGGCCGGCGGAGGTGGAGATCTGCACCCCGCGCAGCCCCAGGTCCTGGACACCGGTGCGCAGCTGCTCGACTGCCAGGTCGGGCTCGTGCAGCGAGGCCGTGCCGATCGGCAGCAGGCGGTCGGGGGCCTGGTCGCAGTACGCCCGGACCCCCTCGTTCGTCGTCGTGACGAACCGGTCGGCCAGTTCGCGGTCGGCCCAGTGCGCCGGTGCCGGCATGGGGCTGACGACCTGCAGGTCGACCCGGGCGGCGTCCATCGCGGCCAGCCGCAGGTCCAGGCCGGTCAGCCGGGGCATCAGCTGGGCGAGCTGGCCGATGTTGTACTGCAGGGACGCCGGTCCCAGCGTCGCGGCGTCGGCGCGCCGCTGGTCGGCCAGGCCGGGCCGGCCGTCGAGCAGGGCGTCGACCTGGGGGAGGGCGACGTGCGCGTGCACGTCGATGGTGGGTGGGGGTGGGGATGTCGGCACTGACTCTCCTCGGGTGTGGTGGGTGCTGCGGGGCGGGTCAGGCGGGCTGCGCGATCACGCCCTGGACCCGTCCCATCAGCCCCGGCAGGTCGCCCTGCACGTGCTCGTGCTGCCAGCGGGCCAGGGTCACCGAGCCTTCGACCACCGTCTGGACCCGCGCGAGCCGGCGCTCGTGGAACCGGTCCCACAGGTCGGCGTCGACCGCCGGCGCGGCCAGCAGCAGCTCGCTGAGCACCATCGCGTCCTCCAGCGCCAGCGCCGCGCCCTGGGCGAACGTCGGCGGGCAGACGTGCGTGGCGTCCCCGATGAACACCACCCGGCCGCGGTTCCACGGCGCGGGCAGCAGGTGCTCCTCGAAGAGCGTGTAGTGGATGGCGTCGGGGTCCTTGACCGACTCGCGGATCTCCTGCCAGGGACCGCCGTAGTGCGCGGCGAGATCGCGGACGATGGCGACCTTCTCCTCCGGGGTGACCGTGGAGCGGTCCTGGGCGTCCTCGACCAGGAACGCGTAGAGCATGTCCGCCGACGTGGGCGTGTACCCGGCGATGTAGCAGCGGCCGCCGTAGTACAGCTCGCCGGTCGGGACGTCGGCCGGCCGCGGCGCGAACACCCGCCAGATGCCCATGCCCAGCGGGCGGGTCTCGAGCTCGACGCCGAGCAGCGCCCGGGTGGGGGAGCGCACGCCGTCCGCGGCAACCACCAGGTCGTACCGGTGCGCGCTGCCGTCGCTGAGGATGACGTCCACGCCGTGCTCGTCCTGCACCAGCTCCGCCACCGTGGTGGCGAAGCGGAAGGTGACGCCCGCGTCGGTCGCGCGGTCGGCGAGCAGCGCCGCCAGCGTCGGCCGGTACATGCCGATGGCGTTCGGCAGGTGGTCAGCGTCCGCGCTCTGCGGGGCCTCCCCGCCCATCGTCGCCAGCACGGTCGCCGCGGGGTCGGGTGCCCGCAGCCGCAGCTGCGTCGAGTCGGCGCCCTCGACGAGGCACTGGTCGAGGATGCCGACCTCGCGCAGCACCCGCAGGGCGTTGGACTGCAGGGTGATGCCCGATCCCAGCGCGGAGACCTCCGGCTTCACCTCGACCAGCTCGACCGTGACGCCGGCGTCGGCCAGCAGGGTGGCTGCGGCCAGGCCGGCCGCGCCGCCGCCGATGACCAGGACCTTCTGCACTGCACTCATCTCCGTCGCCCCCCGCTCAGACCGGGGGCGCGACGAAGACGCCGCGGTCGGGGTCGTTGAAGCTCTCCTTGCCGACCAGCTCGTCGAACGGGTTGGCGGTGCCCCACTGGTCCTGCACCTCGAGGTCGGTGACGTCGTAGAGGCTGGGGTGCCAGCTGTCCTCGTCGAGCTGCTCGAGCTCGGTCGTGTACTCCATCGTGTTGCCGTGCGGGTCGATGAAGTAGCTGAACGTGTTGTCGCCGGCCAGGTGCCGTCCGGGGCCCCAGATCATCCGGGTGCCGGCGCGCAGCAGCCGGCCGGTGCCGCGCATGTACTCGTCGATGCCGCGCATCTCGAAGGAGATGTGGTGCAGCGACGCGTGCGGGGCCTTGGCCACGGCGAAGCTGTGGTGTTGCGGGTTGCACCGCATGAAGGTCATCAGGTCGCCGACGAAGGGGTGGGTGAGCTTGTCCGACGTCGCGAAGCCCAGGTGCTGGGCGTAGAAGGCCTCGGTGCGCGCGGTGTCGGGGGAGTTGACGACGACGTGCGAGAGGCGGACCGGGATGGCCTCGCGCTCCTCGATCCGGCGGTGCCGGCGGTCCGCCACCTCGGTGGAGATCTCGACCGTGCGGCCGTCGCAGTCGAAGAACCGGAAGCCGTAGCCACCGCCCAGGGTCTGCAGGGCGTCGGGCTCGCTGACCAGCTGCACGCCGGCCGATCCCAGCCGCGCGGCCATCGCGTCGACGTCCTCCCGGGAGCCCGCGCCGTAGGCGATGAGGTCCAGCCGCTTGTCGGCGTCCTTGCGCAGCCGGACGACGTACTGCTCGGGAGAGCCTTCGGCGGCCAGGTACACCAGGCCGCCGTCCTCGGCGACCGGGGTGAGGCCCCACAGCTCGGTGTAGAACTGCCGCTGCTTCGCGTAGTCGGGCACGGCGATGTCGACGTGCCGCAGGTGGGTGATGAGCCGGTCGGACATGGCTGCCCTCTCTCGGTGCGGTCGTTGGGTGGTCAGGCCTCGTCGACGCAGCGGTTGGACTGCGCGCCGAGGCCGGTGATGGTGGAGTCCATGACGTCGCCGGCCCGCAGCAGCCGGCCGTGGGCCAGGCCGTTGCCGGCGGGGCTGCCGGTGAGGACGAGGTCGCCCGGCTGGAGCGTGGCGACCTGCGAGCACCAGGACACGATCCGGGCGACGTCGTGGACCATGTCCTTCGTCGACTCGTCCTGCATGACGTCGCCGTTCAGGCGCAGGGTGATGCGCAGGTCGCCGGGGTCGGGCAGCGCCTCGCGCGGCACCAACACCGGCCCGGTCGGTGAGAACGTCGGGGCGTTCTTGGCGGCCAGCCAGTCGGCGCCGAGGGCCGCCGAGTCCTTCCGGAACAGCTTGTCCCGCAGGGTCACGTCGTTGACGATCGTCCAGCCCGCGACGACGTCCAGCGCGTCCTCGACGGGCACCCGGCGGGCCCGCCGGCCGATGACGGCGGCCAGCTCCAGCTCCCAGTCCGGCTGCTCGCCGTCCCGCGGGAGCACGACGTCGTCGTGGGCGCCGCAGATCGCGCTGGGCAGCCCCTGGAAGACGAACGGCGGCAGCGCCAGGCGCTCGTCCATGTGGGCGGCGGCGTCTGCGCGCACCCGCTCGGGGGATCGGCCGTCCGCGCCGTCGTGGTGGGCGACGACCAGGTCCAGGACGTGGGTGCGGTAGTTGGCCCCGGCCTGGAACACCTGGCGGGGCTCGACCGGGCTCAGCACCGTGAACCCGCTCAGCGGTGCCCAGCCCTCGGTGGTCAGCGCCAGTTCGCGCAGCAGCGGCAGCACGTCGTCCCAGCGGTCGAGCAGTGGTCCGGTGCCGGTGGGGTGGCCGAGCTCCGCGCGGTCGGACAGGTCCAGGACGCGGTCCCGGCTGACCAGCGCGGGGAACTCCCGGCCGGCTCCGTTCCGCAGCCGGGCCACCGCCCAGGGTCCCGCGTGGTCGATCTCCGGGACGCCGGCTCCGCTGTGCATCTGACTGGGCCCCTCACGTGTGTCCGACGGTGGACGCCCGGCCGGACGAGCACGTCCAGTGGGCGGGCCCAGCATCTGCGACGGGGGTCACACAGCGGAAACGCCGCTTGGATATGGCCGGTCATCCGCGCCGCGGATGACGCAGGTCACCCCGGCGCGCCGTCCCGCCCGGACGGGGGGCACCGCGGGCCGGCCGGCGACCGACGGCCGCCGGTCCCTCTACGCTCCCGCGACACCGGTCACCGACGATCGGAGAGGAGAGCGCATGGAGCTGCCCAGCCTGGACGTGAACCTGGTGATCGTCCTGCACGCGCTGCTGGAGGAGCGGAACGTGACCCGGGCCGGTGAGCGGGTGGGCCTGAGCCAGCCGGGGACCAGCGCGGCCCTGGCCCGGCTCCGCCGGCACTTCGACGACACGCTGCTGGAGCGGACCGGGTCGACCTACGAGCTGACCCCGCTCGCGCACGCCCTGCGAAGCCAGGTCAGCGACACCATCCAGCGACTGGAGCTGCTGCTCAACGCCCGGCCCGACTTCGACCCGGCGACCTCGGAGCGGCAGTGGGTGGTCCAGTGCTCCGACTCGGTGCAGACGCTGCTGGGTCCGGGCATCGTCCGGGAGGTCATGTCCGAGGCGCCGCACGTGAACCTGGACTTCCAGCCGCTCGACCCCCGGTTCGCCGTCGATCCGCTCACGTCGGCGCGCGACATCGACGTGATGATCGCGCCCCGGGGCCTGTTCACCGCGCCGACGCTGAGCTCGGTCGAGCTGTACCGGGACCACTGGATCTGCGTCACCTCGGCCGGCAACACGTCGGTGGGGGACAGCCTCACCCCGGAGCAGGTCGGCGGCGCCCGGTGGGTCGTGTCCTTCCGCGACCCGCCGATGAACTCCCCGGTGGACGCCGCCCTGGCCGCGCTGGGCATCGACCGGCGGAGCGCGGTGAAGGTGCAGAACCTGACGTTGCTGCACCGGCTGGTGGCCGGTACCGACCTGCTGGTCCTGGCCCACGAGCTGGTCGCCGGAGACCTGGCGGCACAGGGCCTGCGGTGGGTCGAGCTCCCCGTCGCGCTGCCCCCGGTGATCGAGACCGCGTGGTCGCACCCCAGCCGGCAGCTGGACCCCGGCCACCACTGGCTGCTGGGCGTGCTGCAGCGGGTGGCGGCCGGCATCACGCCGCCCGGCTGACCCCGGGGCAGCCCTTCTCCGCTACGGCTGGCGGGCGGGGCGGTCGGTGGTGCGCCCGTGCCGGGCGGCGACGTCGGTAATGTCCTGCGGGAAGCGACCCACGAGCGCCGGGCACCGTCCCGAGGACGGTGCGCTCACCGAACGGCGCACGGCAGCTGGGGGAGCCCCGCGTCTGCCGTGCCAGGACCCGCGGAGCTCGCGCGTGAACGGGGCCCGGGTCAGCGACCGGGTGCCGGCGGAGGAGTGCCGCACGTACGGCTCGTCGATCACCGTCAGGCGCGCCGGTTCCACCGCCGTCCCAGTAGCGCTGGACGATCCAGGTCAGTGCCTCCTGGACCACGAGGCGGATCCCCGGGTCCGCGCTGGGGACAGGGTCGGTCCGGTCCGCGGACGCATGCCCGAGGGAGAGCGGGCGCGCCGCCGTTCCCGGTGGTGGCGGACGTCCAGGTTGTCGCGGGGTCTCCGACCCGCCAAGGTGGTCGCACCCGTCAGAGCCGTTCCGCGCGAACGGCCCTCGAAACGGACCCACCGGACGGAGGCCGCGTGTCCCCCGACGTCATCGGACTCAGCCTGCTGGTGCTGGGCGTCCTGCTCCTGGTCGCCAAGCTCATCCGGATCCGCTCACGGATCGCGCAGAAGCTGTTCCTGCCCAGCTCCATCATCGGCGGCTTCCTGGCCCTGCTCATCGGCCCCGAGGTGATCGGCTCGGTGGCCGAGGCGATCGGTGGGGAGGACGCACCGCTGACCGGGGGTCTGTGGCCCGCCGAGTTCCTCGACGTCTGGGCGTCGCTCCCCGGCCTGCTCATCTCGGTGGTGTTCGCGACGCTCTTCCTCGGCGAGCGGATCCCCAGGGTCAAGGAGGCCGCCGAGCTGGCCGGCCCCCAGCTGGCCCTGGGCGTGACCATGGCGTCGGGCCAGTACGTGATCGGGCTGCTGCTCGCCGTGCTGCTGCTCGTGCCCTTCCTCGGCCAGGACCCGATGGTCGGCGCGCTGATCGAGGTGGGGTTCGAGGGCGGTCACGGCACGGCCGCGGGGCTGGGCAGCACCTTCGCCGACCTGGGCTTCCCGGAGGGTCAGGACCTGGCGCTGGGCCTGGCCACGGTGGGCGTCGTCTCCGGCGTCGTCGTCGGCATCGCCCTGATCAACTGGGGGGTGCGCACGGGCCGCGCCCAGGTGCTCGAGGACGACGCGAAGACGTCGCTGGCCGAGCAGCGCGGGCTCTACGAGCGGGAGGAGCAGAAGCCGGCCGCGATGCTGACGGTGCGCACCGCCTCGGTGGAGCCGCTGGCCATCCACTTCGCGATCGTCGCCGTGGCGATCCTGGTCGGGCTCGCGCTGCTGGAAGGGCTGCAGGCGCTGGAGGCCGCGCTCTGGGCCGACACCGTCGAGCTCTTCGAGTTCGTGCCGCTGTTCCCGCTGGCGATGATCGGCGGGGTCGCGGTGCAGAAGGTGGTCGACCGCTTCGACCGCACCGGCATCGTCGACCGGCAGATGATGCTGCGCATCCAGGGGATCGCGCTCGACCTGCTGATCATCAGCGCCCTGGCCACGCTGTCCATCCAGGCGATCGCGGACAACTGGGTGACGTTCCTGGTCCTGGCGGTCGCCGGCCTGTCCTGGAACGTGTCCGTGTTCGTGTTCCTGGCGCGGCGGATGATCCCGCGGTTCTGGTTCGAGCGGGGGATCGGCGACCTGGGGCAGTCCCTGGGCGTCACGGCCACCGGGCTGATCCTGATCCGGGTCGCCGACCCCAACGCGGCCACGCCGGCCATGGAGGCCTTCGGGTACAAGCAGCTGGCCTTCGAACCCTTCTTCGGCGGCGGGCTGGTCACCGCGGCGTCGCTGCCGCTGATCGCCCAGTTCGGGGCGGTGCCGCTGCTGGTCGTCATGGCCGTGCTGCTGGTGGTGTCGCTGGGGGTCGGCATCCTCTGGTTCGGGCGGCGGACGCCGGCCGAGGAGGAGGCCCGGGCCCCGGACGGCTGATCCGGCGATTGCCTGCCCGCCCGGCCGTCTCCAGCGTGGTCGCTCCAGCCCGAGGGCACGAGGGCACGAGGGCGCTGTGCGTGCTGCGGAGCTGCAGCCGGAGTGCCTCGGATCCTCGTGGCGAGCCGGTCCGGGGCCTGAACGCGACAACGCCCCACGGCCTGACCCGGAAGGACGTCGAGGCGCTCGGGGTCCGGTGTCCGAGTCGCACTCGATCAGGCGCGGCCGAGGACCCAGAAGTTCTCGCCGCGCTGGGCCTCGAGCTCGCTCAGCAGCTCGCGGTGGATCTCACGAACCCGGGCCGGGGTGATCGCCTCCGCCGGGTCCACCTCCTCGATCTGCAGGCTCGTCTTGTCCTCGTAGAGGTGCTCGCCGGCCAGGCGGGCCTGCTCGTCGTAGGGCCACAGGAAGACCTGCCGGCTGGAGACGTGGTACAGCCCGTCATCGCTGGGGACGTCGTAGCCGACCGCCCGCAGCTCGGCCCCCTTGGCCAGCTGGTGGAAGGTGAGCTCGTCCGCCACCCCCCAGTCGGCGACGGCCACCAGGTCGTCGGAGTTCCACAACACCGACTCCCCGACGCTGCGGTAGAAGCCCAGGACGCCGTCCTTGCCCTCGATCACCGCCGGGGTGTCGCCCCAGGTGACCCGGTAGACGGGGTGGTCAGTCATCATGTCCGCCGCCACGATGCGCTCGAAGTCGCCAGCACCTTCCAGGTGCACGTGGCGCCAGTAGTTCAGCAGGATCGCCCGGTGCCGCGGATCGGTCGTCCGCTCCAGCAGCTGCGCCGTCGGGTTCATGCACTCGTACACGGCCTTCTCGAACCGGTTCATGTTCTGAGCGTTCCTCACCATTTTCGGCGGGGCAACCACAGGCCGGGCTGCATCGGTGCCGCAGCCAGGCCGCGTCATCGGAGGGGGCGGGGCCGGTCCGGCCGCTCGGTGACCTGGACCCGACTCGGCCGACAAGGCGCAGGGGCCGGCCACGGCCTCGCCGACGGGCACCTCGAACCCGCGGCCTGACCAGGTCCTGCGTCCGGGCCGCCGGCCGATCGGGGACCCGGACGTCCGGTCGCTCGTCGCGGACGCCGTGGCCCGGGGGCTGGTCAGCGCTCCGGCCGCTGGGGTGTACTCCCCGGGCGAGCCGGGCTCGCCGCACGGCCGCCGACGCGGCCGGCGTTCAGCAGAGGGGGGCACACGTGCAGGTGACCATGACGGATGCCGCCGAGCAGCACCGGTACGAGGGACGTGTCGACGGCGAGCTGGCGGCGATCGCGGAGTACATCCGGACCCCGGACCTGGTCGTCTTCACCCACACGGAGGTCCTCCCCGGGTACGAGGGCCGCGGCATCGCGTCATCGCTCGTGCAGCAGGCGCTGGACGACGTGCGACGGCAGGAGCTGAAGGTGCTGCCGTTGTGCCCCTTCGTCGCCGGCTGGATGCAGCGGCACAGCGACGGCTACGGCGACCTGGAGTACCGCTCCCGGACGACCATCACCGCCGCTACCGCCTAGCCCATCGCCGGTGAGCCACCGGGCGCTCCCTCGCCCGGCCGGGCAGCGAGGGCCGGTGGGGCTCCTGCGTCAACGCGGCCGCCGCAGGGCACCGTGCGGCTGTTCGACCCGTCGCGCCGACGTCCCTGGCGGCGGGCTCCCGCTCCGGGTATCCGATGGTGCGCGCCCCCGCCAGTGGCTGCTGGCGCCAGCCCCCGGCGCCCCGCGGCCACCGCGCCTCGATCGCAGCTGTGTCGTGTGATCGTCGAGGTGGCGGGTAGCGGCGCTGTGATGGCTGCCAACGTCTTCGTACTCGGAATGGACGACCTCAACGCGGAGATCCTCGATGACCTGCCCGGGGACCGCTATCGGTTCCACGGGCTGCTGCCCAAGGACGAGTTGATCGGGGTCGAGGACATCGACCTGCCGGCGCTGCTCGACCGGGCCCAGACGCACCTCGAGGCCTTCGACGGACCCATCGACGCGATCATCGGCTACTGGGACTTCCCGGTCAGCTCCATGGTGCCGATCCTGTGCCGCCGGTTCCACGTGCCGGGCCCGTCGCTCGAGGCGGTGACGAAGTGCGAGCACAAGTACTGGAGCCGGCTCGAGCAGCGGAAGGCGATCGAGGAGGTGCCCGAGTTCGCCCTCGTCGACGTCGACGAGCCGGCCCGGCTGCCGGCTGACCTGCGCTACCCCGTGTGGCTCAAGCCGGTGAAGTCGGTGTCCTCGGAGATGGCCTTCCGGGTGGTCGACGACGACCAGCTCTCGGCCGCGCTGGCGGAGATCCGGGAGGGCATCGGGAAGTACGCCGAACCCTTCGAGTTCGTGATGGACCAGCTCGACCAGCTCCCGCCCGACATCGCCGAGGTCGGCGCCCGGGTGTGCCTGGCCGAGGAGGCTGCGGTGGGCCGGCAGGTGACCGTGGAGGGCTACCGGGCGGCGGGCCGCTCGCACGTCTACGGCATCGTCGACTCACTGCACTACCCCGGTACGTCCAGCTTCCGGCGCTACCAGTACCCCTCTCAGCTGCCCGACGAGGTGCAGCGCCGGATGGCGACGCTGTCGGAGCGGGTCATCGACCAGATCGGCCTGGAACAGATGACGTTCAACATCGAGTACTTCTGGGACCCGGAGACCGATCGGATCCAGCTACTGGAGGTCAATCCTCGGCACTCGCAGTCCCACGCGCTGCTCTTCGAGCGCGTCGACGGCGTCTCCAACCACGAGCTGCTGGTCGAGCTCGCCCTGGGGCGGCAGCCGACCGAGCCACGCGGCGACGGCAGCTACGGGATCGCGGGGAAGTGCTTCCTGCGGGCCTTCGACGACGGCCTGGTGACGCGGACGCCGTCCCCGGAGGACGTCGCGCGCGTCGAGCGGGAGGTGGACGGCGTCACCGTCGAGGTGGTCGCGGAGCAAGGGCACCGGTTGTCGGAGCTCTCGCAGCAGGACAGCTACAGCTACGAGCTGGCGCTGCTGTTCATCGGTGCGCAGGACGAGGCGGAGCTCGACGCCAAGTACGACCAGTGCGTGCGGATGCTGCCCTTCGAGTTCGAGGAGGCCGCCCGTGGCTGACGCCGAGCTGCGACTCCTGCGGGAGCTCCCCGGCGAGGTCGTCGAGGACGAGCACGTCTGGATCCCGATGTCGGACGGGACGCGGTTGGCCGCACGGATCTGGCGGCCGGCGGACTCCGCGGACCAGCCGGTGCCGGCGGTCCTGGAGCTGATCCCGTACCGCAAGCGCGACCTCACCGCCTACCGCGACTCCATCCACCACCCCTACATGGCCGGCCACGGCTACGCGTGCGTGCGGGTGGACCTGCGGGGGAGCGGCGACTCCGAGGGGGTGCTGACCGACGAGTACCTCGAGCAGGAGCTCACCGACGCCGAGGAGATCCTCGCCTGGCTGACCGAGCAGCCCTGGTGCAACGGGTCGACCGGCATGATGGGCATCTCCTGGGGTGGTTTCAACGCCCTGCAGGTCGCGGCTCGCCGGCCACCGGGACTGGATGCGATCGTGACGGTCTGCTCGACCGACGACCGGTACGCCGACGACGTCCACTACATGGGCGGGTGCCTGCTCAGTGACAACCTCTCCTGGGCCTCGACGATGTTCGCCTACAACTCGACCCCGCCGGACCCGGCCCTGGTGGGGGACCGGTGGCGGGAGATGTGGCTGGACCGCCTGCACGGCAGCGGCCTGTGGCTGGAGGAGTGGTTGCGCCACCAGACCCGGGACGAGTACTGGCGGCACGGCTCCATCGGCGAGGACCCCTCGGACGTCCAGTGCGCCGTCCTGGCGGTCAGCGGATGGGCCGACGGGTACTCCAACGCCGTCTTCCGGATGATCGAGAGCCTCGAGGGGCCGCGCCAGGGGCTGATCGGTCCCTGGTCGCACAAGTACCCGCACCTGGGCCAGCCCGGCCCGGCCATCGGCTTCCTGCAGGAGGTCGTCCGGTGGTGGGACCGCTGGCTGAAGGGCATCGACAACGGCGTCACCGAGAACCCGGCGCTGCGGGTGTGGATGCAGGACAGCGTGCCGCCGCTGACGGCCTACGAGGAGCGCCCCGGCAGGTGGGTGGGGGAACCGAGCTGGCCCTCGCCGCACATCCGCCAGGTCGCCTACCCGCTGGCCCGCAACCGGATCGTCACCGGCGGGGAGGCACCGCCGGAGGAGTCGTTGGGCATCGAGTCGCCGCTGTCGGTGGGGCACTTCGCCGGCAAGTGGTGCTCCTACAACGCGCCCCCGGACCTGCCCTACGACCAGCGCGAGGAGGACGGCGGCTCGCTGGTGTTCGACAGCGACGTCCTGGAGCAGCAGTACGAGATCCTCGGGGCTCCGGCGGTGGAGCTGGAGCTGACCAGCAACCGACCGAACGCGATGGTGGCGGTCCGGCTCTCCGACGTGGCGCCGGACGGGCGGGCCACCCGGGTCACCTACGGACTGCTCAACCTCACCCACCGGGACGGGCACGCCGACCCGCAGCCGTTGGTCCCCGGGGAGCGCTACCGCGTCCAGGTCCAGATGAACGGTGTCGCCCACGCCTTCGCGGCCGGCCACCGCATCCGCCTGTCGCTGTCGACCTCGTACTGGCCGCTGGCCTGGCCCTCACCGGAGTCACCACGTCTCGAGGTGACGACCGGGTCGAGCCGGCTGCTCCTCCCCAACCGGCCCCTCGCGGAGTCCGACGAGGTCACGCTCCAGCCCTTCGAGGAGCCCGAAGGGGCCGAGCCGATCACGGTCACCAACGTGCAGCCCGGCGAGCACCGCTGGCAGGTCACGCGGGACCTGATCGGCTACGAGTCCGCGCTGGAGGTCGTCAACGACCTGGGGACCGTGCGCTTCGACGACATCGATCTGGAGGTGACCCGGCGGGCCGAGGAGCGCTACAGCTCCGTGGGGGACGACGTGGGGTCCGTCGGCGGGGAGACGACGTGGCGGTTGGCGTTCCGGCGGGGTGACTGGCTCGTCCGGACGGTGACCCGCACCGTGCTGACCTCCACCGCGACGGACTTCTGCCTGCACGCGGAGCTGGATGCCTACGAAAACGACCGGCGCATCGTGTCGCTGAACTGGGACCGGACGGTGCCACGGCATCTCGTGTAGGTCGATCCCCGCCACGCGCTCGGCGCCGTCCCCCGACGACGCAGTCGCCGCTGACCGGCCGGGTCAGCGGCGACTGCGCGGGCGCACGGCCCGGGGGAACAGGGCGGTGGCGGCAGGCATCCACCCGACGCGGCCGAGGCGGCGCGAGCAGAAGCCCGCGGACCTCGAGCAGGCGGGCCCCGTCTCACGTACTCCGCAAGCGGATGCGCGCCTGGGAGATCAGTCCTCCGGGGCGGGCGCCAGGGTCTTGGTGAAGAAGACGCGGCGGTGGCGTGGGTCAGTTGGGTGCATCCCGGTCACCCGCAAGCCTCACCCGGAGGCGCGCACCCCCCAGCCGCCGACACCTCGCCCTCCACGGGGCCAGCCTTCCAGTTGGGCCTGTCGCAGCGTGGTGTTCGGGTCGTCGGCTTCCGCGGGAGGTCTGATCACGAGCCCGTCCCCGCACCTCGCGACCACGATGGGCCGGCCGCGACCACGGGACGAAGACGGCGGGTGAGCGCACTGGTGCGCGGCGCGCGGGTCGGCGATCGTGGGGGCTGGTGGTGTCGCTGGGGGTCGGCATCCTCTGGTTCGGGCGGCGGGCGCCGGCCGGGGAGGGGGCGCGCAGCCCGGACGGCTGACCGCGCACGTACGCCTTCCCCTGCAGCATCCGAGGGTGCCGCGGAGACCGCGGGTATCGGTCGCGGTACCGGCGCGGCGGCCTTCCGTCCCGGTCCGACCACCGTGGCGTCCTGCTCCCGGTGTGGCAGGGTCGGGTGTGCCCCCGTCCGTGCGGGAGGTGGTGCTGGACGGTCGGGTACCCCGTGCGGGCGCCGGGCGAGGGGAGCCATGAGCGGGGAAGCCATCCGGGACGTCGACGCAGAGCAGGACGGGCCGGCCTCGTCGCCCCCCGCCTCGTCGCCACCCACCTCGTCGCCACCGGCGTCCGGCCCGGCTCAGGGAGCCGAGGTGCCGGTACCGGCGGTCCCGGTCCCCGGCGGGACCGTCCCCCCGGAGGCGCCGGAACCCCCGTCGGTGCTCGGCGCGATGGCGATCCTGCGGATCGGCGGCTTCCTCGTCCTCTACCTCAACGCCGCGGCGGTCTTCCTGGGCGTCATGGCGCAGGCGATCGCCCGCAGCTGGCTGGCCTTCGAGCTGACCGGGTCGAACGCCGCCCTGGGCGGGGTCCTGCTGGCCTTCGGCGTGGCGCTGCTGGTGGCCACGCCGTGGGGTGGCGTGGCCGCCGACCGGCTGCCCAAGCGGCTGGTGCTGCAGATCTCGGTGCTCCTGCTGGCGGTGTCGAGCGCCTGGATCGGGCTGGCCGTCGTC
Organism: Modestobacter sp. SYSU DS0657; assembly: GCF_054050925.1. Classification (NCBI taxonomy): domain Bacteria; kingdom Bacillati; phylum Actinomycetota; class Actinomycetes; order Geodermatophilales; family Geodermatophilaceae; genus Modestobacter; species Modestobacter sp. SYSU DS0657. The sequence goes on along the minus strand of NZ_JBJHAG010000007.1, from coordinate 8,022 downwards.
TTCGATGTCATCGCCTACTGGATGCTGCTCGGCGCGGGCGTGCTGCAGGCCGTGGGCTTCGCGTTGTTCAACCCGGCCCGGATGGCGTTCCTGACCGAGCTGGTGCCCCGCGGGTCGGTGCCGCAGGCGGTCTCGCTGCTCCTGGTCAACGCCGAGGTGAACCGGGTGGTCGGCCCGGCGCTGGCCGGCGTGGTCATCGGTGCGTTCACCTGGGGCGTCGAGGCGATCTTCCTGTTCAGCGCGGCGCTTGCGGCCGTCGGGGTGCTGCTCACCGCCGCCCTGCCCGCCGGGCGGCGGCGGGGGGAGGCCTCCGGCCGGTCCCCGCTCGGGGAGCTCGCCGACGGGGTGCGCTACGTCCGGCGGCACCCCGAGCTGAGCGCCCTGGTGTGGTGCGGCATCGGCGTCGCCATGATGGGGCTGCCGTACCTGGCGTTCATGCCGACCATCTCCAGCGACCTGTTCGGCCTCGGCTCGGTCGGCTACGGCGTGCTGGCGGCGACGTCCGCGGTCGGCGGGGTCGCGGCGGGCCTGCTGCTGGGCCGGCGCACCTCGTGGGTGCGGCAGACCCGGGTCCTGGTGGGCTCCGGCGCCGTCTTCGGGCTCGCCATCTGCGCGCTGGCGATCGCGCCCAACGCCTACGTCGCAGTGGTCGTGCTCCTCGCCGTCGGCGCGTCGATGCTCGCCTTCCAGACCACCAACCAGTCGCAGCTCATCGCCCTGTCGGACATGGAGTACCACGGGCGGGTGCAGGGGCTGATCATGCTCAGCTTCAGCGCGTTCGGTATCGCCGCGCTCCCGCTGGGCCTGCTCGCCGACCTCATCGGGCTGCGGTGGACGCTCAGCGGGATGGGCGCCGGCGTGCTCGCCTTCGTGGCCCTGTACGCCGTCCTCAGCCGGCGGAGGATGGCGACCGCGAGCCGGCTGCGCGACCTGGGCTGAGCCACCGGCCGCAGCGGTCCGGGCGGGGCGGGGTCAGCGCCAGTCGACGCCGGGCAGGGTGGCGCTCCAGGACTCGGCGATCTGCCCGTCGGCGACCCGGTGGACCACCAGCCAGGTGACCACCGAGGTCTGCCCGGTCTCGAGGTTCAGGCCGGTCGTGGTAGCCCGCGTCCAGATCCGGTCCTCGGCGGTCACCTGGTCGTCGACGGTCGTGGCCGGGTCGTGCAGCAGCTGCCAGGACTCGCGGACCTCCCGCTTGAACTGCGCCCGGGTCAGCGACCGGGTACCGGCCGAGGAGTGCCGCACGTAGGGCTCGGCGATGAGCTCGTCGATCACCGTCAGGTCGCGCCGGTTCCACAGCCCGTCCCAGTAGCGCTGGACGATCGAAGTCAGTGCCTGCTGGTCCACGGGGCGATGCTAGGGCCGCCGCGCGGCGGAAGGGCGCAGTCGCTCCCGCGGAGGCTCCCGCTCACCCCGCCCGGAAGTGATGTCTGCGGCGCCAGAGGGTAGTGCCCTGAGAACGGCGACCTACTGGAGGGAACGACATGGGCCTCATCTCTGGACTCATCAAGGCCAACCTGCTCAAGCGACTGCTGAGCCGGTTCACCGGAGGCCGGCGCGCCTGATCGCCGGTCCGGCGACAGCGCCCCGCCGCAAAGCGGCCCGGACGGCCCCGGTTGACCTCCTTTCCGAGGAGGGCGGCCGGGGCCCTTTTCCGTCTCCCGGCCGGTGGCGGGGTACCTGGACCGGCCGCCGCCGACGCCCGCTGAAGCCGCGGTGGCACGCGCGCCGAGTGACTGCGGTGGGTCACGACATACCGACGCAAAGTAGGTTGAGTCTGCAACCGAACTCGTGAGCGGACGGCGGTGCGGCCGGTGCCCACGGCTGGCGTGCGGGCAGGTCACGAACGGTGGAAAGGGCAGGCCAGGCGCGTCCGGCCGGCCGTCCGGCGGCGGCCGAGGAGGTGCGTCGGCACCCCGGAATCAGCCCCTCCGGAAGCCCGGCGGAGGGGATCGGGGGGATTGCCGTGGCCGATCGCCGTCTGCCTACCGTGCGCTCGTCCACCGACTGCGGAGGACCCCGGATGGCGGCCCGCCGAACCTGCCCACCGCCACGGGACCAGACGACACGACGGGCAGGCGCGGGGGACCCACGCGCAGGACCGGGCCCTCGGGCCCTGGGGTGAAGCCGCATCCGCGGCCGGGCAGCTCTCGCCCGAACCCGACAGCTAACTCCGCAGGCGGTGAGAGGCGCACATCCATGGCACAGCGACACCCGGGACGGCACCTCCGTCCCACCCGGCGCCCGAGCATGGCGTCCGTGACCCGGCCCGCTCTGACGATCGCGGCAGCAGTGGCCGTTCCCCTCGCGGTGGCCGCCCCGGCGCATGCCGCGGAGCACACGGTCGCTCCCGGCGACACCCTCAGCACCCTCGCCGCGGCTCACGGCACCACCTGGCAGACCATCTACGCGGAGAACGCCGGCACCGTCGGCGCCGACCCGAACCGCCTGCGCGTCGGTCAGGTGCTCACCATCGGCGGTACCGGTGCGGCACCGGCGGCTCCGGCGATGGCCTCGCAGAGCGCGTCGGGGGAGTACGTCGTCCGGGCGGGCGACACCCTCGGCAGGATCGCGGCCGCCCACGGCACCACCTGGCAGGAGGTGCACGCGCTCAACCGGGAGGTCATCGGCGGGAACCCGAACACCCTGCGCGTGGGTCAGCGGCTCGCGATCGGCGGCACGGTGGCTGCTGCCGCGACTCGGGTCGCCGAGCGGCCAGCCAGCCGGAGCGCGGACCGTGCGGCTCCGGCGGCTCCGGCGGCTCCGGCGGCGAGCGCGGGGGCCTACGACGTGTGGGCTCCGCACGTCCGCCCCGCGGTCCAGGAAGTCGCCGAGCGGTTCGGCGTCGGGACGGTCGTGACCCGGCCCGGCCACAGCCCGACGCAGGACCTCGCGGCCGACTTCATGGTCCACACCGACCGGGCCAAGGGTGACGCCGTCACCCAGTACGTCATCGACAACGCGTCCCGGTTCCGGGTCGAGTACGTGATCTGGCAGCAGCGGATCTACCAGGTCCGCACGGGCACGTGGCAGGGCATGGCGGACCGGGGGTCGCCCACCGCCAACCACATGGACCACCCGCACGTGTCGTTCCTGCCCGGCTGACGCCCACCGTGGTGGGCCGCTGAGGCCGGACCGTCGGACGAGCGCCCCTGCCCGGCTGTGACCGGGCAGGGGCGCTCGTCCGATCCGGCGCCCGGCTGCCGGTCCGCGCGGTGCGCCCGACAGCGCGGGTGATGTGATGACCCGGCCGGCGCTCTCCCGGACTCGTCACCCGGTTGCGGCCGGCACCGCAGTGGCCACCGCTAGACGAGAGCGTGCGCTCCGCGACTCGCGGGCGCCCTGTGCATTCGGCCCTGGCGTGAGCCAGGCATCTCGTGTCGGAGAGGCGACGCGATACTCCCGCACACGGTTCCAACCCGTTGGCTCAGGTCGTCACTCGCCCGGAACCAGGCTGCCCCGGGCGAGGTCGAGGACCTCCGCCAGGGCCAGTCGGCTGCCCGAGGCGAACAGCTCGTCGAACCGCGCAGATCCGGCCGCCGCGCGCACTGCGTCCACCAGGTCGCCGTCCCCGCGCATCGACGCGTACACCCGGAGCCCTGCGCGACGACGCAGGCCCTCGGTCGCCCCGGCGAGCAGTCCGGCCCGCTCGTCGTCCCCCTCGGCGAGGGACATCGCGGAAACACCCGCAAGTGCCAGGCAGAGGCAGTGCGTGCTGTGCCCGGACTCGCTGAGGTCGAGCGCCTCGCCGAGGAGAGCGCGGGCCTCGTCGAGATCGCCTCGGCCCACTGCGAGCCCGGCCAGGACCACCCGCGACACGGCAGCCAGCCAGGGGGTGTCGAAGCGATCCGCCAGGTGGTGCGCCTCGGTGGCGTGGCGCAGGGCGTCGGCGGGATCGCCGAGGGCGGCCTCCACGGATCCGGCGGTCACCAGCGCGAACCCCGTCCACATCGGCTCGTCCAGACCGCGCAGCCGGTCGAGGGCGGTGCGCAAGCCCCGCCGGGCGCCGCCCAGGTCGCGGACGAGCGCCGCGGCCCAGGCGAGGAGCAGGCGCGACACGGCGTCCAGGTACGGGTCCTCGACCTCGCCGATCAGCGCGGTCAGCCGCTCGCTGGTCGCCCGGACGGCCGTCGCGTCGCCGACCTCCAGGGCGGAGACCAGGGCCGTGCTCAGCAGTTCCGCGCGCGAGGCTGCCGGCAGGCCGTCCTCGGTCGGCAGCAGCTCGGCCACCCAGGAGCGGGCCTCGCCGATGATCACGTCCCCGAGGCCCAGGAACGGCCAGAGGACCCGGAACGGCGACAGCACCCGGAACAGGTGGGGGAGCGGCGCCCGGTCGTGGGCGAGGTGCCAGCGCACCGCGGTCACGACGTTGTCGCTCTCCCGGACGAGGATCTCGGCGCACGCCCGCTGGCGGAAGCCGCGCAGTGGCCGATCGGCGCTCTCGGCCAGCGCCCGGTAGTGCTCGGCGTGGCGGCGACGCACCTCGTCGACGTCGGGACGCGCCGCCAGCCGTTCGGCGACGAAGGCGCGCACCGGGTGCAGCATCCGGGGTCGCGGCCCCGTGGGCCGCACCGCGACGTGGATGAGGCTGTGGCGAGCCAGGCTCTCGGTCAGGTCCAGCACCCGGTCCTCGTCGAGGCCGGCGACGTGGGCGGCGGCCGCGAGGCTCCAGCCGTCGGCGAACACCGCCAGCACCTCGAGCAGCGACCGCTCCGCGTCGTCGAGCATGCCGATGCTCCAGTCCACCGTCGCGCGGAGGGTGCGCTGCCGTTCCGGGAGATCGGCCGCGCCCGTACCGAGCGTGTCGAGGGAACGGGAGAGCCGGCTCAGCACCGTGCCCGGGTCGAGCAGCTGCACGCGGGCGGCGGCCAGCTCGATGGCCAGCGGCAGGCCCTCCAGGCGGCGGCAGATCTCCACGACGGCCTGGGCGCCGTCCGCGGTCAGCGCGAAGCCCGGGCGCACCGCCCGGGCGCGCTCCAGGAACAGCCGCACCGCCGGGTTCTCCGCGACGTCCGGCAGGTCCGACGTCTCCGGGACCGGCAGCGGGGGAACGGGGTACGCCTGCTCGGCCTGCACTCCCATGACGGTCCGGCTGGTCGCGAGCACCGCCAGTCCGGGGCACCGGGTCAGCAGCTCGGCCAGCTCGGGGCCGGCCGCGACCAGGTGCTCGAGGTTGTCGAGGACGAGCAGCCACCGGTCGCGCCCGAGGAGGTCAGCGAGGGCGGGCACCGGCGTGGTCGCGCCGGCGAGGTCGGCCCCCAGGGCCCAGCCGATGCGTGGCACGACGGCGGCTGGGTCGGTCAGCTCGGCGAGCGGGACGAAGACGGTGCCCGCGTCGAACCGTTCGCGCAGCTGCTCGGCGGCGGCCAGCGCCAGGCGGGTCTTGCCGATCCCGCCCGGTCCGGTGAGGGTGACCCACCGCCGGCCGGAGCGCGAGAGCAGGTCCGCCACATCGGCGACCGCCTGCTGCCGACCGACGAGCGACGTCGTGCTCACCGGGAGCGGCGCGAGCGTGAGGACGGACCGGGCGACCGGACGCGCCGCCGTCGCACCCGCGACCGCCGGAGCCGCCGGCGCGGTGGGTGCGGCGGTGAACCGCTCGCTCAACAGCTGGGCGAGATCGTCGCGGACCAGCCGGCCCAGCTCGGCGGGGGTCCGGAACGGGCGGTAGGCCGCCTCCCGCCCGATCCGGCGGATCAGCTGCGTCAGGCGCGGGTCCCGGTCGGGAGCGGGTGTCTTCAGGTACAGCAGTCGCGGCATCCCCTGCGACAGCTCGAACTCCTCCTCCAGGCCGGAGACGTCCAGGCCGGGGACGAGCTCGCCGTACCGCTGCCAGTACACGCCGACGAAGACGTCGCTCTGCGCGAGGTAGGCCCGGTACAGCTCGCCGGGGAGATGCGGGCGCGCTCCCGCCTCGAACATGACGGCGGTGAGCCGCAGCGCCGAGACGGCGCGCGCGACGGCGCGCCGCTCGGCCGCCAGCTCGTGCAGGGTCGAGCTCACGAAGACGCGGAGCCGCTGGTCTGGTGTTCGGATGCCCGGCATGGGGCAGGCCTCTCGTGGGGCGTGGAGCGTGGAGCGGGGTCAGGGGCGGGCAGCGACCATCAGCGCGGCGCCACGCGGAAGACCGGCCAGCCGATCTCCGTCCGCCACGCGGAGGGGTCGGCCGTGTCGTGCGGGCCGACCAGGTAGATCTCCCGCACCGGCCCGGCCACCGCCAGGGCGTTGGCCACCACCCAGGTGCCCAGTTCGCCGTAGGTGACGTCGATGTCGTCGTGCTCCCCGGCGTGGGTGGTGACGGCCAGCTCGGCGGCCGGCAGGGTCACCGGGTGCACCCGGCCGCTGCGCGGAGGATCGGACGTCGGCCGGTACACGAGCACGTGACCGTGGCCCTCCTCGAACAGCGCGTTGTCGTAGAGGCCCCCCGGGACGCCGGTCGGCTCCTGGACCACCGCGTCCAGCTCGGCCATGGCGCCGGCGTACCAGGCGAGCACCTCGTCGTGCGCCACGTCGTCCTCGACCGCGGCGACCGTCGTCGCCGGCGCCGCGCGCAGTTCGACGTCCAGCGGTGGTGGCTCGGGGCGCAGCAGCCGGCGCAGCGACGCGACCGCGCCGCGGGTGCGTTCCAGCTCGTCCTCGAGCCGCTGCAGGTGGTCGGCGACCAGGCCGGCGCGGGTGCGCGGATCGGGGGAGCGCAGGATGCGCTGCACGTCGCCCAGCGGGACGTCGAGTTCGCGGAGCCGGTGGATGACCTGCGCGGTCGGGATCTGGTCCGCGGTGTAGTACCGGTAGCCGGTCGCGTCGTCCACCGTCGCCGGCTCCAGCAGGCCCGCGTCGTGGTAGCGGCGCAGCGTGCGCACGCTCAGGTGGGTCAGCCGGGAGAACTCACCGATCGCCAGCACGCGTGCACTGTGCACCCTCTCCCAGGGGGAGAGTCCAGCGCTTGACCCTCCCGGTCCGGGAGGTCGCACGGTCGGGCCATGAGCACACCGACCAGCATCCAGCCCGACCAGCTCCCGGCTCCGATCCGCGGCTACCTCGCCGCGCACGACGCCCGCGACGCGGATGCCGCGCTGCGCGCCTTCACGCCCACCGCCGTGGTGGTCGACGAGGGCATCACCTACCGCGGGACCGAGGAGATCCGCGGCTTCCTGACCAAGGCCGGAGCCGAGTTCACGTACACCAGCACCCTCGTCGCCGCGGAGCGCACCGACGACGCGCACTGGGTCGCCACCAAGCACCTGGAGGGCGACTTCCCCGGTGGCGTCGTCGACCTCCGCTACCGCTTCGCGGTGGACGGCGACGCCATCGCGGAGCTCGTCATCGCGCCGTGACGACCGGCTTCCAGCAGTCATCCCTCGAGCCGACAGCCGTGGGCCAGGTGCGACACCGTCCGCACGCCCCCGTGATCGGTGGACCACCGCCGGCCGTGACTGGAGACGATCCGCTGGCGGGTGCACCAGGCCTCGTGGCAGTGCTCGATGCCCTCGGGGGGTGGTGGTAGTGCGCATCGCGGGGCCTCTTCGTCTCCGTCGGGGTCCGCGGACGGGCTCGCTCCGTCGGACGGGGTGAGGGGGACGACTCTCGACGAGGTCGGACCGGCTCCGCATCCGTCATGTGACCGGGCTCGGTGCTGTTCCCGGTCGGCCGGTGCGGCCAGCTGCGTCGTGCCCTCGTCGAGGTCCCGACGTCGGCTCTCGGCGCAGCCGTCGGTGACCAGCGTGCGGCTGGACGAGCCACGGCGAAGGCGAGTGCTGGGACGGCCTTCGCCCGGGCGCGTTCGGCATGACCGACGACGCCGCACCGGGCTGCTGATCGCCTCGTCGCAGGGAGCCCAGGAGTCCTCCGGCCCCCGCACCGGCGGGTCAGGAGCGGATGAACTCCAGCAGGTCGGCGTTGATCGTCTCGGCCTGGGTGGTCGGCATGCCGTGCGGGAAGCCGGCGTAGGTCTTCAGCGTGCCGTTGGGCAGCAGCTCGGCCGAGAGCGGACCGGAGTCCGCGTACGGGACGACCTGGTCGTCG
>NZ_JBJHAG010000006.1:0-149769 GCF_054050925.1 Modestobacter sp. SYSU DS0657 | reverse complement strand
CCCCCCCCCCCCCCCCCCCCCCCCCCCCCCCCCCCCCCCCCCCCCCCCCCCCCCCCCCCCCCCCCCCCCCCCCCCCCCCCCCCCCCCCCCCCCCGCCCCGGATCCGCCTCGTGACGCGATCTCCCGGCACCCACGGTGAGCAGGGTCCCGCCGGCGGTTGGCTGCGCCGGCTGACCGGCTACTGCCTGCGCCACCGCCGCGACCTGTTCGGCGCCTTCGCCGCGGCGCTGGCCGGCTCGGTGATCGCCGCGCTGGCGCCGCTGCTCACCCGGGAGGTCGTCGACCGGGTGGTCGCCGGCGCCGACGGCGGGGGCGACGTCGACGTGACCCCGTTCGTGGTCGCGCTGGTGCTGGCCGGGGTGTTCCGCTTCGCCGCCGGGTTCGTCCGCCGCTACCTGGCCGGCCGGCTCTCCCTCGACGTGCAGGTGGACCTGCGCAACGACGTGCACACCGCCCTCGCCCGCCTCGACGGACCCGGGCAGGACCGGCTGCAGACCGGGCAGGCGGTGAGCCGCTCGATCAGCGACATCACCCTGGTCCAGGGGCTGCTGGCGTTCCTGCCCAACCTGACCGGCAACGCGCTGCTGTTCGTCGTCTCCCTCGGGGTGATGGCGTGGCTGTCGCCGCTGCTCACGGTGGTGGCGCTCGCCGTCGGCCCGGCGCTGTGGTGGCTCGCGCTGCGCTCCCGGCGCGACCTCTTCCCGGCCAACTGGGCCGCCCAGCAGCAGGCCGGCGTGCTGGCCGGCGACGTGGAGGCCGCGGTCTCCGGCGTCCGCGTGGTCAAGGGCTTCGGTCAGGAGGACCGCGAGCTGGACCGGGTCGACGCCGGCGCGCGCACGCTGTTCGGGGCGCGGATGCGGGTGGTGCGCTTCACCGCCCGGTACAACCCGCTGCTGCAGGCGGTGCCCGCGCTGGGCCAGGTCGGCGTGCTGGCGCTGGGCGGCTGGCTGGCGCTGCGCGGCTCGATCAGCCTGGGCACCTTCCTCGCCTTCGCCACCTACCTGGCCGTGCTGGTCTCCCCGGTGCGGCAGCTGGCCGCGGTGCTCACCATCGGCCAGCAGGCGCGGGCGGGCGTCGAGCGGGTGCTGGAGGTCATCGACACCTCCCCGACGCTGGTCAGCGGGTCGGCGCCGCTGCCCGCGGGGCCGCTGACCGTCGAGCTGGACGACGTCACCTTCGGCCACGACGCCGACCGGCCGGTGCTCGCCGGGGTGTCGCTGCGGATCGAACCGGGGGAGACCCTCGCGCTGGTCGGCAGCTCGGGGTCGGGGAAGTCCAGCGTGGTCAGCCTGCTGCCGCGCTTCTACGACGTCTCCGCGGGAGCGGTGCGCGTGGGCGGGGTCGACGTCCGGGAGCTGGACACCACTGCGCTGCGGGCGGCGCTGGGCGTGGTCTTCGAGGACAGCTTCCTGTTCTCCGACACGGTGCGGGCCAACATCGCGTTCGGCCGGCCCGACGCCACCGACGCCGAGGTCCGCGCCGCCGCCCGGGCCGCCCAGGCCGACGGATTCATCACCGCGTTGCCGGAGGGGTACGACACCGTCGTCGGCGAGCAGGGGCTGACGCTCTCCGGCGGGCAGCGGCAGCGGGTCGCGCTGGCCCGCGCGCTGCTGCCCGATCCACGGGTGCTGGTGCTCGACGACGCCACCTCGGCGGTCGACGCCGCGGTGGAGGCGCGGATCCACGCGGCGCTGCGCACCGCCGTCCAGGGCCGGACGACGCTGCTCGTGGCGCACCGCCGCTCGACGCTGACGCTGGCCGACCGGGTGGCGGTGCTCGACGGCGGGCGGGTGGCCGACGTCGGCACGGTGGCGGAGCTGGAGGCCCGCTCCCCGCTGTTCCGCGCGCTGCTCTCCGGTGCGGCCGAGGACCCGGGACCGGATCGCCGACATGGCCATCTCGGCGAAACGGGAGCTGGGCCGGTGGCGGGTGGGGTCACCGCGGCGGCCTGGCCCGCGGCGCCGCCGGCCGCCGAGGACGACGGCCCGCTGCGGGCCGCGGCGAGCTCCATCGGCGGGCGCGGCTCGGCGATGGCGGCCGCGGCACCGACCGCCGCGCTCAAGGAGCTGGTGCGCCGGCTGCCGCCGGGTGACGACCGGCCCGACGTGCCCGCGGACCGGGCCCGGGCACCCGAGCCGGACTTCACCCTGCCCGGCCTGCTGCGCCCCTTCCGCTGGGTCCTCGCGGGGGCGCTGGTGCTGGTCGCGATGGACACCGCCGCCCAGCTCGCCGTCCCCGCCCTGGTGCGGGAGGGCGTCGACGACGGGATCACCGCCGGCTCGCTGCCGCTGCTGCTGGGCATCTCCGGGATCGCGCTGGCCGTCGTGCTGGCCGACGTCGTCGCCGCCCGCGGCGCCGCCTGGCTGACCGGACGCACCGGTGAGCGGCTGCTCTACACGCTGCGGGTGAAGACCTTCGCCCAGCTGCAGCGGCTCGGCCTGGACTACTACGAGCGCGAGCTCGGCGGCCGGATCATGACCCGGATGACCACCGACGTCGACGCGCTGTCGGCGTTCCTGCAGAACGGGCTCACCACCGCGGTGATCAGCGTGCTCACCCTGGTCGGGGTGCTGGTCGCGCTGTTCTGGTTCGACGTCGAGCTGGCGCTGGTGCTGGTGGCCTCGCTGCCGGTGCTGGTGGTCGCCACGGTGTGGTTCCGGTCCCGCTCGGTGCCCGCGTACACCGAGGCCCGCGAGCGGGTCAGCGCGGTCAACGCCCGGCTGCAGGAGGACGTCGCGGGGCTGCGGGTCACCCAGGTGTTCGCCCGCGAGGAGCGCTCGACGGCGGTGTTCCAGGAGCGGGCGCGGGAGTACCGCGACGTTCGGCTGCGGGCGCAGCGCTACATCGCCACCTACTTCCCGTTCGTCGAGTTCCTCTCCGAGGTGGCCGCGGCCGCGGTGCTCGCGGTGGGTGCGGCCCGGCTGACGGCGGGCAGCATCACCCCCGGCGTGCTGATCGCCTTCATCCTGTACGTGAACACGTTCTTCTCCCCGGTGCAGTCGCTGTCGCAGGTGTTCGACAGCTACCAGCAGGCCTCGGTCGGGCTGCGCCGGCTTCGCGACCTGCTGCGCACCCCGACGTCCACCCCGGCGGCGGCCGACCCGCGCCCGGTCGGCCGGCTGCGCGGGGAGGTGCGGCTGGCCGACGTCACGTTCGCCTACCGCGGGGCGCCGTCGCCCGCGCTGCGCGGCGTCTCGCTGACCGTGGCGCCCGGGGAGACGGTGGCCCTGGTCGGGGAGACCGGAGCGGGGAAGTCGACGGTGGTCAAGCTGGTCGCGCGGTTCTACGACCCGACGTCCGGCACGGTGTGCGTGGACGGCGCCGACCTGCGGTCGCTGGACCTGCTGCAGTACCGGGCGCGGCTGGGCGTCGTCCCGCAGGAGGCGTACCTGTTCGCCGGCACCGTGCGCGACGCGATCGCCTACGGCCGGCCCGACGCGACCGACGCGGAGGTCGAGGCCGCGGCCCGCGCGGTCGGCGCGCACGAGATGGTCGCCGCGCTGCCCCAGGGCTACCGGACGCGGGTGGGGGAGCGCGGCCGGTCGCTGTCGGCGGGGCAGCGCCAGCTGCTGGCGCTGGCCCGGGCCGAGCTGGTCGACCCCGACGTGCTGCTGCTCGACGAGGCGACCGCCTCGCTGGACCTGGCCAGCGAGGCCGCGGTGACGCGGGCGGCCGACGCGGTCGCGCGCCGGCGGACGACGCTGGTCGTCGCGCACCGGCTGACGACGGCGGCCCGCGCGGACCGGGTGGCGGTGCTCGACGGCGGACGGATCGTCGAGGTCGGACCGCACGCCGAGCTGCTGGCGGCCGGCGGGCCGTACGCGGCGCTGTGGGCGGTGTTCACCGCCGACGAGGACGCCGCCCCGCTGCCGGCCTGAGCACGGTGCGGCAGGTGCCCGGTTCGCGGTGGTCCTGGGCAGTGAGCGCACATCGCCCGGCCGGGAAGTCGCTTGCTCGACATGTCAGGGTGCCGACATGTCGACCGGTCGACACGAGGTGCGGACCGCCGCGGCGGCCGACCTCGCGGAGCTCCCGCCCGTCGAGGCCGCAGCCGACGGGCTGTTCGCGCCGCTGGGCATCACCGACCTGCCCGCACCGGCCAGCCCGGCCGAGCGGGCAGCCGCCTGGCGGGTGCTCGTGGTGGGCCGCCCGGTGATCGGCTTCGCCGTGCTGGAACGGCTCGACGGCGCCGTCCACCTGGAGCAGCTGTCGGTGCACCCCGCCCACGGCCGGCGCGGCGTCGGCGCGAGCCTCCTGGCGGCGACCGTCGCAGCGGCGGGGGAACGTGGCGCCGATCGGGTCACGCTGCTCACGTTCGCCGAGGTGCCGTGGAACGCGCCGTTCTACGCCCGCCACGGGTGGCAGCCCCTGGAGGAGCTCACGCCGGGGCTGGCCGCGCTCCGCCGTCGTGAGGTCGCGCTCGGCCTGGACCGGCACGGCCCCCGGGTGGCGATGGTGCGGCCGCTGACCGCCGGAGACCTGCTGCCGGCCTGACCGCTGGGCGAGCACTGTGCGGTAGGTGCCCGGTGCACGCCGTTCCGGGGCAGCGAGCGCACATCGCTCGGCGGGGCGCGGTGGTGCGACCGCTCACCTGACGTTGCAGCGGGCGTTGTGCGGGGCACAACACGTCCATGACCGAGACCAGCACCGTCGGGGACCTGCAGGCCGACCGCCCGCTCGGCGAGCTCGAGGTGGTGCACGCGTTCACCGACGGGCCGATGCCGACCGGCGTGTCCGTGTCGCACGCCGGCCGGGTGTTCGTGAACTTCCCGAAGTGGGGTGACGAGGTGCCGGCCACCGTCGCCGAGATCCGCGACGGGCAGGTCGTCGCCTACCCGGACCAGGCATGGAACGACCCCCGCAGCGACGACGACCGAGATGCCTTCGTCAGCGTGCAGAGCATCGTCGTCGACCCCGCCGACCGGCTCTGGGTGCTCGACACCGGCTCGCCGCTGTTCCAGCCCACCCAGGTCGGCGGGCCCAAGCTGGTCTGCGTCGACCTCGCCACCGACCGCGTCGTGCAGACGATCGTCTTCCCGCGCGAGGTCGCGCTGGAGACCACCTACCTCAACGACGTGCGCTTCGACCTGAGCCGCGGGGAGGCCGGCGTCGCCTACATCACCGACTCGGCCGACTCGGGCGAGAACGCGATCATCGTCGTCGACCTGGCCACGGGGGAGTCCTGGCGGCGGCTGCGCGACCACCCCTCGACCAAGGCGGTCACCCCGCCGGAACTGCTCCTCATGGTGGAGGGCCGGCCGTTCCTGGAGCAGCCCGAGCCGGACGCCGAGCCGCAGCCGGTGGCGATGGGCGCCGACGGGATCGCCATCTCCGCCGACGGCGCCCGGCTCTGGTACTGCCCGCTGGCCTCGCGGCACTGGTACAGCGTCAGCACCGACGCCCTGGTCGACCGCGGCTCCGACGACGCCGCGGTCGCGGCCACGGTCGTCGACGAGGGCGACAAGGGCTGCGCCGGCGACGGGCTGGAGACCGACGACGCCGGCAACCTGTACGCCACCGCCGGCGAGCAGAACGCCATCCTCCGGCGCCGGCCGGACGGCACGATGGAGACCGTCGTGCACGACCCGCGGCTGCTGTGGCCCGACACCATGTCGGTGGCCACCGATGGACACCTCTACGTCACCGCCAACCAGCTGCACCGGCAGTCCCGTTACAGCGGCGGTACCGACCTGCGCCGGTACCCCTACGTCCTGTTCCGCACGCCGATCGGCGCCGGCCCCCTGCTCCTCCGCCGGTGAGCGCCACCGCTCCCGAGGGGTACCGGGCGGTCGATGGATCGCGCACAACAGGCCGGCGCCGGGCAGCTGCCCTACAGTCCGATCCCGTGGCCCAACCGGTGGACGACGGGACGACGACGGTCCGGCAGCTGCCCGTGCCCGGAGCCCCGCTGAGGGAGGTCGTCGCCGCGCTCGAGGCGCGCTACGACCCCGAGCTGACCGAGAAGTGGGACGCCGTCGGCCTGGTCTGCGGCGACCCCGCGGAGGCGGTGCGGTCGGTCCTCTTCGCCGTCGACCCGACCGCGGCCGTGGTCGACGAGGCGATCGCCACCGGCGTGGACCTCGTCGTCACCCACCACCCCCTGCTGCTGACGCCGGTGCACGGCGTCCCGGCCGACGACCCCAAGGGCCGGCTCGTGCACCGGCTCATCCGCGCCGGCATCGGGCTGTTCGTGGCGCACACCAACGCCGACCGCGCCGCCGAGCACGGGGTGAACGATGCGCTGGCGGCGGCCCTCGGCCTGGTCGACACCCACCCGCTGGACCCGGTGGGCGCGCCGCGGACCGACACCCTCGTGGCGTTCGTGCCGGTGGCCGGCGCCGACCGGCTGGCCGACGCGCTGGCCGAGGCCGGGGCCGGGGTGATCGGCGAGTACACCCGCTGCGTCTGGCAGACGACGGGCACCGGCTCGTTCATCCCCGGCGGCGACGCGCACCCCGCGATCGGCGCCCAGGGCCGGCTGGAGCGGGTCGCCGAGGCGCGGCTGGAGATGGTGGTCCCGCGGCAGGCCCGGGCCGCCGTGCTGCGGGCGCTGCAGGAGGGGCACCCCTACGAGGACCCGGGCTACGCGCTCTTCGAGAACACGGCGACGCCGTCCCGCGCCGGGCTCGGCCGGGTCGGGGAGCTGGCCGAGCCGACGACGCTGCGCGAGTTCGCCGAGCGGGTGTCCCGCGCGCTGCCGGCCACCCCGGGCGGCGTCCGGGTCGCCGGCGACCCCGACCGGGAGGTGCGCACGGTCGCCGTCTGCGGCGGCAGCGGCGGGTCGCTGCTGGAGGCCGCGACCGCTGTCGGCGCGGACGTCTTCCTGACCAGCGACCTGAAGCACCACGCGGTGTCCGAGGCGCGGGAGGTCCCCGGCCCGGCGCTGGTCGACGTCGCGCACTACGCGTCGGAGTGGCCCTGGCTGCCGGTGGCCGCCGACCTGCTGCACCGCGACCTCGACGGCCGGGTGCAGGTCGCGGTCTCCGAGCAGCGGACCGACCCGTGGACGTGGCAGGTGCCCGGCGCTGCCCCGTCCGGCAGCTGACCTTCCCCGCGCCGTCCCGGCGGGCGGGGCGGCGCGGGTAGTCGAAGGACCCCCGTGCCCCCCCACCACTCGCAGGCTCGCGGTGGGGCCCTGCACGGGGGCCGACGAGCGAGGACGTGCCCGGTAGGTTGATGGCGTGCAGGCTGACCACTTCGACCAGCAGAAGCTGCTGCGTCTCGCCGCGGAGGACGTCGCGCTCGCGCAACTGGCCCACCGCCGGCGGACCCTTCCCGAGCTCGCCGCCGTCGAGGCCGCGCTGGAGGCGCAGCGGACCGCGTCCGACGACGTCGTCCGCGCCGAGACGGTGGTCCGCGACCTCGACCGCGAGCAGAAGCGGCTGGAGAGCGACGTCGACACCGTGCGCCAGCGGGCCGACCGGGACCAGCAGCGGATCGACTCCGGGGGCGCCACGCCCAAGGAGATCACCGGGCTGCAGCACGAGCTGGAGTCACTGCAGCGGCGCCAGGGTGACCTGGAGGACCAGGTGCTCGAGCTGATGGAGCGCCGGGAGGCCGCCGACGGCGCCCTGGCCGCGGCGCAGGCGGCCGAGGCTGCGGCGCAGGCCGACCAGGAGCGCGCCGAGCAGGCGCGGGACGCCGCGCTGGCCGAGATCGCCGAGGGCGAGCAGCAGCACACCGCCAAGCGGGCGGAGATCGCCGCGACCGTCCCCGCCGACCTGCTGAAGCTCTACGACCGGGTCGCCGGGCAGACCGGCACCACCGGTGCCGCGGAGCTCAAGGCCCGCCGTTGCCAGGGTTGCCGGATCGAGTTCTACGGTGTCGAGCTCGCCGGGTACCGGGCGGCCGACCCGCACACGGTGATCCGGTGCGAGAACTGCGGCCGGGTGCTGGTGCGCACCGCCGAGTCCGGGCTGTGAGACGTCCGAAGGCGGCGGTGCCGGGAGCGTCGCGAGGAGCACCGGCGATCGAGGAGCGGCCCGGGACCGGAGCCGAGCGATGAGAGAGCTCATCGTCGAGGCCGACGGCGGGTCGCGGGGCAACCCGGGGCCGGCCGGGTACGGCGCGCTGGTCCGCGACGCGGAGACCGGGCGGGTGCTCGCCGAGCGGGCCGAGTCGGTCGGGCGGGCCACGAACAACGTCGCCGAGTACGGCGGCCTGGTCGCCGGGCTGCAGGCCGCCCTCGACCTCGACCCGACGGCGAGCGTGGAGGTCCGGATGGACTCCAAGCTGGTCGTGGAGCAGATGTCCGGGCGCTGGAAGATCAAGCACCCGGACATGCAGAAGCTCGCCGTGCAGGCCCGCGACATCGCCCGCCAGCTGGGCTCGGTGCGCTACACCTGGGTGCCCCGCGCGCAGAACGGCGCCGCCGACGCGCTGGCCAACAGCGCGATGGACGGCAAGCCGGTGCGCCGCGACCTGGCGGCCGAGCCGGTGGTCGTGGAGGACGACGTCCAGCCGGTGGCCGAGCCAGCGCCCGTCGTCACGACAGTGACCCACCTGCTGCGGCACGGGCGGACCGAGCACACCCCCGAACGTCGTTACAGCGGCAGCAGCGACCTGCCGTTGTCGCAGCTCGGACGCGCGGACGCCGAGGCCGCGGCCCGGCACCTGGCCGGCCGGGGCATCGACGTCATCGTCAGCTCTCCGCTGCAGCGCACCCGGCAGACCGCCGAGGCCGCCGCGGCGGTGCTGGGCGTCCCGGTGGAGGTCGACACCGACCTGCGCGAGCTGGACTTCGGCGCCTGGGAGGGGCTGACCGCCGAGGAGGCGCGCGCGAAGAGCCCGCTCGCCCACCGCCGCTGGTCCGGCGCCACCGACGTCCGCCCCCCCGGTGGGGAGTCCGTCGCCGACGTCTCCGCCCGGGTCGCCCGGGCCCGCGCCCGCATCCTGGAGCGGCACGCCGGGAAGACCGTGCTGCTGGTCAGCCACGTCACCCCGATCAAGCTGCTGCTCGCCGCCGGGCTGGGCGTGGGCGACGAGATCGTGCACCGGGTGTTCCTCGAGGCGGCGTCGCTGTCGACGGTCACCTGGTCCGCCGACGGCCGCGCGTCGGTGCGGCTGGTCAACGACACCAGCCACCTCGGCTGACCCGTCCGCCCCGAGCCGCTGGCTCGGGCATGGACACTGGTGCCGACAGGTGAACAGCAAGCAGCCAGGAGCGTTCTGAATGACCGCGACGACCGCGCCCGCCCTCGGTGAGCGCACCATGAGCCCGGCCGAGTACGAGGCGTGGGCCGCCGAGGTCCGCCGGCTGGCCGACGAGCGCGGCGCCGTCGTCCTGGCGCACAACTACCAGGTGCCCGAGATCCAGGACGTCGCCCACTTCACCGGCGACTCGCTCTACCTGTCCCGGGTCGCCGCGGAGACCGACGCCCGGGAGATCGTGTTCTGCGGCGTGCACTTCATGGCCGAGACGGCGAAGATCCTCTCCCCGGAGAAGACCGTGCTGCTGCCCGACCACGCGGCCGGCTGCTCGCTGGCCGACTCGATCACCGCCGCGCAGCTGCGCGAGTGGAAGGCCGAGCACCCCGGCGCCGTCGTCGTCAGCTACGTGAACACCACGGCGGCGGTGAAGGCCGAGACCGACATCTGCTGCACCAGCTCCAACGCCGCCGACGTCGTCCGGTCGATCCCCGCCGACACCGAGGTCCTGTTCTGCCCCGACCAGTTCCTCGGCGCGCACGTCAAGCGGGTCACCGGGCGGGAGAACATCCGCATCTGGGCGGGGGAGTGCCACGTGCACGCCGGCATCAGCCCCAGCGACGTCCGCGCCCAGATCGCCGCCCACCCCGACGCGGAGGTGCTGGTGCACCCCGAGTGCGGCTGCACCACCTCCGTGCTCGACCTCGTGAGCCACGGCGACCTCCCCGCCGACCGCACGCGGGTGCTGTCCACCGGCGGCATGGTCGAGGCCGCGGTCGCCACCCGGGCACCGCAGGTGCTGGTCGCCACCGAGCTCGGCATCCTGCACCAGCTGCGGGCGGTGAACAGCGGCACCACGTTCATCCCGATGAACGACCAGGCGGCCTGCCGCTACATGAAGATGATCACCCCCGCGAAGCTGCTGGCCACGCTGCGCACCGGGGAGGGCGCGGTCGACGTCGACCCGGACGTCGCCGCCCGGGCCCGCCGCGCGGTGGAGGCGATGATCGCCATCGGCGAGCCCGGCCGCGGCGGGGAGTAGCACCACCGCCCGCCGGTTGTTGATCATCGGTGAACGGCTGGCCCGCCCGGCGTATCGAGCCGCTGTTCGCCGATGATCAACTCGGAGGGGCGAAGGCGCGCGTCAACCGCGCAGGAACAGGTAGATCGACACGGCCACGCCGAAGACCACGATGAGCACCCGCAACGGGGTGGTCGGGATCCGGGTGGCGACCCTCGCGCCCAGGTACCCGCCGAGCAGGCTGGCCGGCGCGCAGACGGCGACGTAGCCCCAGGCGACCGGGCCGAACAGCCCGAAGACGACGACGGTCACCGTGGCGGTGACGGTGGCGACCGCGCTCTTCATCGCGTTGGCCAGCTTGAGCCGGCCCAGGCCCAGGCCCAGGACGCCGACCAGGATCACGCCCAGGGCCCCGCCGAAGTACCCGCCGTAGACGGTGGCCAGGAAGAGCGCGACGTAGACCCAGGCCGCGTCGCGGGTGCGGGTCTCGTCGGCGGCGCGCCGCACCCGGCGGGTGATCAGCGGCTGGGCCAGCAGCAGCAGGCTGGCCAGCAGCACCAGCACCGGGACGATCGTGTCGAACGCCTCGGACGGCAGCGTGAGCAGCAGGATCGAGCCGACCGTGCCGCCCAGCACCGCGACGACGGCGAAGGCGACCAGCCGGCGGCGCTGCCCGACGTACTCGCGGCGGAAGCCGAGCACACCGCCGATGTAGCCGGGCCACTGGGCGATCGAGTTGGTGACGTTGGCCGCGACCGTCCCGAGACCGAGCGCGACCAGGACGGGGAAGAGGATCAGCGACCCGCCGCCGGCGATGGAGTTGACGCCGCCGGCGAGGAGGGCGACCCCGGCGGCGATGAGCAGGTCGACGGCGGACACGAGCGGCGAGCCTACTGTCGTCCCGTGCGGGAGCAGACGCGTGCGCTGGCGATGGCCGCCGGGATGACCGGCACCGGGGTGTTCCACCTGGTCCGACCGCAGGTCTACGACTGGATGATCCCGCCGGAGCTGGGGCCGGCCCGGCCGTGGGTGATCGGCAGCGGGCTGGCCGAGCTGGCCACCGCTGCGCTGCTCGCGGTGCCGGCGACGCGGCGGGCCGGGGGCTGGGCGGCGGCCGGGCTGCTCGTCGGTGTCCTGCCGGCGCACGCCCAGATGGTGCGGGCCACCCGGCGGCACCCGGCGAAGCTCGCGGTCGCGGTCGCGCGGATCCCGTTCCAGGTGCCGATGCTGCGGACGGCGCTGCGGGTGGCCCGCGGACGCTGAGTCGGTCGGGCGCCCCGTCGTCAGAGGGGTTGAGCCGCGCCGGCAGGGCCTGAGCCGCGTGCTGACGCGGCTCAGGCCCTCCTCGGGCGGCTCGACCCGGGGAGGGTCGGCCGCGGGATCCCGTCAGCCGGACGGGCCGGTCGCACCGATGTCAGCAGCAGGCCGCACAGTGGGTGCCATGCGAAAGTGGCTGCCGCTGGTGGCGATCTGCACCGGCACGTTCATGCTGCTGGTCGACGTGACCATCGTGAACGTCGCGCTCCCCGCGATGGCGATCGACCTGGACACCTCCTTCGGCCAGCTGCAGTGGGTCGTCGACGTCTACGCCCTGGCCCTGGCCGCCCTCGTGCTCGGTGCCGGCTCGCTCGCCGACGTGTTCGGCCGCCGCCGGCTCTACCTGATCGGGCTGGTGGTCTTCGCCCTCGCCTCGTTGGCCTGCGGGCTGGCGCCGGACGCCGGGCTGCTGATCGTCGCCCGCGGTGTGCAGGGCATCGGCGGCGCGATCATGTTCGCCACCACCATCGCGTTGATCAACACCAGCTACGAGGGCCGGGACCGCGGCACCGCGTTCGGCATCTGGGGTGCGGTCGTGGGCGCCTCCGCGGCGCTCGGCCCGATCCTCGGCGGTGCGCTGACCGAGCTGTCCTGGCGGTGGATCTTCTACGTCAACCTGCCGGTCTGCGTGCTCGCCGTCTGGCTGACCCTCTCCGCGGTGCAGGAGGCCCGGCAGCCCGGCGCCCCGCGGCCCGACGTCCCGGGCATCGCGCTGTTCACCCTGGGTGCCGCCGGCGTCGTCTTCGGGCTGGTCCGCGCGGCGGCCGACGGCTGGGGCGCGCCCGTCGCGTGGGGGCCGATCGTCGCCGGTCTGCTCGTGGTGGCCGGCTGGGTGGCGCTGGAGCTGCGCCGCCCGGCCCCGATGCTCGACGTCCGGCTGTTCCGGTCCCGCTCGTTCACCGGCATCATGATCGGCGCGATGGTGCTCAACGGCGCCGCGTTCGCCGCGCTCGTCTACACCTCGCTGTGGCTGCAGTCGGTCGGCGGGCTGTCGCCGCTGCAGGCCGGGTGCGTGTTCATCCCGCTCTCGGCGCTCAGCTTCGGCGTGGCGGCCGGAGCCGGCCGGTACCTGCAGACGATGCCTCCGCGCTGGGTCCTCGGCGGCGGGCTGCTGCTCGTCGGCGCCGGGTCGCTGCTGATGGCGCTGGTCGACGGCGACTCGACCTGGCGGGTGCTCGTCGCCGGGCTCGCCGTGCTGGGTGCGGGCGTCGGCACCGCCAACCCGACGCTGGCCTCGGCCGCGCTGGCCGCCGTCCCCCGGGAGCGCAGCGGGATGGCCTCCGGGGCGGTCAACACCTCCCGTCAGCTGGGGTTCGCCCTCGGCGTCGCGCTGCTCGGCAGCGTCTTCGCGGCGCGGGCGACCGCCCAGCTGCGCGACGCCGGGGTCCCCGACCCGGCCGGCACCGCCTCGGCGCTGAGCGCCGGGCAGGCCGGGGAGCTGGTCGCCAGCGCGCCTCCGGGTGCCCGGGCCGACCTCGCCGACCTGCTGGCGACGGCGTACGCCTCCGGGCTGCGGGACGTCTTCCTCGCCTGCGGTGCAGCCGGGCTGATCGGCGGGGTGCTCGTGCTGCTGCTGGTGCGGGCGGCCGCGCCCAGCGCCGGCGACCGGCCGGCCGCGCAGCCCGAGGCTGCGGCGCAGCACTGACCGCGGGCAGACTCCCCGGCATGGCCGCACCCTTCCCCGACGACTGGCAGCGCGCCCTCGTCGTCGCCGCGCACCCCGACGACATCGAGTACGGCCCGGCCGCCGCGGTCGCGGTGTGGACCGCGGCGGGCAAGGAGGTCCGCTACCTGCTGGCCACCCGCGGGGAGGCGGGCATCGCCGGGCTCGCGCCGGCGGAGGCCGGACCGCTGCGCGAGGAGGAGGAGCGGCGGTCCGCGGCCGTCGTCGGGGTCTCCGTGGTCGACTTCCTCGACCACGCCGACGGCGTCCTGGTGGCCGACCTGCAGCTGCGGCGGGATCTCGCCGCGGCGATCCGCCGGCACCGGCCGGACCTCGTGGTGACCATGCACGGCGGGGACACCTGGACCCCGCCGGAGGTGACGCCCGGCGCGCTGAACTCGGCCGACCACCGGGCGCTGACCCGCTCGGTGCTCGACGCGGTCGCCGACGCCGGCAACGAGTGGATCTTCCCCGACCTCCCCGAGACGCCGTGGTCGGGCGTGCAGTACGTCGCGGTGCACGCGGTCGGGTACCCGCCGCCGCACGTCGTCGACGTCGCCGCGGGGGTCGAGCCCGCCGTCGCCTCGCTCACCGAGCACCGCCGCTACCTGGCGGCGCTCTCCGACGACCCGGTCGAGGAGCAGGCCCGTCGCCAGGTCGACATGTCGACGCTCACCGAGGACGGCGGGCGTCGGGTCGGCTTCCGGATCTTCTGGGGCTGAGCAGCGGGTAGGCTGGCCGGCACGACGGACGAGTCGGCTGGGCGGTCGCGTCGGTGGGGGAGACCCCGCCGCCGAGGAACGTCCGGGCTCCACAGGGCAGGGTGGTCGTTAACAGCGACCCGGGGTGACCCGCGGGACAGTGCCACAGAGAACAGACCGCCAGTGCGTGCACTGGTAAGGGTGAAACGGCGGTGTAAGAGACCACCGCACACCGGGTGACCGGTGTGGCTCGGTAAACCCCACCCGGAGCAAGGTCGAAAACGGACGGCGGTCGGAGCGATCCGGACGCCGTCCTGCGCAGGCGTTCGAGGGCTGCCCGCCCGAGCCTGCGGGTGGACCGCTCGAGCCTGCCGGCAACGGCAGGCCCAGATGGATGGCCGCCCAACGGGGTGCCGCGAGGCCCCCGGGGACAGAACCCGGCGTACAGGCCGACTCGTCCGTCGCCCCCGCCGGGCGGTCAGCCCAGCAGCTTCAGCACGTTCTGCGGGGTCTGGTTGGCGTGGGCCAGCATCGCCGTCCCGGCCTGGGCGAGGACCTGGACGCGGGTGAGGACGGTCGTCTCCGCGGCCATGTCGGTGTCCCTGATGCGTGACTCCGCCGCGGCGGTGTTCTCGATCGACACGCCGAGCCGGGCGATGGTGTGCTCCAACCGGTTCTGCGCCGCGCCGAGCTCCGCCCGGGTCGAGGAGACCCGGGCGATGGCCGCGTCGATGAGCCCGATCGCGCCGTCCGCACCGGTGGGACCGGAGTACCGGGGCGTGAGCGCCGCCGCGTCCGCCGGGGTCGATCCGGGAGCCGGGGCGTCGCCGACGAAGGTCAGCGTGGTGGCGTCGGCGTGCATGTAGCTCAGCGAGGTGCCCAGCGCGGCCGAGAGCGCGTCGTGCAGCCGCACCAGCTGGTCACCGGAGTGGGTCGCGCCCGAGTAGTCGACGGTGCTGAGGTCGAAGGACCTCCCGTTGTAGGTGATCGTGCCGGTCAGTCGGGCGTATGCGGGGCTGAGGGCACCGCCGGTGAGGAAGTCGTCGCCGGTCAGCGCCACCGAACCCGCGGCCGGGGTGCCCTCCGCGTCGGACACGGCGGCGGTGACCGTCCCGGTGAGACGCGTGGACCCGGTGACGTCCACCGGTTCCAGGCCCAGGTCGGTGGCGCTCATCCCGGCGCCGGGGGAGCCGATGGCCACGGTGAGCGTCTCGCCGGCGTTCGCACCGACCTGGAAGTGGCCGGTGTAGTCGCCGTCCAGCAGCGGGCGGCCGTTGAACGACGTGGTGGCGGCGATCCGGTCGACCTCGGCCTTGAGCTGGTCGACCTCGGTCTGCACCCCGGCCCGGGCCGTGTCGTCCAGCGCGCCGTCGTTGGCCGCCTGGACCGCCAGGTCGCGCATCCGCTGCAGCAGCGCGGTCGTCGCGGCCAGCGCTCCCTCGGCAGTCTGCAGGACGCTGATGGCATCGCGGCTGTTGCGGACCGCCTGCCGCATGCCCCCGAGCTGGGCCCGCAGCCCCTCCGAGACCGCCAGGCCGGCGGCGTCGTCCGCGGCCCGGTTGATCCGGAAGCCCGAGGACAGCCGTTCGAGCGACCGGCCCATCGCGCGGTCGGTCTGGGTGAGGGCGCGGTGCGCCGACAGCGACGCGGTGTTGGTGACGACGCTCAACCCCATGCGGGCGTCCTCCGGAGTGTGGGGGCGCCTGCCGCATCCGTGCGGCAGGCCTGCGCCGTACACAACGGCGGTGGCCTCCCCGACTCCAGTCGAAGCGGGAACTGGTCACGCAGCGCAGGGTGCTCGGAGGGGAGTCACACCGGACCCCGCCACCACTCAGTCCAGGTCGGGGGCGACCTCGGCGACGATCGCCCGGAACGTGCGGGTGTCGACCTCGTCGTCCACGGTGACCCGGACGATGTCGCTGACCTGCTGGTGGGTGGCCGGGCCGCAGGCGCTGACCCGGGCCGCGGCGATCAGCCGGAGCTGGTGCAGGCGGGCGGTCGAGGAGGCGGCCGGGGAAGGGCGGTTCTCGCGCATGGACGGACGGTAGGGCGATCGTCCACCGGTGCCGCGCGGGTCGGGCGACGTGTCGTGGACGACCGACCCCGGGCACCACACGGAGCCCAGCGGCCCCGGCAGCCCCGCGATCAGCCGGCGGCGGTGATCTCCAGGGTCTCGGCCATCCGGTCCAGGACGCCGACGTTGCGGGCGTAGTCGAACTGCGGCAGTCCGACGGTGTCGAACACCAGCGTGCGCGGACCGTCGTCCCCGTCGGGCAGGCCGATGACGTAGCTGGTGGAGCGGATGCCCTCCGGCCAGAGCCCACGCCCCTGGCTCGCCCGCTCCACCCGCACCCCGGGGCGACCGTCGACGCTGGTCTCGCGGCGCTGCAGGTCCCGGTCCGGGTCCGGCGCGGCGATCCGGTCCACGGCCACCGGCTCGATCGACGCGGTGATCGCGCCCATGCGCGCGTCGGTTCCCGGGGGGACCGTGAACGCCTCCGGCGCGAACCGGGTGCACGCCGGCGCGGTCTCCCCGGAGTTGACCGCCCAGCCCTCGGGGTAGCTGACCGCGAAGCCGGCCGGGCTCTCGCACCGCTGGCTCAGCGGGACGGTGCCCGACCGCTGCTCCGCGAGGACGTCGACGACGATCCGCTGCGGCTCCGCCAGGAGGCCGACCGCGAACGGGCGCCGCTCGTCCAGGCCGGCGAAGAAGGTGGCCCGCCCGCCCAGCAGGGCGCCCCGGACCAGCGTGTCCAGGGCGCCCGCGTCGGTGAGGCGCAGGTGCTCCGGCCCGTCCCACGGCTCGACCCCGGCCGGCGCGTCACCGGGCAGCGCGATGTTGGTCAGCGTGATGCCCAGGTCGGCCTCGCCCGGGACGTCGACCTCCTGACCGGATCCCGCCGACCGGGGCTCGTCGGTGTACCCGACCTCCCAGCCGGCCAGCCCCTCGCCGGCCAGCTCGAAGACGACCCGGTCGAAGGCCTCGTGCGCACCGAGCCGCACGTCGACGAGGGCCACCGGTGCACCGGCCCCCTCCGCCGCGGAGTCGACCGTGTCCGGCGCGCCGATCGGCTCCAGGGAGCGGTCGGCCGGGTCCTCCCCGGGGAGGCGGTCGCCCGTACCGGTGGCGCCGGGCGTGCCGGTCGCGCTGGTCGTGCCGGTCGCGCCGGTGGAGGGCTCGGCCGGGGGGTCCTCGGTGGCGGAGGAGCCGCAGCCGGCGAGGAGGAGGGTCGCGCAGGCCCCTGCGAGGAGATGGCGCATGTGCCGGAGAGCCTTCCGATCTCGGGTCCAGGTCACCGGGGGAGTTGCCGCTCCGGCAGCAGCCGAACGTCGGACGGGTGGTTCTCCACGAGAGCGTCATGTGCCCGCGGCGCTGTGGGCGAGCGGACGGATCGGCCAGGATGGTCGTCGTGGGCGGGTGGTGGACGGCGCTGGTCACCGGGGTGGTGGTCGTGCTGGCGAGCTGGGCGCTGCTGGTCCTGCTGGCCCGGACGTTGCCGCCGGGCACCGCGCGGGAGCTGGCCCGCTTCCTGCCGGCCTGCGTCGTCGCGGTCCGTGCGCTGCGCCGGCACCCCGCCGTGCCGCGCCGGGCCAGGGTGGCGCTGGCGGTCGCCGGGCTGTGGGTGCTCTCGCCGGTCGACCTGATCCCGGAGTTCCTGCCGGTCATCGGCCCGCTGGACGACGTCGTCGTCGTGGCCCTGGCCTTGCGCTACGCCGCCCGCCGGGTCCCCCGCGACGTCCTGCTGGATGCCTGGCCGGGCGACCGGCGGATGATCGAGCGGCTGCTCGGCGCCCCGCGGGCGGCGGCCTGAGGTCAGGCGGCGACGGTCTCCTCGATCTCCTCCTCCGCGCCGTCCGCGCGGTGGTGAGGCGGCACGGGGGCGGGCGTCGCTCGCTGTGCGCGGCGTCGTTCGGCGGCTGCGGCGATCGCGGTCAGCGCCGCCCCGGCCAGCGCCCACAGCACGAGGGTGAGCACCTGGCGGCCGATGCCGAGGTCGGGGAAGTAGAGCAGGCGGCGGGCGGCCTCCACCAGCCCGGAGCCGATCCAGAACTCGTGCAGCGCGCCGAAGAAAGCCGGCTGCAGCGCGGGGGCGAACACCCCGCCGGCCGACGTGAAGTTGAGCATGACGAACAGCCCCACCAGGGTCGCGGTCGTCCAGCGGTCCAGGAAGGTGTGGAGCCCGATGCCGATCAGCACGACGGCGCTGACGTAGAGCCAGGCCAGGGCGCCGATCGACCAGGCCGCGCTCGGCAGCGCGCCGTACAGCGGCCCGGCGACCAGGGTGGCCAGGGCGGCGATGACCCCGGCGGCGGCGATCCCGAGCAGCACCCGCACCCGCATCCGCAGCCGGCCGCCGGCCGCGGCGATCGCGATGGCGGCGCTGTACCCGCCCACCGACAGGGCCACCAGGTGGAAGAAGGCGCCTTGCCCGGTCGGGTCGCTGGGCGCGGTGGGCACCACGTCCTCGACCTGCAGCGGGAGGCCCTGGGCCAGGGCGACCGGGGAGAGCATCCGCTCCACGGTCACGGCAGTGGTGTCCGACGCGGCGGTGGCCACCAGCAGGGTGGGTCGTTCCGGGTCGGGCACGTAGGCGCCGGCGGCGTCGAGGTGGGCGAGCTCGGCGCGGGCGTCGTCGACGGTCGGCACGGTGCGCACCGCGGCGGCGTCGCCGAAGGAGTCCTGCAGCTGCTGGGCGAGCACGGCCGGTTCGGGGCCGGTGCCGACGAGGTCCAGGCGCAGCCCGTGCGGCTCGGGCTGGTGGAAGCCGCCCAGGTACGCCAGCGCCATCCCGGTGGCGAGGAGGACCGGCGCCGCCAGATGGCTGAGCACGTGCCGGACGACGGTGCCGGTGGGCAGGTCAGGGGGAGTGGCGGCCGAGCTCATGCGACGTCCTTGAGGTTGTAGATTGCAACTCGACGAACGGGTTGCACGATACAACTTCTTGGGGTCGCGATGGCGAGGGACCAGCTGGCCGCAGCGGTGCAGCGTGAGCTGACGGTCTTCGCACGGCGGGTACGAGGCCTGCCGCAGCGACTCGACCAGGAGCTCTCGTTCGTGGCGCACTCGATGCTCAGCTCGATCGACGCGGCAGGCGGGTGTCGCGGCGTCGACCTGGCCGCGCTCTACCGGCTGGACAAGTCGACGGTCAGCCGGCAGGTCGGCGACCTCGAGCGCCGGGGGCTGGTGGCTCGCGGCCCCGCCGGTGGTCGGGGTCGGCTGCTGCGGGTCACCGCGGCCGGGCAGCGGGTGCTCGCCGAGGCCGCGGCCGCCCAGCGGGCCGAGCTGGCCCGCCGGGTGGCCGCGTGGAGCGACGACGAACTGGCCGCCTTCGCCTCGGCCCTGCAGCGCTACAACGCGGCGGAGCCGGACTGACCGGCCGGCTGGCTCAGCCCGTCGAGCGGGGCTGGGCCGGGTTGGTCGGGTCGCCCTGCGACGGCGGGTTGATCACCGGGCCGGTCGTGGCCTCCGAGACGGGCGACCCGCCGGCTGCGGCCGGGGCGTGCTCGGGCTGCGCGCCCTCCGGGTCGCCCCCGGACGGCTGCGCGCCGGACTTCAGCTCGTCGAGCCGGTGGGTCATCGCCTGCACCACCTGCACGCGGTTGGCGTGCGACTGCTCGTAGTCGAGCACGGTCTCCAGCTGCTGGGCGTCCAGCGTGCGGATGCGGGAGGTCAGGCTGCCCACGGGCAGGTGGTCGTAGTCGGGCAGGGGCAGGGTGTCGTGTTCGGCCATGCCGGCTCCTCGGGTGCGTGGCGGCAACGTGTCCGGCTCCGCCTACCCGAGGGGCCGGGACTGACACACCGGGTGTGAGGCCCGGGGGCGTGGGTAGGCCGCGACGACGCACGTTGCGGTCCCCACCGGGGCCGCGAGACGAACGATCGAAGGAGCTGCTCACCCGATGGACGTGTCCTTCCTGGAGCCGGTGTTCGCCGCCCCGGGCCCGTACGCCACCGTCTGCGTGGACGTCACCCACACGACCGAGAACGCCGATGCCGAGGTGGAGCTCCGGGTCCGCGCCGCCTGCGACGAGCTGGCCGGGCAGGGGGCGCCCGAGACGGTCGTCGAGGCCGTCCGCAGCCGCCTCCTGCAGGTCAACGAGGGTGGCCAGCTGGCCACCCTGCGCGGCCGGGCGCTGATCGTGGCCGGCGACGGCCGGATCGTGCTCGACCAGGTGCTCGCCGACGCGCCGCGTGAGCCGCTGGCCTCCTGGTCTCCGCACCCGCCGCTGCTGCCGGTGCTCCGCCAGCTGGCCGGTCGGGTGCCGCACGTGGTCGTCGTCGCCGACCGGGTCGGCGCCGACGTCTCGGTCGCGACCCTCGCCGGGTACCCGGAGGAGGAGACGGAGGTCGAGGGCGACACCTTCCACATGCGGAAGGTCAAGGTCGGTGGCTGGGCGCACAACACCTACATGCACACCGCCGAGAACCAGTGGGAGGAGAACGCCGGCCAGGTGGCCGACGAGGTCGACACCCTGGTCAAGCAGCACAAGGCCCAGTTCGTGCTGCTCGCCGGTGACGTCCGGGCCACCCAGCTGATCGCGGACAAGGCCACCAAGGAGGTCTCCGACGTCCTGGTGAGCATGACCGAGGGCGGCCGGGCTGCCGGCGCCGACCGGGAGCCGATCGAACGGCGCGCCGTCGAGCTGGTGGCGGAGAACGAGGCCCACGAGCAGTCCGGCGCCGTCGAGCGGGTGCAGGCGTCCAGCGCCCACGGGCTCGCGGTGACCGGGACGGCCCTGGTCGTCGAGGCGCTGCGCAAGGCCCAGGTCGAGGAGCTGGTCCTGGCCGACGACATCGCCGACGAGGGTGACCTGCTGGTCGGCCCCGACCCGCTGCAGATCGGCGTGGACGCCGCGGACATGAGCGCGCTCGGGGTGGACGGTGCGGAGTCCGTGCCCGCCGACCGGGCGCTGCTGCGCGCCGCGATCGGCAGCAGCGCGCGCGTCGTCGTCGTCCCCCGGACGGCGATGCCCGGCGACATCCCGGTGGCCGCCGTCCTGCGCTACACCGACGACTCCACCGCCAGCTGAGCCCGCCCACCCCGATGAACGGAGCACCGATGACCGACCCCCACCAGCCCGCCACCTCCCCCGGCACCGACTCGCGCGACGTCGAGCGACGGGCGCAGATCGCCCAGGTGCTCGGCAAGGACGTGTGGCCGGCCGACCGCGACACCCTGGTGACGAAGGCGCAGGAGAACAACGCCCCCGACGGCGTCCTCTCCGCTCTGCACCGGCTGCCGGCCGACACCGAGTTCACCAACGTCCAGGAGGTCGCCGAGGCCCTGGGCATGGGCACCGAGCAGCACCGGTTCTAGGGAGCTCGTCGTGCCGAGCATGAAGGACCCGACGCCGGAGGCGCTGGCCAACGTCACCGACGAGAACGTGGACTCGCGGGCCGAGCTGCTGCCCGAAGAGCGGTCGGTCGGCCCGAGCGCCGATCCGGAGCTGCAAGCCGCGGTGATCCTGGCCGAGTCGGAGGAGCGAACGGTGCACGCCGACCCCGACGACGCCCAGGGCGGGCACCGGCAGAGCTCGGACACCGCCGACTGAGCCCGCGCACGGCAGCGCCCCCGAGGAACTTCTCGGGGGCGCTGCCGTGCGTCAGGCCCGCGCGGGAGCGGTGCTGTCCCGGACGACCAGCTCGGTGGCCAGCTCCAACCGGGGGCTCTCCACCGGCTCGCCGCGGACCAGCCGCAGCAGGGTGCGGGCGGCCACCATGCCCATCTCGGCCAGCGGCTGGTGCACCGTGGTCAGCGGTGGCGAGGACCACTGGGCCGCCGGCAGGTCGTCGAAGCCGACGATGCTGACGTCCTCGGGCACCCGCAGCCCCCGGCGCCGGACCGCCTCGTAGACGCCCATCGCCATCTGGTCGTTGGCCGCGAAGACCGCGGTCGGCGGCTCGGGGAGGGCCAGCAGCCGGCTCGCCGCGGCGAACCCGGACTCGTAGCCGAAGTCGCCCTCCAGCATCAGATCGGGATCGACGCGCAGCCCCGCCGCGGCCAGCCCCGCGCGGTACCCGCCGAGCCGGGCCCGGCTGCAGGAGAGCGACGGCGTGCCACCCACGTAGCCGATCCGGCGGTGTCCCAGGCCCAGCAGGTGCTCGGTGGCGCTGACCCCGCCGGCCCAGTTCGTCGCGCCGATGGTCGGGACGTCGAGCGCCGGCACGCCGGCGGGGTCGATCACCACGGCGGGCACGTGCAGCTCGCGGAGCTCGGACTCCAGCGCCGGGTCCAGGGCGCTGGTGACCAGCACCGCGCCGTCGCTGGCCCGGGCGCGCAGGTTGTCCAGCCACACCCGGGCGTCGCTGGCCCGGCGGTGGATCGCGCTGATCACCGTGCCCGCACCCTCGGCGTGCACGGTGCCCTCGACGCCGCGGATGATCTCCACCGCCCAGGGGCTGTCCAGGTCGCTGAACACCAGGTCGACGAGCTTGGGGGTCTCCGGGGCGCGCCCACCGCGCCGCTGGTAGCCGTGCGAGCGCAGCAGGGCCTCGACCCGCTGCCGGGTGTGCGGGGCCACGTCGGACCGGCCGTTGAGCACACGTGAGACCGTCGGCACGGACACCCCCGCCTCGGCCGCGATGGCCGCGATGGTGACCGTGCGCGTCTGGGTCTCGGACACGGACCCCTCCTCCTCGTCGGAGGGTCCACCCTACGGCTCGGGGACACGCCCACCAGCCCCGACCGGGTGAGACCGGGACACGCCGACCGCCTCTTGCCACGGCTCACAGCCGTCCTTAACGTGCCGCACATCACTTCCGGAAAACTCCCGGAACTGGCAACGTCGCCGACGAGAGGTTGCGCCATGCGCCCCCAGCGGTCCCTGTCCCGAACGTTCCTCCGGTGCGCGGTGGGGGTGGGCATGCTGCCCGTCCTGCTCGGCGCGACCCTGGCCCCGGCCGCGGCCGCCCCGGCCGGGGAACGCGGTCGAGCACCCGACCACGCCGTGGAACAACGCGTCCAGAAGACCCTCGACCGGCTCGGCCTGCGCACGGTGGCCCCCGACGACCTGGCGATCGGCACCGCGGTCGCCGGGGGCGGGCACCACCTGGAGCAGGACTACCCCGACCCGTTCACCTACGACAAGCCCTACCGCAAGGCGCTGGCGCGGGAGTTCAGCTCCTTGTCGCCGGAGAACCAGATGAAGTGGGAGTTCATCCACCCCGAGCAGGACCGGTACGAGTTCGCCGCCGCGGACGCGATCGTCGAGTTCGCCCAGCGCAACGGGCAGGCCGTGCGCGGCCACACCCTGCTGTGGCACAGCCAGAACCCGGCGTGGCTGGAGGAGGGCGACTTCACCCCCGACGAGCTGCGCGCGATCCTGAAGGACCACATCCAGACCGTGGTCGGCCGGTACGCCGGCAAGATCCAGCAGTGGGACGTCGCCAACGAGATCTTCACCGACGGGGCGAACCCCACCTTCCGTCCGGAGAACATCTGGATCAGCAAGCTCGGCCCGGGCATCATCGCCGACGCCTTCCGCTGGGCCCACGAGGCCGACCCGCAGGCGAAGCTCTTCCTCAACGACTACGCCGTCGACGACATCGGGGCCAAGAGCGACGCCTACTACTCGCTCGCCCAGGACCTGCTGGCCGAGGGCGTGCCGCTGCACGGCTTCGCCACCCAGTCGCACCTGAGCTTCGAGTACCCGTTCCCGGCGACCCTGCAGGAGAACCTGCAGCGCTTCGACGACCTCGGCCTGGAGACCGCGATCACCGAGCTCGACGTGCGCATGCCGCTGGGCGAGAACGGCCGGCCCACCTGGCAGCAGCTGGACCAGCAGGCCGACTGGTACCGCATGGCCCTGCAGGCGTGCCTGCGCGTGGAGGAGTGCAACAGCTTCACCATCTGGGGCTTCAACGACAAGTACTCGTGGGTGCCGCACTTCTTCGAGGGCACCGGCGCGGCCAACGTGATGTTCGAGGACTACACGCGCAAGCCCGCCTACTGGGCGCTGGCCGTCACGCTCGCCAAGGCCCGCTGGCTGAACTGGCGGTGACCCGGGCGCCGGGTCGGCGCGCCACGCTGCCGGCCCGGCGCTGAACCGCGCCCGGTGGGGAGCCCGGTGACTGGCCGGGCTCCCCACCGGGTAGCCGTCCGAGGTCGACCCGTCCCGACGACCGAGGAGAACGGCCGTGCCGAAGACCACGAAGAGCGGTGACGCGAAGCAGAGCGAGCTGCCCAGCACGCTGCAGCGCTCCGACGAGAAGGCGCAGCGGACCTTCGCCAAGGCGCACGACTCCGCCGCCGACGAGTACGGCGACGAGCAGCGGGCGAACCGGGTCGCGTGGGGTGCGGTGAAGCACACCCACGAGAAGGTCGGCGACCACTGGGAGCCCAAGGAGGGCGGCAAGAAGGGCCCCAGCGACGAGCAGTCGGCCAGGGGCAACGCCGACACCGACTACGACAGCAAGGGCGGGGTCGACGCGAACGCCTCCAAGTCCCACCTCTACGACCTCGCCAAGGACGCCGACATCCCGGGCCGCTCGACGATGGACAAGGACGAGCTGGCCGACGCCCTGCAGAAGTACAACGACCGGAAGACCGCCGACGCGCGGGAGAAGTGACCCGGCGACACTGAGCGGGTGCACCGCGAGGAGATCAGGGCCCGCTACGAGCGGGCCAGCCAGTGGCCGCTCGTCGTCGTCGCACTGCTGTTCGTCACCGCCTACGCGTGGCGGGTCCTGCGCCCGGGGTTCCCGGACTGGGTCCAGACCACGCTGACCGTCGTCACCCTGGCGGCGTGGCCGGTGTTCGGCGCCGACTACCTGATCCGGTTGGTGCTGGCCGAGCAGCGCTGGCGTTTCGTCCGGCAGAACTGGATCGACGGCCTGGCGGTGCTGCTCCCGCTGCTGCGGCCGCTGCGCATCGTCAGCCTCGTCCGGGTCGCGCGGGTGCTCGACCGCAAGCTCACCGTCTCCCTGCACGGCCGGGTCGCCTGGTACGTCACGCTGATCGCGCTGCTGATCTCCTTCATGGCCTCCCTGGCGGTGCTCGACGCCGAGCGCGACGCTCCCGGCGCGGTGATCACCACCTACGGGGACGCGGTCTGGTGGTCGGTGGCGACCATCACCACCGTCGGCTACGGCGACGCCTACCCGGTCACCGCGGAGGGCCGGCTGGTCGCGGTGCTGCTGATGGTCGGCGGCATCGCCCTGCTCGGTGTGGTCACCGCGGCGGTCGCCTCCTGGTTCGTCGGCCGGGTGGCCGACGCCGCGCAGGCCCAGGACCAGCAGGACGACGACGCCCTGCGGGCCGAGGTCCGGGCACTGGCGGAGGAGGTGCGCGGGCTGCGCGCCCAGCTGGGCGAGAGCGAGCTCAGGGCGACGGGACCACGATGAGCTCGGTCTGCCGGCCGTCGAGGTACTCCACCCCGGCGCTCGTCAGCGCGATGCCCTGCTCCAGCCCGACCCGGACCACCTGACCGCCCCACTCCGGCACCGGCACCCGCACGCACAGCTCCAGCGCCCAGACGGTGTCGGGGTGGACGACGGCCCCGCCGGCGCCGGGGACGCCGTCCTGCTGGTCCCACGTGCCGACCGCCGGTCCGGCGCCGTGCCCGTGCACGCCCACCGGGTGGGAGTAGACGTCGCCGTCGATGCCGGCCGCGGCGGCGGCGGCCCGGGCGGCGGCGAGCACCTGGTCGCCGGTGCACCCGGGCTGCAGCGCCGCCGTCGTCAGGTCCTGCATCCGGTTGCCCACCCGCAGCGCCGCGGCCAGGCCGGCCGGCGGTCGGGTCTCACCGGGCCGGAGCACGTAGGCGTTGCGCTGGGTGTCGGTGGTCAGCCCCAGGCTGGAGAGGCCGACGTCGCAGTGCAGCAGGTCCCCGGGTTCGACGACGGCGTCGTACGGCACGCCGGGCAGCGCCGTGCCGTGCTCGTCGACCAGCGGGGTCCCGGCGCGTTGCAGGCCGACGGTGGGCTGGAACCACGGGTCGACGCCCAGGTCGGCGAAGCGCTGCCGGATCCACCAGGCGACGTCCAGCGCCGTCGTGCGCCCCACCTCGATCACGGCGGGGGAGAACGCCTGCTCGATCACCTCGTGCGCCAGCCGGTTCATCGCGTGCAACGCAGCGATCTCCTCCGGCAGCCGGGTCTCCAGCCAGCCCACGACCAGGCGCTCGGCGGGGACGACCCGGTCCGCGTGCGGGCCGAGCGCGTCCATCAGCAGCCGGTGCTCGGTGGCGGACAGGCCGTCGGCGTGCGCGAAGGTCGCCGACACGTCGATGCCGATGGAGCGGGGTGCCGCCTGGTCGACGAACCGGCGGACCGACGCCCACTGCGACTGCTCGGCGGTGAGCCCGGGGAGCCCGTCGTCGTCCCAGGCCGGCTGGAACTGACCGACGGGGTAGCGGGACACGGCCGCCGCGGTGACCCCGTCGTCGCTCCGGTGGAACAGCAGGATCGTGCGCCGCCGGGCCGACAGCCAGGTCGCCGGCAGCAGCGTCGGCAGCACCGGGTCCTCGTTGTACTCCCGGCCCACGACCACCCACAGGTCGATGCCCGCGCGGTCCATCAGCACCGGCAGCAGGTCCAGCAGCCGCTGGGTGAGCCAGCGGTCGCGCACGTCGGCCTGCTCCCGCAGCGGCAGCGGCACGGTGCGGGTGGGGTCGGGGTGCGGACGTCCCGGCGTGGTCACGGTCATGGGTGGAGGAAAGCAGAACCGGCGGTGGTCCACCGCGCGGACGCCGTCAGGCCATGCCACCGGACGCCGGGTCGGGCGCCTGCGCGGACGGCGGCGGCTCCGGTGCCGGGTGGCGGGGCTCGCGGAGGAGGGGCACGAGCTGGGCACCGGCCAGCGCCACCTGGTCCCGACCGTTCTCCTTGGCCCGGTACATCGCCGCATCGGCGCGGTCGACCAGCCGCCACAGCGCCTCCGCCGGGTGCTCGGTGTCGTCTGGGCCGGTCAGCGCCGCCCCGATCGAGACCGTCACCTCCCGGTCCCGCCCGGCGGGGCTGGTGGCCACCGCGGCGCGCAGGCGCTCGGCCAGGTGCCGCGCCTCGGCCGGGTCACCGGCCAGACCGATGACCACCAGCTCCTCGCCCCCGGTCCGGGCCAGCACGTCGGTCGGCCGGACGGTGCGGGCCAGGGCCGCGGCCACGCAGCGCAGCACCTCGTCGCCGACCGCGTGCCCGAACGCGTCGTTCAGCCGCTTGAAGTGGTCCAGGTCCAGGACCAGGGCCACCACCCGCTGCCCCTCCCGGCGGGCCTGGCGCCAGATCCGCGGCGCCTGCTCCACCAGGCACCGGCGGTTGGCCAGCCCGGTCAGCGGATCGGTCGAGGAGAGCGCCCGGGTGCGGGTCAGCAACCGCTCGACCCGGCGCCGCAGCAGGAACACGCCGACGGTGACGACGTCGAGCACCACCGCGTTGACCGCGACCTGGACGGTGAGGCCAGCGGCGTCGGGGTAGTGGCCGGCCAGCGCGGCGGCGCAGGCCACCACCACCAGGACCAGGTGCAGGGCCAGCATCCGGGGACCGAGGAACCAGGCCGCCGCCGCGCAGCAGAACAGCAGCATCAGCGGCGGTGAGTAGAGCATCGGGTCGGTGACCGAGCGGGCCACCACGACGTAGACGACGTCCCCCACGACGACCAGCGCGGCCGTCGTCCGTGCATCGACCTGCCGGCGCACCGCCAGCGCCGCGCCCAGGCACAGCAGCGCGACCATCGTCGCCAGGTACAGCCACCGGGTCGGCCCCTCGCGCAGCACCCCGTCGATGAACAGGTTCAGCGAGCCGAGCCCGGCGCCGACGGCCAGCAGCGCGGCGAGGCACCAGGCGGCCACCCGGCTGTCGGGGGTGCGCCCGGAGCTGCCCTCGGCCCCGTCCTCCGGATGCCGGTGACGCTCCGTGGCCGGCCCCCGATCGTCCGTCATGGCAGCAGGATGCACCACCGGCGGCTCCGGCAGAACCCCTGCTGAGCTGCTCGTTCCGGTACCGCGAGGTCCGTGCGCGCCCCGCGCCCGGGGCGGCGCGCACCCGGCCTGGGTGCGAGGCTGGGACGGTCCGAGGAGAGAGGAGGCCGACGTGGCCACGGGTCCCTGGTTCTACTGCCTCAAGCACCACGCGGTGGAAGACCGCGACGGCTGCGCGGAGCGGCACCGGCTCGGGCCGTTCGACACCCGCGAGGAGGCCGAGCAGGCACTGGCGAAGGTCGCCGAGCGCAACGAGGCGGCCGACGCCGCCGACCGGGAGTGGGAGGAGGGGCGCCGCCGCTGAGCGGGGTTCCCACCGGTGTTCCGGTCGGCCGGGAACGGCCGGGAAGGGCATGATCGTCGGCAGCGGGCGCGCGCCGGTGCGCGGCCGGAGCGGCAGGAGGGCTCGTGACGGACGGACGTGCGCTGGAGGACCTCGTGGTCGGCGTGCTCGGGGGCACCGGGCCGCAGGGCCGCGGGCTGGCGGTGCGTCTGGCCGCGGCCGGGCAGCGGGTGCTGCTCGGCTCCCGGGACGCCGAACGCGCCGAGCAGGTCGCCGGCGAGGTCGCCACCCGGGCCGGCGCGGCCGCGGGGGGCGTGGAGGTGTCGGTCCGCGGTGGGTCGAACACCGACGTCGCCGGTGCGGCCGACCTCGTCGTGGTCGCGGTCCCGTATGCCGGGCACGCCGACACCCTGGCCGAGCTGGCGACCCCGCTGGCCGGCAAGGTCGTCGTCGACTGCGTGGTGCCGATGGGCTGGGACGAGCTGGGCGCCTACGTGCTCGACGTCCCCGAGGGCAGCGTCTGCCAGCAGGCCGCGGTGCTGCTGCCGGACAGCTTCGTCGTGGGCGCCTTCCACCACCTCTCCGCCGTCCTGCTGGAGGACCTCTCCCGGCCCACCCTCGACGGCGACGTGATGGTCGTCGGCGACACCCGGGAGGCCACCGACGTGGTGCAGGCGCTGGCCGGGCGGTTGCCGGGCATGCGCGGGGTCTACGCCGGGCGGCTGCGCAACGCCCGGCAGGTCGAGGCGCTGACGATCAACCTGGTGTCGGTCAACCGCCGCTACAAGGCGCACGCCGGCGTCCGCATCACCGACGTGTAGTCCAACCGCGCGAACAGCGTGCGCTGGGTGCCAGGTTCGACGGGCAGAGCTGGCAGTTCGCGCACGCCGTCGCCGCGGCTAGTCGAAGGAGTGCTCGGCGGTGGGGAAGGCCCCGGTGCGAACCTCGTCGGCGTACTCCCGGGCCGCGCGCAGCAGCTCGGCGCGCAGGTCGGCGTACTTCTTCACGAACCGCGGCACCCGGCCACCGGTGAGCCCGGCCATGTCCGGCCACACCAGCACCTGGGCGTCGCAGTCCGGGCCGGCGCCGATGCCGATGGTGGGGATCGCCAGTTCCGCGGTCACCTGACCGGCGATCGCCGCGGGCACCATCTCCAGGACGACGGCGAAGGCGCCGGCCTCCTGCACCGCCCGGGCGTCGGCGAGCAGTTGCTCCGCGCCGGCGCCGCGCCCCTGCACCCGGAAGCCACCGAGGGCGTGCTCGCTCTGCGGGGTGAACCCGATGTGCGCCATGACCGGGATGCCGGCCTCGTGCAGCAGCCGGATCTGCGGGGCCACCCGGACCCCGCCCTCGAGCTTGACCGCCTGCGCGCCGCCCTCCTTCATCATCCGGACGGCGGTCTCGTAGGCCTGCTGGGGCCCCGACTCGTAGCTGCCGAACGGCAGGTCGGCGACGACCAGCGCCCGCGTCGTGGACCGGGTGACGGCCTTGGTGAGCAGCAGGAGGTCCTCGACCGTCACCGGCACGGTGCTGGCGTGCCCGAGCACGACGTTGCCGGCGGAGTCGCCCACGAGCAGCACCGGGATCCCGGCCTCCTCGAAGACCGCGGCGCTGACCGTGTCGTAGGCGGTGAGCATGGCCCACCTCTCGCCCCGTTCCTTGGCCTGCTGCAGGTGGTGCACGCGCACCCGGGCGGTCGACGTGCCGCCATAGAGCACCGACTCGGTCATGACGCTCCTCCACGGACGCCGGCGGCGGGGCCGCGGCGCGAACGGTTCCGGCGCCCCCGGCAGGAGGCGCCCGGGGAGATCTTCGTCCTGCTGCCCGCCGTCGTGCACGGACCCCCGGTGCCGACCGGGCCACGGGCCGCCGATCTGGACTCCGAACCCGGCCCACTCGTGCCGGCCCCTCCCAGGGGGCAGGCTGGGGGTCGCGTAACACGACCGTCACGACCGGAGGCCAGCATGGCGAACATGGACCGCCAGCAGGAGTTCGTCCTGCGCACCCTGGAGGAGCGCGACATCCGCTTCGTGCGGCTGTGGTTCACCGACGTCTCCGGCTACCTCAAGGCCGTCGCCGTCGCCCCGGCCGAGATCGAGGCGGCGTTCGCGGAGGGCATCGGCTTCGACGGCTCGGCGATCGAGGGCTTCGCCCGGGTGTACGAGTCCGACATGCTCGCCAAGCCCGACCCGGGCACCTTCCAGGTGATGCCGGCGGCCAAGGGCCAGGCCAGCGACACCGCCCGGATGTTCTGCGACATCACGCTGCCCGACGGGTCGCCGGCCTGGGCCGACCCGCGGCACGTGCTGCGCCGCACCCTGGCCAAGGCCGCGGACATGGGGTTCACCTTCTACACCCACCCCGAGGTCGAGTTCTTCCTGCTCAAGGACCTGCCCAGCGACGGCACCCCGCCGCAGCCGGCCGACACCGGGGGCTACTTCGACCTGTCCACCCACAACGTCGCCCACGACTTCCGCCGGGAGGCGGTCTTCGCGCTCGAGGCGATGGGCATCTCGGTGGAGTTCAGCCACCACGAGGTCGCGCCGGGCCAGCAGGAGATCGACCTGCGGTACGCCGACGCGCTGTCCATGGCCGACAACATCATGACGCTGCGGCACGTCGTCCGTGAGGTCGCGCTCGGCCAGCAGGTGCACGCCACGTTCATGCCCAAGCCGTTCACCGAGCTGGCCGGCTCGGCGATGCACACGCACCTGTCGCTGTTCGAGGGCGACCGCAACGCCTTCCACGACCCGTCGGACCCGATGCGGCTGTCCACGACGGCCAAGCAGTTCATCGCCGGGCTGCTGACCCACGCCCGGGAGATGACCGCGATCACCAACCAGACGGTCAACTCCTACCGCCGGCTGCTCGCCGGCACCGAGGCGCCCACCGCCGCCACCTGGGGCCGGGCCAACCGCTCCGCGCTGGTCCGGCTGCCCTCCTACAAGCCGAACAAGGGCAACTCGGCCCGGGTCGAGGTCCGCTCGCCGGACTCCGCCTGCAACCCGTACCTGACGTTCGCGGTGCTGCTCGCCGCCGGGCTGCGCGGCATCGAGAAGGGGTACGAGCTCCCGCCCGAGGCCGAGGACGACGTCTGGTCGCTGACCGACACCGAGCGCCGCGCCGCCGGCTACCAGGACCTGCCGGTCTCCCTGGGTGAGGCGCTGACCGCGATGGAGGGCAGCGAACTGGTCGCCGAGACCCTCGGGGAGCACGTGTTCCAGTTCTTCCTGCGCAACAAGTGGGAGGAGTTCAACGCCTACCGGCGGAACGTCACCCCCTTCGAGCTGCAGCGCTACCTCCCCGGCCTCTGAGGAAGGACCCCCTCGCCCCCCACGACGTGCTCCGCACGCCGCGGGTCCCTGCGAGGGGGCCGTTCCATAAGCTCACCCACGTGGCCCGCCTGCTCGTCGTCGTCCCGTCCGACACCGACCCGCCGACGAGGCTGGGGGAGTGGCTGCGGAACGCCGGGCTGGAGCTGGACGAGCGGCGGCTGTCCCGCGGGGAGCCGCTGCCGGCGGACCTGACCGGCGTCGACGGGTTGCTGGTGCTGGGCGGGCCGCAGTCCTCGCTGGACCCCGCGGAGGTCTCCCCGGAGCTCACCGGCGTCCGGCGCCTGCTGGCCCAGGCGCTGGCCGCCGACCTGCCGACGCTGGCCATCTGCCTGGGGGCCCAGCTGCTCGCCCAGGTCGGCGGCGGCAGCACCCGGGTGGGGGCCGGCGGGCCGGAGGTCGGCGCCACGCTCGTGGCCAAGCGGGACGCCGCCGACGCGGACCCGCTGTTCGGCCCGCTGCCGCTGTCGCCGGACGTGCTGCAGTGGCACCACGACGAGATCGACGCACTGCCTCCCGGCGCGACGCTGCTGGCCAGCAACCCCGCCTACCCGCACCAGGCCTACCGGGTCGGGCAGCACGTGTACGGGCTGCAGTTCCACATCGAGCCCGACGAGGCGGTGCTGCGCCGGTGGGCCGGCTCCGACCCGGTCGGGGTGGCCAGCAGCGGCACCGACGTCGCGACCGTCTGCGCCCGCGCCGCCGCGGTGCTGCCCGACGTCGCGGAGGTGTGGGCGCCGTTCGCCGGCCGGTTCGCCGCCCTGGTCGAGGAGCACGCCCGGACCCGTCGCGCACCGGCCGGGGGCTGACGGTGACCGCCGTGCAGCCCGAGGACGGGATCCCCCGGCGCGCTCTCGTCCGGCTGGCCCGCCTGGGGTTCGACGACGGCGAGCGCGCCGCCCGGCTCCTGTCGGACCCGGCGCTGGGCCTGTGGGACCTGGACCGCAACGAGCCCGCCGACCCCGAGGCCGCCCCGGTGGTCTCCGCCCTGGCCCGTGCCGGCGACCCCGACCTGGCGCTGCGGTCGCTGAGCCGGCTGGTCGAGGCGCTGGACGGGATCGACCCCGACGGCGAGGCCGCCGCCGCGCTGCTCGCCCGGCTGCGGGGCTCAGCGCTGGTCCGCACCCGGCTGCTCGGGGTGCTCGGCGCCTCCGCGGGGCTCGGCGACCACCTGGCCGCCCAGCCCGCCGACTGGGTGGTGCTCGACACCGAGGACCGCTGGGGCGCCCGGCCCAGCCCGCAGGAGCTGGAGCAGCAGCTGCTGTTCGCCGTCGGCGCCGACCCGGACGACCCGCCGTGGGGCGTCGGACTGGGCAGCGCCGCACCGGACGCCGATCCGGCCCGCATCCGCGACCTGCACAACGCCTACCTCCGTGCCGTCCTCTCCCTCGCCGGCCGGGACATCGCCGACGGCCTGCCCGCCGACGAGGTGGCCGGGGAGCTCGCCGACATCGCCGCCGCGGTGCTCACCGCCGGGCTCGCGCTGGCCGTGGCCGAGCAGCCGCCGGGGTCGGCGCCCTGCCGGCTGGCGGTGATCGCGCTGGGCAAGACCGGCGGGCGGGAGCTCAACTACGTCAGCGACGTCGACGTCGTCTTCGTCGCCGAGCCGCTGGACGACGCACCCGGGGACGCCGACGAGGCGGCCGCCCTGGCCACCGCGACCCGGGTCGCCGGTGCGCTGATGCGGATCTGCGGTCAGGCGGCGTGGGAGGTCGACGCGGCGCTGCGACCCGAGGGCAAGGCCGGCGTGCTGGTGCGCACCCTGGCCGGGCACCGGGCCTACTACGAGAAGTGGGCCAGCACCTGGGAGTTCCAGGCGCTGCTGAAGATGCGCCCGGTCGCCGGCGACCCCGCGCTGGGCCGGGAGTACGTCGACGCCCTCTGGCCGCTGGTGTGGAAGGCCGGTGACCGGCCCGGGTTCGTCGGGGAGATCCAGGCGATGCGCCGCCGGGTCGAGCAGCACATCCCCGCTGCCCAGGCCGACCGGGAGCTGAAGCTGGGGCGCGGTGGGCTGCGCGACGTCGAGTTCAGCGTCCAGCTGCTGCAGCTGGTGCACGGCCGCGCCGACGTCACCCTGCGGGTCGGCGGCACCATCCCGGCGCTCACCGTGCTCGGCGCCGGGGGCTACATCGGCCGCGAGGACGCCGCGACCCTGGTCTCGGCCTACCGGTTCCTGCGCACCGTCGAGCACCGGCTGCAGCTGCTGCGGCTGCGCCGCACCCACCTGATCCCGGTCGCCGACGACCAGCTGCGCTGGCTGGCCCGGTCGCTGGGCTACAAGCCCGACGACCGCGGTGACTCGGTGGCGGTGCTCCGCGCCGAGCTCACCCTGCACACCCGGGTGGTGCGCCGGCTGCACGAGAAGCTGTTCTACCGGCCGCTGCTGTCCTCGGTGGCGAAGGTCCCCGGCGAGCAGCTGCAGCTGGGGTCGAAGGCAGCGGGGGAGTGGCTGCGGGCACTGGGCTTCGCCGACCCGGACGGCGCGCTGCGGCACATGGGCGCGCTGACCGGCGGCCTGAGCCGCTCGGCCTCCATGCAGCGCTACCTGCTGCCGGTGCTGCTGGAGACCTTCGCCTCCTGCGCCGATCCCGACGCCGGCCTGCTGGCCTACCGACGGGTCAGCGAGGCCCTCGGGCACGACCAGTGGTTCCTCCGGCTGCTGCGCGACGAGGGGCGCACCGCCGAGCGGCTGGCGGTGCTCCTGGGCTCCAGCCAGTACATCGCCGGGCTGCTCACCCGCACCCCCGAGGCGATGCGCACCCTGGCCGACGACGCCCAGCTGGAGCCGCGCGGCGCCGACGTGCTCACCACCGCCTGGCGGCAGGCGGTGTCCCGGGCCGGTGACGCCGCCGCCGGCATGCAGGTGCTCCGCGCGCTGCGCCGGCAGGAGCTGCTGCGGATAGCCTGCGCGGACCTGCTGGGGCGGCTCGACATCGTCCGGGTCGGGCAGGCGCTGCACGCCGTCGCCGTCGCCACCCTGCGCGCCGGGCTGGACGCCGCAGTGCGCAGCTGGGCCGCCCAGACCGGCACCAGCCCGGCTGACGTTCCCTTCGACCTCGCGGTGATCGGCATGGGCCGCCTGGGCGGGGCGGAGATGGGCTACGGCTCGGACGCCGACGTGCTGTTCGTGCACCGGGTGCGGCCCGGCGCCGACCAGGCGAAGGCGACCTCCGCGGCGAACAGCGTCGCGCACACCCTGCGCCGGCTGCTCGGTGAGCCGGCTCCGGACCCCGCCTTCGAGGTGGACGCCGACCTGCGCCCGGAGGGGCGGCAGGGTGCGCTGTCGCGCAGCCTCTCGGCGTTCGCCGAGTACTACCAGCGCTGGGTCTCGACCTGGGAGGTGCAGGCGCTGTTGCGCGCCGACCCGGTGGCCGGCGACGAGGAGCTGGGGCGGGAGTTCGTCCGCCTGATCGATCCGCTGCGCTACCCGGCCGCCGGGCTGAGCAGCGAGCAGATCGCGGAGATCCGCCGGATCAAGGCGCGGGTGGACAGCGAACGGCTGCCCCGCGGCGCGGACCCGGCCACGCACACCAAACTGGGCCGCGGTGGGCTGGCCGACGTCGAGTGGACCGTGCAGCTCCTCCAGCTGGAGCACGCCGCGGCCCATCCGCAGCTCCGGGTGACCTCCACGGTGGCGGCGCTGGGCGCCCTCGCCGACGCCGGGCTGCTCGCCGAGGACCAGCGGACCGCCCTGCAGACGGCGTGGGAGCTGGCCAGCCGGGCCCGCAACGCCGTCTTCCTGGTGCGGGGGCGCCCAGGGGACCAGCTGCCCCGGCAGGGCCGCCTGGAGCTGGGCGGGGTGGCGCGCGCCTGCGGCTACGGCCCCGACGTCGACCCCGGCCAGTTCCTCGACGACTACCGGCGGGTCACCCGGCACGCGCGGACCGTCGTCGACGCCGTCTTCTACGGCCGCACCGAGGAGGCCTGATCGCCGTGTACGTGCCCGCCGCCTTCGCCGCGCGCGACGACGCCGTCGCCGCGCTGCTGGCCGCGCCCGGCGCCGTCGACCTGGTCGGCGCCACCCCGGCGGGGCTGACCGCCACGACCCTGCCGATGGTCCACGACCCGGCGAGCGGCACGCTGCGCGGTCACCTCGCACGGAACAACCCCCAGTGGCGGGAGACGGTGGGGGAGGTGCTGGTCA
Organism: Modestobacter sp. SYSU DS0657; assembly: GCF_054050925.1. Classification (NCBI taxonomy): domain Bacteria; kingdom Bacillati; phylum Actinomycetota; class Actinomycetes; order Geodermatophilales; family Geodermatophilaceae; genus Modestobacter; species Modestobacter sp. SYSU DS0657. Next base: position 114,247 of record NZ_JBJHAG010000006.1, on the reverse strand, counting down.
TCGTCCGCGGGCCGGACGCCTACGTCTCGCCGTCCTGGTGCGCAGCCAAGGCCGAGCACGGCCGCGTGGTGCCCACCTGGGACCACGTCGTCGCTCCGGAGCGGTTCGTCGCCGGCCAGCTGCGCTCCGTCGTCGGGGTGGAGGTCCGCATCGCCCGCGTCGAGGCCAGGTGGAAGCTCTCGCAGAACCGGTCGCCCGCCGACGTCGACGGGGTGGTCGCCGGCCTGCGGGCCGACGGTGCCCGGGCGACGGCCGACGCGGTCGCCGCCGCCCGCCCGGGAGACCGGGGTTGAGCGGCGCGGCGCCCGGGAACCAGCCACCGGTGCCTCCCGAGATCCCGGCCCAGCCCCCGGCGACCGACGTCTCCGACGCCACCGTGCGCGACCTGCCGCCGGCCGACGAGCCGACCGCGACCATCACGCCCTACCGCGACGGCCCGCTGGTGGTGCGCGGCGACTTCCGCCTGGTCGACACCGACGGCAACGAGATCGACCCCGGCCGGAAGACGGTGGCGCTGTGCCGGTGCGGGAAGTCCGGGATCAAGCCGTTCTGCGACGGCACGCACAAGCGGTCCGGCTTCCACGCCGCCAGCGCGCCCGCCCGGCCCCGCCCGGCGGCGCGCATCGTCGCCGAGGCGCGCGACAACCGCGGCTGAGCCGGCTGGACCGGGCCGGGCCACCGCGCGTTCACCGGCCGGTCACCGGGCGCTGGCCCGCCGCGGTCAGGGTGGGCGCGATCCCGCCCCGACCGCAGAAGGTGGCCCGTGCTCCGTCGTCCGATCCGTTCCGTTCCCGTTGCCGCGCCCGCCGTCGTCACCGCCGGCCTGCTGGCCGCCGTCCTCACCGCCGGCACGGCGTCCGCCGCCACGCCGCCGACCTTCTCGGCGCTGGCCACCTTCCCGGTCGCCGGTGAGGTCGCCGAGATCATCTCGGCCACCCCGGACGGCCGGACCGTCATCTACACCGACTCCGAGCTGGGCCAGGTCGGCCTGGTCGACCTCAGCCGGCCCACCGCGCCCCGCCAGCTCGGCACGATCGACGTGGGTGGCTCGCCGACCTCGGTGACGGTGATGTCCAACGCGCGGTACGCCCTCGTCGCCGTCGACACCACCACCGACCTGGTGCGCCCCTCGGGCCACCTGGCGGTCGTCGACCTGCCCCGGCGGGAGGTGGTGCGCACCATCGACCTGGGCGGCCAGCCGGACTCCATCGACGTCGGGCCCAGCGGCGTCTTCGCGGCCGTCGCCATCGAGAACCAGCGCGACGAGGACCTGGTCGTCGACGGGGTCGAGGGCGGCCTGCCGCAGCTGCCGGCCGGTTACCTGTCCGTGGTCGACCTGCGCGGTCCGGTGTCGGCGTGGACCGCCGGGCGGGTGGAGCTCACCGGCCTGCCGGGCATGGCCTTCCCCGCCGATCCGGAGCCGGAGTTCGTCGACGTCGACGGGCGGGACATCGCGGCGGTGACGCTGCAGGAGAACAACGCGATCGCGCTGGTCGACCTGGCCCGCCAGCGGGTCGTGCACTCCTTCTCCGCCGGCACGGTCACCCGCACCGACGCCGACACGGCCGACGACGGCACCGTCGCCTTCGACGACCCGCTCGTCGCACCGCGGGAGCCGGACGCCGTGCAGTGGACGCTGCGCGGCGAACTGGTCACCGCCGACGAGGGTGACCTGTTCGCCGAGCCCAGCGGCGGCCGGGGGTGGACGGTCTTCGGCCAGGACGGCACGGTGCGCTGGTCCAGCGGCGGTTCGGCGGAGCGCGCGCTCGCCGAGGCCGGCCGGTACCCCGACGAGCGCAGCGACGACAAGGGCGCGGAGTTCGAGGGCGCGGAGGTGGCGCGCATGCGCGGCACCGACTACGCCTTCATCGGCGCCGAGCGGGGCGACGCCGTCCTGGTCTACGACATCGGCCGCTCGCGGCTCGGGGACAGGGTCACCCCGCGGCTGCTCCAGGTGCTGCCCACCGGCGACGCGCCCGAGGGGCTGCTCGCCATCGAGTCGCGGGAGCTCTTCGTGACCAGTGACGAGGACGACGGCACCCTGTCGGTCTTCGGCCTGCGCTGAGGCCCGGCGGAGCCGGTCGCGGCTAGGCGGCGACCGGCTCCTGCTGCCGCAGGGCGGACCGTCCGGCGGCCCAGGCGTCCATCAGGTACCCGGCGGTGAGCCCGTCCAGGGCGAGCGAGCACTGCGCGCCGAAGAGGACGTCGGCGGCCAGCGCCGGCTGCTCGGCCACCAGCGACCCGCACATGTCGACGGCGGCGATCTGCTCGTGCACCGCGTCGGCCTCCACGTGCTCGTCGTAGAAGACGCTGGCGTCCGCGCCGAACCCCAGCCGCCGCAGACCGGCGGAGTAGCGCCGGCTCGGCTCGGAGGAGGTCATCTCCACCGCGGCCAGGTGGCCCAGGCAGGCGCCGCGCCACCGGCGGTGCAGGCCGAACAGCGACATGGTGTTGACCGAGGTGAAGGCGACCGCGGGGGCCTCGTCCCACAGCGCGCCGTAGCCGTCGTCCAGGCCCAGGTCGCGCATCATCCCGGCGAAGAGCCGGCTGTGCATGCGCTCGGGCGCCCCGCCGCCGTACTCGTCGGCCTGGATCTCCACCATCGCGGCCTTGCTCCGCCCGGAGATGCGGGGGATGGCCCAGGTGTGCGGGTCGCCCTCCTTGAGGTGGTAGACCGACCGCACGGTCAGGTACTCCCGCCACTGGTCGGCGGTGCCCTGCTTGGCCATGTACCGGGACAGCGACGGGCCGTCGTCGGCCTCGATGACCGCCGTGAGCTGCCGGTCGACGGTGTCCTCGGGGAGGTCGACGGCCGGGACGAGCGCCTGCAGGGCCCGCAGGTGCACCGCCTCCAGCAGTGCGCGCAGGCGCAGCAGCTCGGGGTCCCACTCCCAGGCGTCGTCGACGTCGTCGAAGCCCTGGTAGTGCAGCTCGTAGCAGACGGCCAGGCTGAGCTGCAGGTCCTCGTCGGTGAGCGGGTCGGCGGTGGCGGCGCCGAGTGCATCGAGCAGGGCCTCGGCGGTGGCGACGGTGGCCGGGCCGATCGAACCGCCGGTCAGGTCCGCGAACAGCGCGGCGCTCAGCGGGCCCCGTGGCTTGGGAAGGCGCATGTCAGCGACCATGCCCCGGACGGCGACGCCCCGAACGTGACCTGCCACCCCCGGCTCGGGGGTCAGACGTGCGCGTCGAACGCGGTCGCCATCCTCGCCTGCTCCTCCAGCACGTCGTTGATCCGCGCCTGGACCGCGTCCAGCTGGCCGATGATCTCGCTGGTGGCGTGGATGCCGTCGGCGACCGCCTTGCTGCTGGCCTGGATCCCGGCGATCTGGTCGGAGACCTTCTGCGTGGCGTTGGCGGTCTCCCGGGCGAGGTCCTTGACCTCGCTGGCGACGACGGCGAAGCCCTTGCCGAGCTCACCGGCGCGGGCGGCCTCGATGGTGGCGTTGAGGGCGAGCAGGTTGGTCTGGTCGGCGATGCCGGAGATGATCCGGATGACCTCACCGACCGCCGCCGACGCCTCGTCCAGCGAGACGACCTCGCCGGTCATCGTGGAGGCCTGGCTGACCGCGCTCTCGGCGACCCGGCCGGCGTCGCCGGCGGCCTCGCGCAGCCGGGACACGGTGTCCAGCAGCTCGCGGGCGTTCTCCGCGGACTCCTCGGTGCGCCGCAGCACGTCCAGCCGCTGGGAGACCAGCTGCTGCACGTTGCTCAGGGCCGAACGGCGCGACTCCGACAGCTCGATGGTCTCGGTGACGAAGAAGTCCATCGTGCCGATGACCCGCCCGCCGACCAGCAGCGGGAAGCAGACACCGGACTTCACCCCGGCGCGCTGGGCTGCCGGAGCCCGCACGCAGTCGGTCATCTCACCGATGTCGCTGACGAAGTACAGGTCCCGCGCGCGCCAGGCCCGGCCGGAGAGCCCGACGCCCTCGGCGAAGGACGCGGACAGGGTGACCGTGCGGAACTCCTCGCCGGCCGAGCCGGACTCCTGCTGGAACCGCAGCACGCCGGCGGACTCGTCCAGCGCCCAGTAGGAGCCGTAGGCCCAGCCGAACGCCTCCCGGACGGTGTCCAGCGCGATGCGCAGCGCGGACGCCTGGTCGATGGCCGCCCCGAGCTCGGTGACGACGGTCGTCACCGCGACCCGGTCGTCGAGGGTCTCCTGCAGCTCGTTCCGGGCCAGCGCGGCCCGGCGCGCGTGCGACAGCAGCCGACCCAGGGAGTCCCACTTGCCCTGACGGGCCCCGGTGAAGGGCAGCTCGCCGCGGGCGTAGTACTCGTTCAGCGCCACGACGACGCCGTTCTCCACCGTCGGCAGCACGCAGCCGTGGGTGGCGCCGGCCATCCGGGCACCGGACCAGCGGAGGCAGGTCGCCGGGTCGCTGCCCTCGTCGACCAGCACGGTGGCCTTCGAGCGGAGCGCCTGACCGGCGTAGCCGTCGGCGGAGGTGACCCGGTGCACGCGGGCCGCCGGGGTGGCCGCGAGGGAACCGGTCATCTCGCCGTGCTCCCCGACCAGCTGGAATGCGCCGTCGGGGCCGGGAAGCCAGCTGGCCCCGTAGCCGAGCCCCAGCTCGTCGACGAGGGTGGCGGTGATGGTGCGGTGCGCCTCGACGGCGTCGGTGACCCCGCGGTCCAGGACCGCGATCACCTTCTCCACCGCCTCCACGTCCCGGGGCATCTCCGCCGGGGAGAGGGGAGTGCGCTCCGGGGTACTGGTGCGCCGCCTCATCTGTCGTCCCCCATGTCTCGTGGCTGTCCGGCCGCCGTGCGCGGCCTGCCCGCGCGGACCGGGCTCGGTGCGCCGGCCAGGTCCAGGTCTGCCGTCCTCATCGGCAGCCGGGGGGCGGTGTTGAGCCGACGACCGGATCGGGCGCAATCAGATGGTGCGTCCGCGCGGATGGGGCGAGCTCAGAAGCCGGCGGCCTTGTCCACGACGTTGACCAGCGGTTCGCCGAGGGCGAAGCGACGGCAGTTCTCCGCGAGCACGGCGTACCGGCGCTCCTCCAGGTCCGGGCCGCGGTCGGCCACGTGCGGGGTGACCAGGACCCGGGGTGCGCTCCAGAGGGGCGAGTCGGCGGGCAGCGGTTCGGGGTCCGCCACGTCGACGCCGGCTGCGCCGAGCAGCCCGTCGCTGAGGGCTCGGGCCAGGTCTGCGGTCACGGTGGTGGCGCCGCGGCCCACGGTGACGTACAAGGCGCCTCGGCGCATCCGGCGGAACCGCGTCAGGTCGAACGTCCCTGCGGTCGCGGGGGTCTCGGGCAGGACGTTCACCACCGCGTCAGCGCGGGGGAGCAGCGCGTCGAGGGCGTCGGGACCGTGCACCTCGGCCACGCCCGGCGGTGGATCCCCAGGGCGTGCGTCGGTGGCCAGCACGGTCATCCCCAGCGCGGCGGCCAGCCGGCCGATCTCGGCGCCGATGCTGCCCAGGCCGGCGACCAGGAGGGTCGCCCCGTCCAGGTGGAGCACCGGGCCCTCGTCGGGGCGCCAGCCGCGCTCGTCCTGCTGCGCCCGGTACACGTCCAGGCGACGGGCCAGCGCGAGCAGCAGCGCGATCGCGTGCACCCCGACCGAGTCGCCGTAGATGCCCCGGACGTTGGTGACGACGACGTCGGACTCGACCAGCTCGGGGAAGAAGTACCCCGACGGCGGGTTGGCCTGGGGGGAGTGCAGCCACCGCAGCCGGCCGGCGGCGGCCAGCAGCCGGGGTGTGAGGGCGCCGAACGCCGCCTCCGCCTCGGTCAGCAGCCCGGCCAGCTCGTCCTCCCCGGCCTCGGCCGGAGCCAGCAGGACGTCCAGCTGCGGCACCTGCTCGGCCAGCCGCTCTCGCCAGGTCGCCAGCGACCTGCCCGCCTGTGGCAGGAGTACCAGCCGTGGCGTCATCGTGTGCCCTCCTCGTGGTCGGCGCCGTCCGGCAATCCTCGCCCAGCCGGCCGCGCCCTGCGCCCCGGGCAGGCCCGAAACGCACCGCGGCCCCCGTTCCCTGCGCGCACGCAGCGAACGGGGGCCGCGGGGACCGCGCCGGGATCAGATGTCGTAGTACATCGCGAACTCGTGCGGGTGCGGGCGGAGACGGATCGGGTCGATCTCGTTCTCCCGCTTGTACTCGATCCAGGTCTCGATCAGGTCGGAGGTGAACACGCCACCGTCGAGCAGGTAGTCGTGGTCGACCTCGAGCCGGTCGAGGACGGCGTCGAGCGAGGCGGGCACCTTGTCGATGCCCAGGGCCTCCTCGGGCGGCAGCTCGTAGAGGTCCTTGTCGACCGGCGCCGGGGGCTCGATCTTGTTCTTGATGCCGTCGAGGCCGGCCATCAGCATCGCGGAGAACGCGAGGTAGGGGTTGGCCGACGGGTCGGGCACGCGGAACTCGATGCGCTTGGCCTTCGGGCTGTCGCCGGAGATCGGGATGCGGCAGCAGGCCGAGCGGTTGCGCGCGGAGTAGACCAGGTTGATCGGCGCCTCGTAGCCGGGCACCAGCCGGTGGTAGCTGTTCACCGTCGGGTTGGTGAAGGCCAGCAGCGACGGGGCGTGCGCCAGCAGCCCACCGATGTAGTGGCGGGCGGTGTCGGACAGCCCCGCGTAGCCGGTCTCGGCGTGGAAGAGCGGCTCGCCGTCCTTCCACAGGCTCTGGTGGCAGTGCATGCCCGAGCCGTTGTCGCCGAACAGCGGCTTCGGCATGAAGGTCGCGGTCTTGCCGGCGGCGAAGGCGGTGTTCTTCACGATGTACTTGAACAGCATCAGGCTGTCGGCCGAGCGCAGCAGCGTGTCGAACTTGTAGTTGATCTCGGCCTGACCGCCGGTGCCGACCTCGTGGTGGCCGCGCTCGAGCTGCAGCCCCGCGTTGGTCAGGTTGACCATCATGTCCGCGCGCAGGTCGCTGTAGTGGTCGTACGGCTCGACCGGGAAGTAGCCGCCCTTGGCGCGGGTCTTGTAGCCCAGGTTCGGGCCGCCGTTCTCACCGGTCAGCGAGCCCGAGTTCCACGAGCCCTCGACCGAGTCGACGTGGTAGTAGCCCTCGTTGATCGAGGTGCTGTGCCGGACCGAGTCGAAGACGTAGAACTCGGCCTCGGGGCCGAAGTAGGCGGTGTCGGCGATGCCGGAGCTCGCGAGGTAGGCCTCGGCCTTCTTCGCCACGTTGCGCGGGTCGCGGCTGTAGGCCTCGCGCGTGATCGGGTCGTGGATGAAGAAGTTGACGTTCAGCGTCTTGTGCGCCCGGAACGGGTCGACGAAGGCGCTGTTCGCGTCGGGCAGCAGCAGCATGTCCGACTCGTTGATCGCCTGGAAGCCGCGGATCGAGGACCCGTCGAAGCCCAGACCCTCGCTGAACGTGTCCGGGCCGAAGGTCTCCGCCGGGATGGTGAAGTGCTGCATGACGCCGGGGAGGTCGCAGAACCGGACGTCGACGAACTTCACGTCGTTGTCGCGGATGTAGGCGGTGACCTCGTCGGGACTGGTGAACATCGATCCTCCGGGAGTGGACGGACAGCCGACACGCAAGCTACGAGCGTGCGATTGCCCTGGGGTGTCTCTCGTGTTTCCGGGGCGTAACACCGCCTCCGGCGTGTCGCGCCGGGAGCCGGACGGCGCCCACCGAGGTGTGCACGGGGCACGTCCTAGGCTGGCGGACGTGGCCAGTGACGACGTCTCACCCTCTCAGGGGCGCACCCGGGGGGCCGCACTGGGGTTGCCGGCCACCGGCCCGGGCTCGCTGGCGGGCTTCGGGCAGCGGGTGGCGCAGTACCTGGTCGACGCGGTGGCCGCGGCCCTGGTCGCCGGGCTGTTCACGGCGCCCGAGGCGCCCCGGCTGTGGAGCCTGCTCAGCTTCGGCGCCATCACCGTCGTCTCGCTGGTGTTCGCCGGCCAGACCCCCGGCATGCGGGTGATGGGGCTGCGCCTGGCGCACCCGCACCCCGCTCAGCGGCTGGCGCTGTGGCGCGCCGTCGTCCGCACCGCCCTGCTCATGACCCTCGTCCCGGCGCTCGTGGTCGACGCCGACGGCCGGGGGATGCACGACCGGCTCACCGACACCGCGGTGGTCCGCGACCGGGCCTGAGCCCCCCCGCCCCATGCGGGCCCGGGGCGGTGCCCCGGACCGGGCCGACCGACGACGAACGCCCCCGGCCACGAGGGCCGGGGGCGTTCGTCGTCGGGGTGCCGGGCTCAGCGGCGGCGGACCTGCCGCTGGCTGATCGACATCTGCCGCCCACCGGGGAGCGGGCCGCCGGGAACCGGCATCCGGCTGCCACCCAGGGCGCTCATCCGCTTCGACAAGGCGTTGACCTCGGCGCCGGACAGGTTGCGGGGCAGCTTCATGACGTGCGCGCTGAGCTTCTTCAGCGGTACCTCGCCCTCGCCGTCGCCGACCACGACGTCGTAGATCGGGGTGTCGCCGACGACCTTGGCCATCCGGCGCTTCTCCTGCGCGATCAGGCCGCGCACCCGCTGCGGGGTGCCCTCGCCGACCAGGATGATGCCGGGCCGCCCGAGCACCCGGTGCAGGGCGTCGAACTCCCGCGTGCCGGCGATGCCGGAGGAGACCCGCCAGTCACCGCGCATGCCCTCGAGCACCCAGGACGCCGCGCCGGGCTGGCCCTCGACCTGCCGGTACGCCGAGCCCTGGGCGCGCCGGCCGAACACGATGAGGGCGGCGAGCAGCCCGAGGGCGATGGCGATGGGCAGGAACAGGAACGGCGAGCTGAAGACGAGCAGCCCGAACAGCTCCACCGCGGCCGCCACCACCACGAAGGCGATGAGCATGATCCAGGGGAGCTTCGGGTCGTTGCGGTGGGTCAGCGTGTAGGCCTGGCGGATCATCCCCGCCTGGCTCTTGAGCTTGGCCAGCCGCTTCACCTTGGGCTTGCCGTCCTTGCCGGTCTTGCCGGTCTTGCCGCTCGTGGCCTTGCCCGCGGCGGTGGCGCCGGTGTTGCGTCCGGGCGCGCCGCCGGCCGGGCCCCGGCCGGCCTTGCCGGCGGGGGCGGAGGTGTCGGTGGACCTGCTGCGTGCCATGCGTCGAGGATAGCCAGAGGGCCCGCTGCCCCCTGCTACTCGCGAGCTCGCGGCGGGCCCCGGCACCGGGCCGAGGAGCGGGATCAGCCGCGGACGGCGAGCCCGCGCGCTTCCGCGGCCTGCTGGTAGAGCCGCCCCGCCCGGTACGAGCTGCGCACGAGCGGCCCGGCCAGCACGCCGGGGAAGCCCATCTCCTCGGCCTGCGCGGCGAAGCCGACGAACTCGTCGGGCTTGACCCAGCGGATCACCGGGTGGTGCCGGACGCTCGGCCGCAGGTACTGGGTGATGGTCAGCAGGTCGCAGCCGGCGTCGCGGAGGGCCTGCATGGTCTCCACGACCTCGTGCGGCTCCTCGCCCATGCCCAGGATCAGGTTGGACTTGGTGACCAGGCCGGCTTCGCGGGCCGCGGTGATCACCGCCAGCGACCGCTCGAAGCGGAAGCCGGGGCGGATCCGCTTGAAGATGCGGGGCACCGTCTCGACGTTGTGCGCCAGCACCTCCGGCCGGGAGGAGAAGACCTCGGCCAGCTGGTCGGGGTCGGCGTTGAAGTCGGGGATCAGCAGCTCGACGCCGCAGCCGGGGATGGCCGCGTGGATCTGCCGGACGGTCTCGGCGTACAGCCACGCGCCGCCGTCGGGGAGGTCGTCGCGGGCGACGCCGGTGACCGTGGCGTAGCGCAGGCCCATGGTGGCGACGCTCTCGGCGACCCGGCGCGGCTCGTCACGGTCGAAGTCGGCGGGCTTGCCGGTGTCGATCTGGCAGAAGTCGCAGCGCCTGGTGCACTGGTCACCGCCGATGAGGAAGGTGGCCTCCCGGTCCTCCCAGCACTCGTAGATGTTGGGGCAGCCGGCTTCCTCGCAGACCGTGTGCAGCCCCTCGCGGCGCACCAGCGACTTCAGCTCGGTGTACTCCGGGCCGGTCTTGAGCTTCGTCTTGATCCACTCGGGCTTGCGCTCGATGGGGGTCTGGCTGTTGCGGACCTCCAGGCGCAGCAGCTTGCGGCCGGCGGGCTCGATCCGGGACGCGTCGCCCGGGGTGTTCGCGGTTGCGTCGTTCGTGGTCGCCTCGTCCATGCCCAGGCTCATGACCAGCACGGTACTCCCGGCTGCCGACGCCCCCGGACGCGCAGGAGGGGGCCCGGCGCGAGTGCGCCGGGCCCCCTCCTGGTGGTGCTGCGGTCAGCCGCGGGTGCTGCCCGGCGTGCCCGCGGGGCCGCCGGTGTCGTCCGCGTCCGGCCCCGCCGTGGCGACCGGGGTGTCCGGGTCGTTGCGGGTGCTGGTGGTCGGCTCCGGGGTGGACTGGTTGCTCGGCTCACCCGGGCCGGAGGCCGGCTGGGCCTCCAGCGCGCCGATGTCGGTGTCGGTGGGAGCGGAGTCCGACGGCGCGGTCTCCGCGGTCGAGACGGCCTTCCCGCCCTGCGACGCGGGGCTTTCGGTGCCGCCGGCCGGGGTGCTGGGGGAACTGGACACGGGGTCCTCTCGGTAGCTGGGCACGGGCCCGTCGCCGGTGGGCGCAGGGTTCCACGGGTCCTCGCTCTTCTTCCCCCGCAGGGCCACGACCACACCCGCGACGACCGCGAGGACGGCGAGGACCCACGGCCAGCGCCGCGGCGCCTTCTCCTCGATGCCGACGCCCCGCTTGACCGAGGTGACGGTCGCGGCGGTGCGCTTGGCGGCGTCCTTGCGTGCCCGGGCGGTGGCCTTCTCCAGCGCGGCCCGGCGCTTGGCGGCCTTGCGGGACAGCTCGTCGGCCCGCTTGCCCAGCTTGTCGGCCTTCTTGCCGGCGGCTCGGCGACCGGTCTCGGCCGCGGCGACGGCGGCGGCGAGCCGGGCGGCGGCGGTCTCGCGGGCGGCTTCGGCAGCGGCCACCGCATCGCGGCGCGCCTTCTCGGTCTGGGCGCCGGCGGCGGTGCCCAGGGTGGCCGCGGTGGCGGCGAGCTCCGCGCTGCGGGCCTCCAGCTGGGCCCGGGCCGCCTCGACGCTGGCGAGCAGGTTCCCCCGCGCCGTCTCGAAGGCCGGCCCGGCTGCCTCGCGGGCTGCGGTCACCCGTGGGGTGGCGTAGGCGGCGGCCGCGGTGGATGCCGCGGTCAGCCGCGGGCCGGCGGCCTCGAGGTTGGTGCGCGCGGTCCGGGCGGCGTTCTCCCACGCCGGCCCGGCCGCCTCGCGGGCGGCCTCGATCCGCGGGGTGGCGGCGGCGACCGCCGTCTCCAGGTTCGCCCGGGCGACCTTGGCGGCGGCCTCCAGGCGGGGCACGACGTCCTTCTCGTACGTCTTCTGCGCCGCCCCGAGCCGGGGGGCCAGCACGTCACGGGCAGCGTCGAGCTGCGGGGCCAGGGCCGCGGCCGCGGCCTCCATCCGCGGGGCGACGTCGGTGGCGTAGGTCTGCTGCGCCGCCTTGGTCGCCGCCGCCACCTGGGGCCCGAGCTGGTCCGCCGCGGCCCGACGGGCCTCGGTGACCGCGGCGCCGATGTGGGCGAACCCCTCTTGCAACTCGGTCCCGATGACCTCTGTCGAGCTCTTCTTGCGGAACACTCCAGCACCTCCGAGTTGATCGCGTCGCGATCATCCTGCCCGCCATCGCCCGTGGGCACACCCCGAGTCGCCCACGGGGCGGGTGCCACGCCGGCCAGCAGCGGGCGGTCGGGCTGGCTAGGTTCCACCCCGTGCAGCTACGGATCTTCACCGAACCCCAGATGGGCGCCACCTACGACGACCTGCTCGCGGTGGCCCGCCGCACCGAGGAGACCGGCTTCGACGCCTTCTTCCGCTCCGACCACTACCTCACGATGGGCGGCGACGGCCTCCCCGGGCCGACCGACGCCTGGGTCACCCTCGCCGGGCTCGCCCGGGAGACCAGCCGGATCCGGCTGGGCACGCTGATGACGGCGGCCACCTTCCGGCTGCCCGGCCCGCTCGCCATCTCGGTGGCCCAGGTCGACCAGATGAGCGGCGGCCGGGTGGAGCTGGGCATCGGCTCGGGCTGGTTCGCCGAGGAGCACAGCGCCTACGGCATCCCGTTCCCCGAGCTGGGGGAGCGCTTCGACCGGTACGAGGAGCAGCTGGCCGTCATCACCGGGCTGTGGAACACCCCGGTGGGGGAGACCTTCGACTTCGCCGGGCAGCACTACCAGCTCTCCGGGTCCCCGGCGCTGCCCAAGCCCGTGCAGCCCGGCGGCATCCCGATCCTGGTCGGCGGCAACGGCAAGAAGCGCACCCCGCGGCTGGCGGCGAGGTATGCCGCCGAGTTCAACGTGCCGTTCCAGTCGGCCGAGGACAACGCCCGGCTGTTCGCCGGGGTGCGGGACGCCTGCGCGCAGGTCGGGCGCGACCCGGGTGAGCTGGTCTACAGCTCCGCGCTGGTGCTCTGCGTCGGCCGGGACGAGGCGGAGCTGGCCCGCCGGGCCGCCGCCATCGGCCGGGACGTCGACGAGCTGCGCGCCCACGGCGTCGCCGGCACCCCGGCGGAGGCGGTGGACACCCTGGGGCGCTACGCGGAGGCGGGCGCCACCCGCGTGTACCTGCAGGTGCTCGACCTCGCCGACCTCGACCACCTGGACCTGGTCGCCGGCGAGGTCGCCCCGCAGCTGGCGTGAGCAGCGCGGCGCCCCGCCCGCCGGTGGTGGGCGGGGCGCCGGTGCCTCAGCGGAGCTCGGAGGCCAGCGGCTCCAGAGCCGCGCGCGAGCGCAGCCAGGTGTTCGCCCGCTGCAGGTCGTCGTCGAAGTCGACCTCGACGGCGGAGAATCGGGAGATGTCCACCGGGCGGAAACGCACCCCGGCCCGCTGGATCGCCAGCTCCATGCCGCGCTCGAAGTAGTCGTTCGCGTCGCAGGCGACGAGGTGCTCGACCAGCGCGGCCTTGTCGGCCCCGGAGACGTAGTTGATGCCGACCGCCTCGCCGAGCCCGCCGACGACGGTCTTGGACAGCTCGGCGATGAAGCCGTCGTCGTCCAGGGTGTACTTGACCTCCTCGTCGGCGACGGTCGAGGTGTCCACGCAGACGAAGCTCTCGTCGGCCTGGATGAGCGGGGCGGCGTGGTCGAGCACCGCCGGGTCGAAGACCACGTCGCCGTTCATCCAGAGCACTCCGCCGGCCTGGGAAGACCGCAGGGCCTTGAGCAGGCTCTGCGAGGTGTTGGTGACGGCGAAGTCGGGATTGAACGCGAACAGCAGGTCCGGCTGCGCCCGCATGACGGCCTTGGCGCGGTAGCCCACCACCGCGGTCACCGGTGCCGCGGCGCCGAAGACGGCACGGATGCCGTCCAGCTGCTGCTGCATGATGCTGCGGCCGTCCATCAGCTGGGTCAGCGGCTTGGGCAGCTTGCGGCCCAGCCGGGTGCCCATGCCCGCGGCCAGGATGACCACCTGCGGGGCGGCGGCGGGGGTGCCGGACGAGCCGTCGGCCACCGCCGGACGCGACCGCCGATCGCGGCCCCCGGTCAGGATCGGGTCAGCAGTGCGCATGCTCATCTCCTCGGTTCGTCGTTCGTCGGGGTGGCGCCGGACGGGCCGGGGGCGCCCGTCCGGGGGAAGAACAACTCCAGGACCCGGTCGGTCGCGTGGCCGTCCTCGAGGGAGCAGAACGTCTCCTGGAACCGGGTGTACCGCTCGGTGGGTTCCCACGGCTGTCGACCGAGCTCGGCGATCGCGTCGAGCACCTCGTCGCTGGTGGACAGCAGCGGGCCCGGGGCCGCCTCGGCCAGGTCGAAGTAGAAGCCCCGCAGGGTGTCCTGGAAGTAGTCCAGGTCGTAGGTGAAGTGGAGGATCGGCTTCCCGGTGACGGCGAAGTCGAACATCGTCGAGGAGTAGTCGGTGACCAGGACGTCGGCGGCCAGGTAGAGGTACCGGATGTCCGGGTAGCGCGAGACGTCGCGGACCGGCGCGCCCGCGGGCACCTCCAGCCGGTCGGAGACCATCTGGTGCAGACGCAGCAGCAGCACGTGGTCCTCGCCCAGGCCGTGGGCGAAGTCCCCGAGGTCGAGCGGGAAGGTGTGCTGTGGTCCGCCGCCCCCGCCGAACACCTGGTCGTCGCGCCACGTCGGGGTGTACAGCACGGCGGTGACGCCGTCGGCGATCCCCAGGGCGTCACGGACCTCGGCCCGGATGCGCGCACGGTCGGGTGAGCTCAGCAGGTCGTTGCGCGGGTAGCCCGTCTCGTGCACCGGCCCCGTGAACCCGAAGGCCCTGCGGAACCGCGGCGTGCTGACGGCGTTCGGGGACAGCAGCGCGTCCCACCGGGCGATCTCGGTGTCCAGGTAGGCCAGTCGGCCCTCCGGGGCCCACAGCACGTCGTTGTGGATCCGCTTCAGCGGTGTCCCGTGCCAGGTCTGCAGGTAGGTCGTGCCCGGCTGCTTGTCCCAGTCGAACCCGATGTGGTCGTTGGACACCACGACGTCGGCGGACTCCAGCGCGGCCCGGGCCTCGGCGGTGCCGAACTCGACGGTCGTCACGTCGGCCGGGAAGTCGCCCAGGCGGTCCGGGGCGGCCAGCCAGACGACCTCGTGATCGTCGCCGCGCTGCCGGAGGGCCTCGAAGATCGTCCGCGGGCTGTCGGAGTACACCCCGCGGAAGCTGTTGAGCACGGCCCTCACCGGGCACCTCCCGCCACGGTCGCCGGGCGCCCGGCCGGCGTCGGCAGCAGCAGGTCGGTCAGCTCCGCCCAGGAGGAGACCAGCGCGACCACGCCGGCGTCCCGCAGCTGGGCCGCGCGCTCGGCCCGCTCGCCGGGAGCCACGAACCGCAGGTTGCCCACGGTAGGGCAGCCGGCCCGGACGGCGGAGAGCGCACCGGCCACCGAGTCCTCGACCGCCAGGCCCTGCTCGGGGGAGATGCCCAGCTGGTCGCAGGCGTGCAGGTACACCGCCGGATCGGGCTTGCTGGTCGGCGTCGGCAGGGAGTCCTCCGCGCTGTACCGCAGCGTCGGTGGGATGAGGTCGTCCAGCTCCGCGGCGCTGAAGCAGGCCGCCAGCCGGGTGAGTGCGCTGGAGCTGACCGCGGCGAGGGTGAGCCGCTCGCCGAGCGCGGTGAGCCCGGCGGTCACGTCGACGTCGGGACGCAGCTCCCGGCCGAGGTGCTCGGTCACCACGCGCCGCTCCTCCGCGACCCACTCGTCGAGGTCGGTCACCTCGACGCCGTGCGCCGCGGCGAGGTCGGCGGCGGTGGAACGGAAGTTGCGGCCCGTCGCGGCCCGGCGGAGCTCCTCGGCGGTGAAGCGGTCCGGGATCCCGTGGGCGGCCAGGAAGCGGTTGGTGACGTCGGCCGACGCGACGAAGGCGGGCTCCTCGGAGGGGAAGAGGTTCCCGTCGGCGTCGCAGAGCAGCGCCGTGAGGCCTTCGGCCTGCGTGGTCCTGATCTCTGGCATCTGGGGCGGTCTCCTGGGGGTCCGGGCCGGTGGGGACGTGGTCATGCGGACAGCAGGTCGTCGATGACGGCCGACACCCGGTTCGGGGTGTCGGGGTCGGCCACCGGGTGGTCGCCGCTGCGGGCCAGTGCCCGGGCGACCGTGACCCGGACACCATCTGCCTCCAGGTCCTGGAGGCAGCGGGTCAGCGCCGCCACGAACGTCGGGTCGGTGGCCAGGTCGCCGAAGACCGGGTGCAGGCCCAGCAGCGGCCGGGGGTCCGTGCCCCCCGCGCGGGCCAGCGCGCGCAGCTGGTCGGCGAGCTCGTCCTCGACCACCAGCTCGCCGCCCTGCAGGTCCCTGCCCCGCACGTACCGGCACCAGCCGGCCACCGCGAGGGTCAGCAGCTCGGTCGGGCGTCCCTGCGTGAGCCCCGCGCGCAGGGACGGGAGCACGTACAGCGGCACCTTCGACGACCCGCGCCGGCACAGCCGCTCCAGGCGGTCGCCGATGGCCGGGTCGGCGAAGCGACGCAGCAGGCGTGTCTGGTAGTCGGGCAGGTCGACCCCGGCGGGGGCGGTGAGCAGCGGCCCGATCTCCACGGCCATGAGCTGCGTCGCGTAGCGGCGGAGCACCGGGTCGGCCATCACCTCGTGCACGTAGCGGTGGCCGGCCAGCGAGCCGAGGTGGCCCAGGGCCGAGTGGCTCGCGTTGAGCAGCCGGGTCTTGATGAGCTCGTGGCCGCTGACGTCGTCGGCGAACTGCACGCCCACCTGCTCCAGCGGCGGGCGCCCGTTGCAGAAGGAGTCCTCCAGGACCCACTGCGAGAACGGCTCGGTGATGACCGGCCAGCGGTCGTCGACGCCGTTCCGCTGCGCGAGGGCGATCCGGTCCTGCAGGCTGGTGCGGGGTGTTATCCGGTCGACCATGCTGCCCGGGAACGTCACGTGCTCGTCGATCCACCGGGCCAGCGACTCGTCGCGGAGCTGCGCGAACCCCACCACGGCGGCGCGGGCGATCTCGCCGTTGCGCTGCAGGTTGTCGCAGGACAGCACGGTGAACGGCGGGCGCCCGGCCCGGCGCCGCCGGTCCAGTGCCTCGACGATGTAACCGAACAGCGAGGCGGGGCGGTGCGGGTCGGCCAGGTCGGCCCGCACCGCGTCGTCGGGGTGGAAGTCGCCGGTCGCGGGGTCGACCCGGTAGGCGGTCCCGGTGACGGTCATGGTCACCAGCCGGGTCCGCTCGTCGGTGAGCACCGCCAGCACGGTCTCCGGGGAGTCCGGCGCGAAGTGGTAGTCGACCAGGGAACCGACCACCCGGGCCTGCTCGCCCTCGCAGCTGCGTTCCACCACCGTGTAGAGGTGGTCCTGCGGCCGGAGGGCGTCGCGCATCGCGGGGGAGTGCAGGCCGACGCCGACCACGCCCCAGTCGGTGTCGCCCTGCTCGGCCAGTTCGTCGAAGTAGACCAGCTGGTGGGCGCGGTGGAAGCCGCCGACGCTGAAGTGGACGACGGCGGGGGTGAGCGCCGTGCGGTCGTAGGTGGGCACCCGGACACGTCCGGCGAGCAGCGGCAGGGCGTGCTGGGTCAGGGGGACGGCTCCGGCGACGTCCACGTGACCCGCGGGTGCCGGGCCGGGCTGGGCGAGCTCTGCCATGCACGGTCCTCCTCTTCTCGCGGGCACCGGGGGTGCGCGGTCACTGCTCGTGCGGTTCGATCATCTCGCCGCGCCGCCGGTGGGCGGGCTGCTGCTCCGGGGTCTCGGACCCTGGTGCGGACCGGCCTGCACCGGAGGCGCTGCGGCCGGGACGGGTACCGCCGTCGGCCTGCTGCGTCTCCGGGAGCGCGCCGCTCCACGCCCATGCGCAGGCGGCGCTGCTGCTCAACGCCGGGGCGCTGTCGTGCCCAGTCGGTGGGCGCGACAAACAAGGCTGATCATGACACCCCTCGGTGAACACGTGTACGGCGAGCGCCACGGGCCCCGGCCCGGTGGCGGTTCAGCGACCGGGACGCACCCTGCGCCGGTGACCGCTGTCGCTGCTCGGAGGCCGACGTGTTGGGCCGGTGCGCGCGCTAGGATCGCCCCGTGACCGGCGGACTCCTCCTTCTCCGGCCGTGCTGACCTGACCGATCGGACCAGCACGGCGACCCCTCCTGTGTGAGGGGTCTTTTTCTGTCCGCCGCCAGATCCTCTCCTGTGGAGCACCAGCCATGAGCCAGACGGCCAGCCAGAGCACCGACCCGACCAGTGACGTGCCGCCGCACCGGTACACCCCGCAGCTGGCCCAGCAGATCGAGCTCGCCTGGCAGGACCGCTGGGACGCCGAGGGGACCTTCCACACGCCGAACCCGGTGGGGCCGCTCAGCGAGGGCTTCGACCGGGTGGCCGACCGCCCCAAGGCGTTCGTGATGGACATGTTCCCGTACCCCTCGGGCGCCGGGCTGCACGTCGGGCACCCCTTGGGTTACCTGGGCACCGACGTCACCAGCCGTTTCCTGCGGATGGACGGGCACAACGTGCTGCACCCGATGGGCTACGACGCCTTCGGTCTGCCCGCCGAGCAGTACGCCGTGCAGACCGGGCAGCACCCCCGGGTCACCACCGAGGCCAACATCGCCGCGATCAGCGCGCAGCTGCGCCGGCTGGGCGTCGACCACGACACCCGCCGCACCTTCGCCACGATCGACCCGGGCTACTACAAGTGGACCCAGTGGATCTTCCGGCAGGTCTTCGAGGCCTGGTTCGACGAGACCGCCGACGGCGGCCGCGGCCGGGCCCGGCCGATCCCCGAGCTGGTCGCCGAGCTGGACGCCGGCACCCGGCAGCCCGCGCCGGGCACCCTGCCCGAGGGCCGCACCTGGGCCGAGCTGGACGACGTCGAGCGACGGCGGGTCGTCGACGCGCACCGGCTGGCCTACCGGCACGAGGCGCCGGTGAACTGGTGCCCGGGTCTGGGCACCGTGCTCTCCAACGAGGAGGTCACCGCCGACGGGCGCTCCGAGCGCGGCAACTTCCCGGTGTTCCGCCGCCCGCTGACCCAGTGGATGATGCGGATCACCGCCTACGCCGAGCGGCTGATCGACGACCTGGACCGGTTGGACTGGTCGGACTCGCTGAAGCAGATGCAGCGCAACTGGATCGGTCGTTCGACCGGTGCCCGGGTGCGCTTCCCCGTGTCGGGGGAGGCGGTCGAGGTCTTCACCACCCGACCCGACACCCTCTTCGGCGCCACCTACCTGGTGCTGGCCCCCGAGCACCCGCTGGTGGCCGCGCTGACCGCCGACTCGTGGCCGGAGGGCGCCGACCCGCGGTGGACCGGTGGAGCGGCCACCCCCGCCGAGGCGGTGGCGGCCTACCAGTTGCAGGCCTCGCGCCGTTCGGAGCTGGAGCGGCAGACCGAGGGCCGGGACAAGACCGGGGTCTGGCTGGGCGTCACCGCGCGCAATCCGCTGACCGGTCGTGACCTGCCGGTGTTCATCGCCGACTACGTGCTGACCGGCTACGGCACCGGCGCGATCATGGCCGTGCCCGGTGAGGACCAGCGCGACTGGGACTTCGCCCAGGCGTTCGGGCTGCCCGTCGTCCGCACGGTGCAGCCGCCGGCCGACTTCGACGACGCCTCCGGCGCCTGGACCGGCACCGGGCCGATGATCAACAGCTCGAACGAGCAGCTGTCGTTGGACGGGCTGGACAAGGCCGCGGCGATCGCGAAGGTCACCGACTGGCTGGTGGCCACCGGCCACGGTGAGGCGACCACCACCTACAAGCTGCGCGACTGGCTGTTCAGCCGGCAGCGCTACTGGGGTGAGCCCTTCCCGGTCGTCTACGACGAGCACGACCTGCCGATCGCCGTCCCGGACTCGTTGCTCCCGGTGCTGCTGCCCGACGTCGACGACTACTCGCCGAAGACCTTCGAGATCGACGACGCCGACTCCAAGCCGGAGCCACCGCTGTCCCGGGCCACCGAGTGGACGACGGTCACCCTCGACCTGGGCGACGGGCCGAAGCGGTACCGCCGGGAGACCAACACGATGCCCAACTGGGCGGGCTCCTGCTGGTACTACCTGCGCTACGCGGACCCGACGAACGACGAGCGCTTCGTCGACCCGGAGCTGGAGCGGTACTGGATGGGCCCGCGCGAGCCCGGCGACGTGGGCGGGGTCGACCTGTACGTCGGCGGCGTCGAGCACGCGGTGCTGCACCTGCTGTACGCCCGGTTCTGGCACAAGGTGTTGTTCGACCTGGGGCACGTGTCCAGCGAGGAGCCCTTCCGCCGCCTGGTCAACCAGGGGTACATCTCCGCCTACGCCTACACCGACGAGCGGGGCTTCTACGTGCCCGCGGCCGAGGTCGTCGAGCGCGACGGCCAGTACTCGTTCGAGGGCAGGCCGGTCGACCGTGAGTACGGGAAGATGGGCAAGAGCCTCAAGAACGTCGTGACGCCGGACGAGATGATCGCGATGTTCGGCGCGGACACCTTCCGGGTCTACGAGATGTCGACCGGGCCGCTGGACCAGTCCCGGCCGTGGGAGACCAAGGCCGCGGTCGGCTCGCAGCGGCTGCTGCAGCGGATCTGGCGGGTCGTGCTGGACGAGGAGACCGGCGCGGTGCGTGCCGCGGACGTCGAGCCGGACGAGGACACCTCGCGTGCGCTGCACCGCACGATCGAGGCCGTGCGCGACGGCATGACCACCCTGCGGTTCAACATCGCCATCGCCCGGATCACCGAGCTGACCAACCACCTGACCGCGACCTACCCGCCGGGGACGGACGTGCCGCGGCGGGTCGCCGAGACGTTGGTGCTGCTGACCTCGCCGCTGGCCCCGCACCTGGCGGAGGAGCTGTGGTCCCGGCTGGGCCACTCCGGTTCCGTCGCCTGGGCGTCGTTCCCGGTCGCGGACCCCCGCTGGCTGGTCGACGACACGGTGACCGTGGCGGTGCAGGTCAACGGCAAGGTGCGGGCGCAGGTCGCGGTGCCGGCCGACGCCGACGCCGCCGGCCTGGAGGCCGCTGCCCGGGCCGACGAGAAGGTGGCCGCGCAGCTGGCGGGGAAGACGGTGCGCCGGGTGATCGCGGTCCCGGGCCGGCTGGTCAACTTCGTCGTCGGCTGAGCGGGCAGATTCTGCCGGCCCCGCTCGCGGTGGGGCCGGCAGGGGGCGGGGTCAGGCGACGGCGGAGATGCGGATCAGGGCGTGCCGCTCGGTGCCGGGGCGGCGCAGGCGCGTCCACGCGCGGGAGGCGACCAGCCCGACCTGGAACCGCAGCCCGTACCGGCGCCGCAGCGCCGCGAGAGCCGCAGGCCACTCCTCGCGGGGCACGAAGGTCGCCACCGCGTCGACCGCCGGGCCGCGCAGCCGGCCCCGGACGTCGCACGGCGCCACGGTGACCCGGCTGGTGTGCCGCAGCCGCTTGACCTTCCCCGAGTCTGCGCGGGTCCAGACGACGAGCTCGTCCCCGTGCGGGGCGGCCCACACCGGGGTGGCGACCGGGACGCCGGTGCGCCGGAACGTGGTGAGGCTGACGTACTCGCTCTGCGGCAGCGGCATCGCGATCAGGCGGGGACGGCGGCGGTGAGGACTTCACGCACCGCCTGCTCGACGGCGTCGACGACCTCGGCGACGGGGACGTCGCGGCCCAGCTCGGCGCTCAACGAGGTGGCGCCGGCGTCGACGATCCCGCAGGGGATCATGTTGGCGAAGGCGGACATGTCGGGGTCGCAGTTGAGCGCGAACCCGTGCATGGTCACGCCGCGGGCCACCCGGACGCCGATGGCGGCGATCTTCCGGTCCGGGCCCCGGTCGTCGGCGCGGACCCACACCCCGCTGCGGCCCTCCACCTGCTCGGTGCGCAGCCCGAGGTCGGCGCAGACGCGCATCAGTGCCTGCTCCAGCCGCCGGACGTGGGCCACGACGTCGACCGGTTCGGGCAGCTGCACGATCGGGTAACCGACCAGCTGGCCGGGGCCGTGCCAGGTGATCTTGCCGCCGCGGTCGACGTCGACCACGGGGGTGCCGTCGAAGGGGCGTTCGTGCGGCTCGGTACGCCTGCCCGCTGTGTAGACCGGCGGGTGCTCCAGCAGCAGCATCGTGTCCGGTCCGGTGCCGGCCACCCGCTGCTCGTGCAGCTCCCGCTGCCAGGCCCACGCCTGCTCGTAGGGGACCAGACCCGCCCGGACGACGCGCAGCTCGCTCACGACCACCAGCCTATGCCCGGCCGGGGGGCACCTGCCCCGGGCGGCGGCGGGGTGGGCGGGCCGCCGCGCAGCCGGGCCAGCACCGCGTGCGCGGTCCGGCGACGCCCACTCGGCCATCCCGCCGTGGATGGACGGGTGTCCCGGTGGTCGCCGCAGACGAACAGCCCACCACCGAGGTCGACCGGGCGGCGGTGCTGCAGTGGGGGAGTGGCGGCCGGCTGTGCTCCGGTGACGGCGGCCGAGAGCCCGGCGAGGCCGGCGCCGCCGACGACCACCTCGGCGCCGGGAGGCATGACATGTCCCGAACGCAGGCGCTGACCGGTCCGATCGGCCCCGGGGCGCGGGGATGTGGGCAACAGTGGCGCCTGTGGACGACGGCAGCGGGCCGGTGCCCGATCGGCCTACGGTCCGATCCGTGCCTGCACCCACCCCACCGGCCGCAGCCCCCGTCGTGCCCGGCTACGTGCTCGAGGAGCTGCTCGGCCGGGGAGGTTCCGGTCAGGTCTGGCGGGCGCGGCCGCGGAACGGCGGCGAGCCAGTGGCCGTCAAGGTCCTGCTGCGGGGTGACCCGGAACGGCAGGAGCGGGAGGCGCGCCTGCTCGCGGAGCTGGACCACCCCCACCTGGTCCGGCTGCACCGGGTGGTCCGCCGGGAGGTGCGCGGCGGGCCCGCCGAGGTGAGCCTCGTGCTCGACCTGCTGGCCGGTGGCAGCCTCGCTGCCCTGCTCGCCCGCCGCGGTCGGCTCCGCCCGGGAGAGGTGGTCACCACGGTCGCCCCGGTCGCGGCGGCGCTCGCCCAGGCGCACGAGCGCGGGGTGGTCCACGGCGACCTGTCGCCGGGGAACGTGCTGTTCACGGCCGAGGGGCGGCCGGTGCTCACCGACCTGGGCACCGCGCGGTTGGTGGGCGACACCGCGCGTGCGGAGGTCACCCCGCCCTACGTCGACCCGGTCGTGGCCCGCGGGGGTGCCCCGGGTCCTGCCTCCGACGTGTTCGGTGCGGCGGCGGCGGCCTTCCACGCGCTCACCGGCGTCGCCCCGTGGAACGCGGCCGATCCGGCCGAGACCCTCGCGGTCGCGGCGGCGGGTGAGCTGCCCGACCTCGCGATGCTGGCGCCCGAGGCGCCGGCCGAGCTGGTGCGGGTGGTGCTGCGCGGGCTGTCCGCGGACCCGCACCTGCGGGGCACGGCGGCGGCCTTCGCCCTGGACCTGCGACACGCCTGCCGCCCCGAGCCGGTGCGGCTGCCGGTGGCCGGGGTGCCCGACCACGAGCTCGGCGTCACCGAGCGGGGGCCACGCACCGAACTGACCCACCAGGTGCCCGGACGGCGCACGCGCGCGGCCCACGCCGCGCCCACGCCCGACGGCCGGCTGGTGCGTGTCCGCGCGGCGGGGGCGCGCCTCGGGCGCGCGGTGCACCGGGACCCGGATCGGCTGCCGGACCCCGGACGGCGGTGGGCCGGCGCGCGGCGGCTGCTGGTGCCGGCGGCGGTCCTGGCCACTGTGGCGCTGGGGTCGATCGGCGCGGCCTGGGTGGGCACCCACTGGGGAGCGGGAACGCCCGTCCCGGTGCCGGCGGCCGATGGCGTCGACGTGCCGTCCGGGCAGCCGGGCCGGCACGCCGACCCCGCGCCGGCCGAGCGCCCCCCTGTCCCGACCGAGGGCCGACCGGACGACGACACGGCGGACGAGCCGGCTGCCGCCACCGTGGTGCCCCCCGACCGGGCGGCGTGGCAGGCCCTGCTCACCGCCCTGTACGAACGGCGGGCGGCGGTGTTCGCCACGGCGGATCCCACCGCGGTCGCCGACGTCCACGTGCCCGGCAGCGCGTCGGCACGGCGCGACCTGGCCCAGGTCGAGGCGCTCGACGCGGCCGGCCAGGCGCTCACCGGGTTCACCCCGGAGGTCAGCGAGGTCCGGGAGGTGTCGGTCGAGGACGGGCGGGCCGTGCTCGAGGTCGTCGACACGCTGCCCGGCTTCCGGGTGACCGATGCCGCCGGCGGGCTGGTGCGGGAGGTCCCGCCCCGGGGCGAGGCGCGCGTGCGGCTGGTCGTCGAGGTGACCGCAGCGGGCTGGCGGATCGCTGACGGCGAGCGGCTGCCGTGACCCGGCCCGGTCAGCCCTCGCTGAGCGCAGCCGCCAGCGCGGCGTCCACGTCGGTGTGGGTGTGCCGGAACCCCGCGGCCTCCAGGGTGGCGGGGACGGCTCGCTGGCCGGCCAGCACGCCGACCTCGGCGAACTCCCCGAGCACCAGGTGCAGTGCGGGGCCGGGCACCGGCACGACGGCGGGGCGGTGGACGGCGCGTCCCAGGGCCGCGGTGAACTCGGCGTTGGTGACCGGTGCCGGCCCGGTCAGGTTCACCGGCCCCGAGACGTCGGCGGTCAGCAGGAAGCGGATCGCGTCGACCTCGTCGCGCAGGCTGATCCACGGCTGGTACTGGCGCCCCGAGCCGAGTCGCCCACCCAGCCCGAGGCGGAAGAGCGGCAGCATGCGGCCCAGCAGCCCGCCGCGGCCGAGCACCAGCCCGGTGCGCAGGGTGGCCACCCGGACGCCGGCGTCGGCCGCCGGGGCGGTCGCCCCCTCCCACGCCACGCAGACCCGGGCGAGGAAGTCGGTGCCGGCCGGTGCCGTCTCGTCGACCACCCGATCGCCGGTGTCGCCGTAGAAGCCCACCGCGGAGCCGGAGAGCAGCACCCGCGGGCGGCCGGGGGCGGCCGTCGCGGCGTCGGCAAGTGCCTGGCTGATCGTCGTGGTGCTGTCCACCCGGCTGCGCAGCACCCGCTGCTTGTGCCCCTCGCTCCACCGCCGGTCGCCCACCCCGACGCCGGCCAGGTTGACGACCGCGTCGACGTCGGCGAGCAACACGGGGGCGATCTGCCGGTGGTCGGGGTCCCAGCGGTGCTCGTCCGCGGTCCGCGGGGTGCGGCGGACCAGCCGCACCACCTCGTGGCCGTCCGCCCGGAGCGCGGGCACCAGGGCGCTGCCGATGAGCCCGGAGGAGCCGGTGACGGCGACCTTCATCGCGGGGAGCTCCCTGGTGGTGGGGTGGTGACCGGGCGGGACGACGAAGGGCCCCGGCGGTAGCCGGGGCCCTTCCTCAGGGGATCAGGCCGGAATGTCAGGCGATGCCGAGCTCGCCCTCGAACTGGCCGGCCTCCAGCCGCTCCTTCATGGTGCTGAGGAAGCGGGCGGCGTCGGCGCCGTCGACGATCCGGTGGTCGTAGCTGAGGGCCAGGTAGACCATCGACCGGACCGCCACGACCTCGCCGAGCTCCGGGTCGGTGACGACCACCGGGCGCTTGACCACCGAGCCGACACCGAGGATGGCGACCTGCGGCTGGTTGATGATCGGGGTGTCGAACAGCGCGCCGCGGCTGCCGGTGTTGGTCAGCGTGAACGTGCCGCCGCCCAGCTCGTCGGGCGTGACCTTGTTGGTGCGGGTCCGCTCGGCCAGGTCCGCGATCTTGCGCGCGATGCCCGGGATGTTCAGGTCGCCCGCACCGTGGACGACCGGCACCAGCAGCCCGCGCTCGGTGTCGACCGCGATGCCGAGGTTCTCGGCGTCGTGGTAAGTGACCGTGCCGGCCTCCATGTCGATGGAGGAGTTCACCACCGGGTGCACCTTGAGCGCCTCGACGGCGGCCTTCGCGAAGAACGGCAGGAACGACAGCTTCACGCCCTCACGGGCGGCGAAGTCGCCCTTCACCCGATCGCGCAGCCGGGCGATCTTGGTGATGTCCACCTCGACCACGGTGGTCAGCTGCGCACTGACCTGCAGCGACTCGATCATGCGCTTGGCGATGACGGTCCGGAGGCGGGACAGCTTCTCGGTACGCCCGCGCAGGTGCTGGTCCGGGCTGGCCGCCGGGGACGGGGTGCGCGGCGCCGCCGGGGCGGCCGCCGCCGGGGCGGGCTGCTGCGCCTTCTCGGCCGCCGCGAGCACGTCCTGCTTGCGGATCCGACCGCCGACGCCGGTGCCCTCGACGGAGCCGAGGTCGACGCCGTGCTCGGCCGCCAGCCGCCGCACCAGCGGGGTGACGTAGGCGCCGCCACCGCTGGGTGCCGGAGCGCTGGCGGGACGGGAGGCCGGGGCCACCGCCTCGGCCGGCGAGGGCTGCGAGGTCGGCGACTCCGCCGGGAGCGCACCGCTGGACCCGTAGTCGGCGCCGGGCTGCTCCGAGGAGGGCTCGGCCCGCTGGGGGGTGGGCTGCTGCTGCGCGGGCGGTGCCGACTGCTGCGCGGCGGCCGGCTGCTCGGCGGGCTGCTGCGGGGCCGGCTCCGGCTCGGACGCGGGGGCGGCAGCGCCGTCGGACGAGCCGATCACGGCCAACTCGGCGCCGACCTCGACCGTCTCGTCCTCGCTGACCGAGATGGACAGCAGGGTGCCCGAGACGGGCGCGGGGATCTCGGTGTCGACCTTGTCGGTGGACACCTCCAGGAGCGGCTCGTCGGCGGTGACCTCCTCACCGACCGCCTTCAGCCAGCGGGTCACGGTGCCCTCGGTGACGCTCTCGCCCAGCGCGGGCATCGTCACCGAGGTGCCCTGCCCGCCGCCGGAGCCGCCGGAGGACTGCGCCGGAGCCGGCTCGGCCGGTGCCTCCTGTGCAGGTGCCTCCTGCGCAGGGGCCTCCTGGGCCGGTGCCTCCGCGGGAGTTTCCTGAGCCGGGGCCTCCTGCGCGGGGGCCTCCTCGGCGGGTGCGGCCGGCGCGGCGCCGTCGCCGTCGCCACCGATCACCGCGAGCTCGGCGCCCACGTCGACCGTCTCGTCCTCACCGACGAGGATCTTGGTGAGCACACCGGCGGCCGGCGACGGGATCTCGGTGTCGACCTTGTCGGTGGACACCTCCAGGAGCGGCTCGTCGACCTCGACCTGCTCACCCTCCTGCTTCAGCCAGCGGGTGACCGTGCCCTCGGTGACGCTCTCGCCCAGGGCGGGCATGGTGACGGACGTCGGCATCGAAGGCAGGTCTCCTCAGGTCGTGGGGTGCGGTGCTGGCGGGAACGGGGCGTGCGGGTCGAGCGACGGTCAGCTGTGCGCGTGCAGCGGCTTGCCGGCCAGGGCGAGGTGCGCCTCGCCCAGGGCCTCGCTCTGGGTCGGGTGCGGGTGGATCAGCTGGGCGACCTCGTCGGGCAGCGCCTCCCAGTTGTAGATCAGCTGCGCCTCGGCGATGAGCTCGCCGACGCGGCTGCCGACCATGTGGACGCCGATGACGGGGCCGTCGGCGGCGCGGACGAGCTTGACCGCGCCGGCGGTCTTGAGGATCTGGCTGCGGCCGTTGCCACCCAGGTCGTAGGTGAGCACCTCGACCTCGCCGTACTTCTCCTTCGCCTGGGCCTCGGTCAGGCCGACGGAGGCGACCTCGGGGTCGGAGTAGGTGACCCGGGGGACGCCGGCGTAGTCGATCGGCACGACGGGGAGGCCGGCCAGCCGCTCGGCGACGAGGATGCCCTCCCCGAACCCGACGTGGGCCAGCTGCAGGGTCGGGATCAGGTCACCGACGGCGGAGATGGTGGGGACGTTGGTCTGGCAGTACTCGTCGACCAGCACGTACCCGCGGTCCATCTGCAGGCCGGCCTCCTCGTAGCCCAGGCCCTGGCTGACCGGGCCGCGGCCCACGGCGACCAGCACCAGCTCGGCCTCGAGCTCCTTGCCGTTCTCCAGGGTGACCTTCACGCCGTCGGCGGTGGTCTGCACGGTGGAGACGCGGTTGCCCAGCTCGAAGCCGATCTTGCGACGGCGGAAGGCCCGCTCGAGCAGCTTGGAGGAGGACTCGTCCTCGAGCGGGACGAGGTGCTTGAGGCCCTCGACGATGGTGACGTCGACGCCGAAGGACTTCCACGCGCTGGCGAACTCGCAGCCGATGACGCCGCCGCCGAGGACGATCGCCGAGGCGGGCACCCGGTCCAGCGCGAGCGCGTGGTCGCTGGTGATGACCTTGGTGCCGTCGACGTCGATGCCGGGCAGCGAGCGGGCGTAGGAGCCGGTGGCCAGCAGCACGTGGCGGCCCTCGTAGGTCTCCCCGTTCACCTGGACCGCGGTGGGGGAGACCAGCCGTCCCTCTCCCTCGACGTAGGTGATCTTGCGGCTCTTGATCAGGCCCTGCAGGCCCTTGTAGAGCTTGCCGATCACGCCGTCCTTGTAGGCGTTGACGCCGTCCATGTCGATGCCGGCCAGCGAGGTCTTGACGCCGAACTGCTCGCCCTCGCGGGCCATGTCGGCGATCTCGCCGCTGTGCAGCAGCGCCTTGGTGGGGATGCAGCCGCGGTGCAGGCAGGTGCCGCCGACCTTGTCCTTCTCGATGAGCACGACCGACAGGCCGAGCTCGGCGCCGCGCAGCGCAGCGGCGTAGCCACCGGAGCCACCACCGAGGATGACCAGGTCAGCGGGGGTGGTCGGTGCGCTCACAAGTGCTCCTCAGTGCTGGGTGGCCCGGTGTCGGACCCGGACGCGGCGATCGTGCGCGTGCCCATCCTGCCACTCCCGGGAACGGGGCGTCCGCATGCTCCGTTGCTGTCGCCAGAGCGTCGCGGAGGAGACCGCGGCCGGAGGTGACGGGAGCGGGGAATGGGGCTGTTCGACCGGCTGCGCGGACGACGGGGGACCGGCGGTGGCGGCGGGGACCGCCGGGGCACGCTGGATCGCGCGTCGGCGTCCGGCGACCTGGCCCACCTGGAGCAGTTCGTCGCGACCCGGCGGGGCGTGGAGGGCTACGTCGAGCCCCGCACCGCGGTCACCGAGACGACGATCCTGCTCGTCGCCGCCGACGGGGAGTGGACCCGCCGGCGGATCGACGGCCCCGACGTCGCCCGGCGGCTCTCCCGCGACCTCGCCGTCCCCGTCTACGACGCGCAGGTCACCGGCTACCCCCAGCGGATGCGCGACTGGAGCGCCCGCCAGAAGCAGAACCGGCTGTGAGGACCGGGCCGGTCCGCCGGGCGGACCGGCCCGGCCTGATCACGCCTCGGCGATGAGGCCCTCGATCGTGGCGAGCAGGGTGCGCACCGGCACCCCGGTGCCGCCCTTGGGCGTGTAGCCCCACGGCGCTCCGGTGTTGAACGACGGGCCGGCGATGTCGATGTGCGCCCACGGCAGCCCGGCGGGCACGAACTCGGCCAGGAAGTGCCCGCCCACCAGCATGCCGCCCATGCGGTCGGCGTTGGCGTTGACCAGGTCGGCCACGGAGGAGTCCAGCCCGCGGCGCAGCTCCGGCGGCAGCGGCATCGCCCACATCGGCTCCCCGGTGCGGGTGCTCGCCGCGATGACGGCGTCCCGCAGGTCGTCGCTGCCCATGACCCCGGCGGTGCGGGTGCCCAGGGCCACCAGCTGGGCGCCGGTGAGCGTGGAGGTCTCCAGCAGGTACGCGGGGGAGTCCTCGGCGGCGCGGCAGATCGCGTCGGCGAGCACCACGCGGCCCTCGGCGTCGGTGTTGGTGATCTCGGCCTTCGTGCCGTTGCGGAAGGTGACCACGTCGGCCGGCCGGTAGGCGGTGCCGCTGGGCAGGTTCTCCGCGATCGGCACGGTCGCGGTGACGTCGACCGGCAGCCCGAGATCGGCGACCAGGCACACCGTGGCGATCACGGCCGCGGCGCCGGCCATGTCGCTCTTCATGTCCTCCATCTTCGCGGCCGGCTTGATCGAGATGCCGCCGCTGTCGAAGGTGATGCCCTTGCCGACGAGGGCCACGCTGGTGCGCGCCTTCTTGCCCTTGTAGACCAGGCGCAGCAGCCGCGGGCCGCGGGTCGAGCCGCCGCCGACGGCGAGGATGCCGCCGTAGCCGCCGTCGGCCAGCGCCTTCTCGTCGAGCACCTCGACCGACAGCCCGGCCTTCTTGCCGGCAGCCGCGCCGCGGGCGGCCAGCTCGGCCGGGTGCAGGTCGTTCGGCGGGGTGTTGACCAGGTCGCGGACCAGGCCGACGGCGTCGGCGACCGCCCGGACCCGGGCCAGCGGTGCCTTCGCCGCGGCCGCGTCGGGGACCACCAGCTCGAACGAGGCCGGCGGGGTGGGGCGGTCGGCGGCCAGCCCGGTCTTGTAGGCGGTGAACTCGTAGGCGCCCAGCAGCGAGCCCTCGCCGACGGCGTGCAGGCGCTCGGCGTCCGGGGCGCCACCCACGGCCGCGAGCAGCGTGACCACCGAGCCACGGCCGGTCAGGGCACGGCTGGCGGCGCCGGCGGCGCGGCGCACCGCCTCGGGGGAGTACGTGCCGTCGGCCTGCGGGGCGCCCAGCCCCGCGACGGCGACCACCGGGAACGGGGTCTGCCCGAAGGTGGGCAGCCGGGTCACCTCGTCCTCGGCCCCGCGGGCGCCCAGGTCGGCCAGGGCCGCGAGCAGCCGCCCGCCCAGGAGACGGTCGACCGCCTCGGCGCCGGGGGTGGTCAGCAGGCCCGTGGGCCCCGCGCCGACGCCGACGACGACGGCGTCGGCGGTCAGCTTCTCGAGCGGGCGGTCGGTGGCGGAGATCGTCGGTGGCACGGCTCGATCCTAGGGAGGTCGTGAGCACGGCACACGATCGGCGCCCCTCGTCCGTGCGGGGGCCTACTTCGAGGGCACCGGCGGGTCGGGCACCTCGTCGGCGACGACGGCGTCCCGCTGGCCCATCGGCTCCGGGTCGCCCTGGGTGGTGTCGACGGTGGTCTGGTGCTCGGTCTCGGAGTTGATCTCCGCACCGAGCAGCACCAGGTAGCAGGTCAGGTACAGCCACAGCATCAGCACGATGACCCCGGCGATGGCGCCGTAGGTCTCGTTGTAGGAGCCGAAGTTGTTGACGTAGAAGCTGAAGCCGAAGCTGACCAGCGCCCAGACGACGGTCACGACGATCGACCCGAGGCTGACCCACTTGAGCTGCGGTGCATCCCGGTCCGGGGCCACCCGGTAGAGGACGGCCAGCGAGCCGACCACCACGACCAGCAGGAGCACCCAGCGCAGGACCTGGGCGAGCACCGTGCCGACGCCGCCCAGCGGGAGCGCGTCCAGCACCACCGGGACTACGGCGATGAGCGCGAAGGTGAACAGCACGAACACGATCGCGCCCAGGGTGAGCACCAGGGAGAGCGCGCGCAGCTTGAGGAAGTTGCGGGTCTCGACCTCGTCATAGGCGATGTTCACCGCCTTGACCATGTTGTTCACGCCCCCGGACGCCGTCCACAGGGCACCGAGCACCGAGGCGATCAACCCGAAGGTGAGGGCCCCGCCGGCGTTGCTGGTGATGTCGGTCAGCTGCTCGGTGAGGATCTCCTGGGCGCTCTCCGGGAGCTGGTCGGACAGCGCCTCGATCTGCTCGGCGACCTGCTCCGGAGACGCGACGAGGCCGTAGATCGAGATCGTCGCAATCAGCGCCGGGAAGATGGACAGGAAGGCGAAGAACGCCACCCCGCCGGCGATGATCGGCATGTTGTCGGCGTTGTTCTCCGCCCAGGCCCGCTTGACCACCTGCAGCCAGCCCCGCGCGGGTATCTGCATCGGGGTCCGGGCGTGCACGCCGGGCATCTGCTCGGGGTCGGGCACGTCCGGGGCCGGACGCGCCGCCTCCCGCCGCTCGGCTGCCACCACCGAGGCCGCCGATGCGCCGGTGGCGGGATCGTCCTGGGCACGTTCGGCCGCGGCCCGGGCCGCGGCGCGCCGCTCGGCCTTCTCCTGCACCCGCTGG
Organism: Modestobacter sp. SYSU DS0657; assembly: GCF_054050925.1. Classification (NCBI taxonomy): domain Bacteria; kingdom Bacillati; phylum Actinomycetota; class Actinomycetes; order Geodermatophilales; family Geodermatophilaceae; genus Modestobacter; species Modestobacter sp. SYSU DS0657. The sequence goes on along the minus strand of NZ_JBJHAG010000006.1, from coordinate 83,070 downwards.
CGGATGCGCTCGACGGAGCTCTCCCGGCGTCCGGCGTCGACCATCTGATGGATCCCCTCGTCTCGGGTGGTGGTCGTTCCGTGGCGGGTCAGTCGCCGGGCCAGCTGCCGGTGAGCTTGGTGAACCCCCGCGCGCCGGCCCGGTCGATCAGGGCCTTGGTGGCACCGAACAGGGCTCCCTGGATCGCGGCCGCCAGGACCACCTCGCGCATCCGGTACTCGCTCTGCAGGGCGCCGGGTGCGTCGTCCTCGTCGGCGACCCGCTTCCAGATCTGCTTGAACACCGCACCCGAGACTGCGCCCGCCACGAGGCCGCCCAGCAGGCCGATCGGGCGGTAGACGGCCTTGGGGCTGGGGCTCACCGGTGGCTCGCGGTCAGCCGGGCGGTGGCGGCCAGCCGGGCGGCGGTGCGCCGCTGCGCGGCCCTCCGCCTGCGCGTGGCGAGCGCGCGTGCCGCCGCCTTGCGGCGGGCCTCGGCGCGCGCGGCGGCCGCCTTCCGGGCTGCCGCCCGCTCCGCACGGGCCCGTGCCGCCGCCTGCTGGGCCGCCGCGCGGCGCCGGGCGGCCTGCTTCGCGGCTGCACGCTCCGCTGCGGTCTGCCGGCGCCGGCGCCGCCAGGCGAGCAGACCGACGACCGCGGTCAGGGTGGCCACGCCGCCCCCGATGACCGCTGGCGGGTTCTCCCGGTAGGTCTCGACCGCGGTGTCCTTCGTGCGGTTGGCGCTCTCCACCGCTGAGCTCCTGGCCCGGTCGGCGCGCTCCTTCGCCCGGGCCGGCACGTCCAGCCGGTGACTGAGCTCGTCGACCGTCCGGCCGAGCTGCTCGCGGGTCCGCTCGATGTCGGCCCGGATGGCGTCGGGGTCCGCCCCGCGATCCGGCTGCTCGTCATGGGGTCCGCTCATCGGGACGCACTCTCCTTCACGGTGGCGACGTCGGTCTTGACGCCGGAGATGGCCTCGGTCGGCACGGGGGGAGCGGCCTGCTGCACGTCCTTCTTGCCGGTCAGGGCCAGGACGGCGGCGACCACGAAGAGCACGACGGCGACGACGACCGCGGCCAGCCAGCCCGGGAGGGCGAGAGCCAGCGCCAGCACGGCGGCGGCGACGAGCACCTGCAGGCCGAGGAAGGCGGCGACCCCGGCGCCGCCGACGAGGCCGGCGCCGAGGCCGAACCTCTTGGCCTTGGCGCCCACCTCGGCCTGGGCCAGTCGCATCTCGTCCCGCACCAGCCGGGTCAGCTGGTCGGAGAGCTGACCGATCAGCTGACCGGTGGAGGCGTTCTCGGGGGCCGGGGGCGGGATCTCCACCCGGCTGGCGCCGGCGCCCTGGGTGGGCTGGCTCATCGGTTCTCCGTAGGGTCGAGCAAGGATGGTGCACCGACCCATGCCCAGGCCCTTACCTTGTAAACCAAGATCGTCCTCGTGGTCGCCGCGGCAGCGCGCGGGTCGTCCTGCCTCCCTCCGGGCTGCCGCGGGGGCCTCGGCCTCGCTAGCCTCCCGCCATGAGCTGGACGTGGCGGCTGGAGAACCCCTCGGGGTCACCCGTGGACCCGGCGACGATCGGGGTGGAGGTGCCCGAGCACGACAACCAGGGGGACGCCGAGTCGTGGCTGGGCGAGGCCTGGCGCGACCTGCTCGACCGTGGCGTCGCGACGGTCACCCTGCTCGAGGACGGTGAACGCGTGTACGGCCCGATGGGCCTGGCGGCCACGTAGCGGAGGGCGCGCCTGCCCCCGCCGCGGGTGTGAGCGGCGGGGGCAGGCGCGGCCGAGCCGTTAGCCCCGGCTGGTCTTGGCCGGGTCCAGCTCGACGACGTCGCCCAGCGCCTCGTCGATGCGGGTCAGGACCTCGGCCGGCAGCCGCACCCCGGCGGCCTTGACGTTGTCCTGCACCTGCTCGGGCCGGCTGGCCCCGATGATCGCCGCCGCCACGTTGGGGTTCTGCAGCACCCAGGCGATCGCCAGCTGCGCCATGGTGAGGCCGAGCTCGGCGGCGATCGGCCGCAGCTGCTGCACCCGGGTGAGCACGTCGTCGGTCAGGTAGTTCTTCATCGACCCGCCCGCGGTGGCGTGGCCCCCGCGGCTGTCGGCCGGCGGCTGCTGGCCGGGCAGGTACTTGCCGGTGAGCACCCCCTGTGCCAGCGGGGACCAGACGATCTGGGAGAGGCCCTCCTGCTCGCTGGTCGGCACCACCTCGGCCTCGATCACCCGCCACAGCATCGAGTACTGGGGCTGGTTGCTGATCAGCGGCACCTTGAGCTCGCGGGCGAGCTCGGCGGCAGCGGCGATCTCCTCGGCGCGCCACTCGGAGACCCCGAGGTAGAGGACCTTGCCCTGCCGCACCAGGTCGGCGAAGGCGGTCATCGTCTCCTCCAGCGGCACCGAGGCGTCGTACCGGTGGGCCTGGTAGAGGTCGACGTAGTCGGTCTGCAGCCGCTTCAGCGAGGCGTGGCAGCTCTCGGTGACGTGCTTGCGGGACAGGCCGCGGTCGTTGGCACCGGGGCCGGTGGGCCAGTAGACCTTGGTGAAGATCTCCAGGCCCTCCCGCCGCTGGCCGGCGAGCGCCCGGCCGAGGACCGACTCGGCCTTGGTGCCGGCGTAGACGTCGGCGGTGTCGAACGTGGTGATCCCGGCGTCGAGGGCCGCGTGCACGCAGGCGTGCGCGGCGTCCTCCTCGACCTGGCTGCCGTGGGTCAGCCAGTTGCCGTAGGCGATCTCGGAGATGGTAAGGCCGGAGCGGCCGAGGCGTCTGAATTCCACGCCACGGACGCTAGTCGTGAGCCATGCGAACGACCCCCGTGGCCCGCTCGCACGGCCCCGTCCCGCGGCTCGTCCCGAGCGTGCGAGGGAGGAGGACGGGGCCCTTGCTCAGACCTCGGCGCCCAGCGGGACCTGCGGCTTGGGGAACCGCCAGCGGCGGATCATGGTCGCGCGGCTGATGCCGTACCAGATCAGGCCGCGCATCCGCTCCGTGTGGTCGGGGAACCGCTCGTCGACCGTCTTCTTGATCCGGCGTCCGAGGAACACCGAGTCGACGATGATCACCAGGAAGAACGCGAACCAGACGAACACCGTGTAGCTCTGCACGGCGGGGTTCGGGACGAAGTAGCCGACCAGCACCAGGGCGGCCACGACCAGGAAGAAGCTGCCGGCGTTGCGCCGGGCGTCGACGACGTCGCGGACGAGCCGGCGGACCGGGCCGCGGTCACGGGCCGGGAGCGCGCTGTCGTCACCCCGCAGGGCGGCCTGGCGGGTGCTGCCGCGGTTGGCCGCCGACTGCTCCCGCATCCGCCGGTAGGCCTCCTTCCGCGTGGTGGGCGGCGGTGGGACCGGCCCGCTGCGGCGGCCCTGGGCCTCGTTGCGGCGGGGGGTCGGCCGGCCCTTGCCCACGGCCGTGCTCCCGGCCAGCTGGGCGGTCAGGTCGGACTGGGTGTCCGGGGGCGTCGCGGAGTCGGTGCGGCGGCCGGGCAGGCGGAGCTTCACGGCCGGTGAGTCTACGTGGCCCGGAGCGCCGTCCGGTGCTCTCCGGGCCGGCGTCGTCCTCGTCCGGACGGGTGCGGATGCTCCCCCGGTCACCAGGAGCGCCGTACAGTGGGAAGCAGCTCCGCCACGGCGGTGTTGGCCGTTCCAGCAGTCCGTCCCCGCGACGGGCCGAGCAGGACACCCTCGAGTGTGGGAGGACCACGACATGACCGTGCAGGACACGCAGGCCCCCGGCGCCACCGGCGTCATCCTCAGCGACCCCGCCGCCCTGAAGGTGAAGACGCTGCTGGACCAGGAGGGTCGCGACGACCTGCGGCTGCGGATCGCGGTGCAGCCGGGTGGTTGCTCGGGTCTCCGCTACCAGCTGTTCTTCGACGAGCGCTTCCTCGACGGCGACCAGACCTTCGAGTTCGGTGGCGTCGAGGTCATCGTCGACCGGATGAGCATCCCCTACCTCAGCGGCGCGACGATCGACTTCGTCGACACCATCGAGAAGCAGGGCTTCACGATCGACAACCCGAACGCGGGCGGCTCCTGCGCCTGCGGCGACAGCTTCCACTGATCGCCGGCTGAACGACCGACGAGGCCCGGCACCCCCGCGGGGGTGCCGGGCCTCGTCGCGCATCCGCCCGCCTGCCGGGGCCCGCGAGTGGCGATGGGCAGGAGCGCTCGTCGTCAGTCGGCCGGCTCCGAGGGGATCGGGATCGGCAGCCCCGAGGTGGGCGCCGGTGGCGCCGGCGGGCTGAGCGTTCCCGGCGCCGTGGGCGTGACCGGCGGGGGGGTGTCCGTGGCCCCGGGCGACGTCGTGCTGGTCGACGGCGCGGGGGCGGTGGGGGCGTCGTCGCCACCACCGGAACAGCCGGTCAGGAGACCGACGGTGACGAGCCCGGCGGCCGCCACCAACCGCGGCCGGGTCACAGCCGGACCGGGTAGACCGGCTCCGGGATCTGCGGCGCGATCCTCTCCTCGACGAAGATGCCGTGCCAGATCATGAACACCAGCACCTCCCAGACCTGGCGGGCGATCCGCTTGCTGGGCACCTCGGCCTGGCGCAGCCGGTCCAGCAGCGCGAGGACGTGGTCGCGGTCCAGCCACTCGTCGGTCTGGCTGGCGGTCACGACCTCGCGAGCCCACTCGTGCAGCGGGCCGGCCAGGAACTCCGCCGTCGGCACCGGGAAGCCCAGCTTGCGCCGGTTCATGATCTTCGGCGGCACGATCTGCTGCATCGCCTGCCGCAGCGCGTACTTGGTCGCGTCCCCGCGCGCCGGGACCCGCATCTCCAGCGGCAGGGTGCTCGCCAGGGCGAAGACCTCGGGATCCAGGAACGGGACCCGGAGCTCGAGCGAGTTGGCCATCGTCATCTTGTCGGCCTTGACCAGGATGTCGCCGCGCAGCCAGGTGAACAGGTCGACGTACTGCATGGCGGTCACGTCGTCGTAGCCGGCCTCGCGGGTCTGCCGGTAGAGCGCCTCGGTGACGGTGACGTGCGACAGGTCGGGGTCGCGGCCGGGCAGCAGCTGGGCGAGCTCGGCGGCGTTGAGGTTCCGGGCGTTGCCGTAGTACCGCTCCTCGAGCGGCTGCGACGCGCGCTCCAGCAGGCTCTGCCCGCGGACACCCTCCGGCACCAGCCTCGACAGCCGGCCGAGCGCCCGCCGCCCGACCGACGGCAGCTTCGTGGCCCAGGCCAGGCTGAGCGGCTCGCGGTAGATCGTGTAGCCGCCGAACAGCTCGTCGGCGCCCTCGCCGGAGAGCACCACCTTGACGTGCTTGCGGGCCTCGCGGGCCACGAAGTACAGCGGCACGAGCGCCGGGTCGGCCACCGGGTCGTCGAGGTACCAGACCACGGCGGGGATGGCGTCGGCGAACTCCTGCGCCGAAACCTCGACCGGCACGTGCTTCACCCCCAGGATCGCCGCGGACTCGGCAGCGATCTCCACCTCCGACGTCGCCTCCCGCTGGAAGCCGACGGTGAAGGTGACCAGGTCGGGGTTGTACTTGTGCGCCAGGGCGGCGACCGCGGTCGAGTCGATGCCGCTGGACAGGAACGAGCCGACGGTGACGTCGGCGCGCATGTGCTTGGCGACCGAGTCGTCGAGCACCTCGGCGATCCGGTCGAACAGCGCCTGCTCCGAGCCGGGGGCGACCGGTGTCGGGCGGAACGTCGGGTGGAACCAGCGCTTCGTGTGCAGCTCGCCGTCGACGACGGTGAAGCTGGTGCCGCTCTCGATCCGGCGGATGCCGCGGTGCAGCGTGGCGGGCTCGGGCACGTACTGCAGCGTCAGGTAGTGCTGCAGGGAGGCCGGGTCGACGCCGCCGGCGCCGGGGGTGCCGCCGAGCAGCTGCAGCAGCGCCTTCTTCTCCGAGCTGAAGACCAGCCCGCCGTCGGCCAGGCGCGCGGTGAACAGCGGCTTGATGCCGAAGGCGTCCCGGGCGCCGAACGCGGTGCCGGTCTCGGTGTCCCAGATGACGAAGGCGAACATCCCTCGCAGGCGGGGCACGACCGCCTCGCCCCACAGGTGGTACCCGGCGACGATCGCCTCCGTGTCGCCCTCGGTGCCGAAGGTCGCGCCGGCGGCCTTCAGCTCCTCGCGGAGCTCGAGGTAGTTGTAGATCTCGCCGTTGAAGACGATCCGGTACCGGCCCTCGGCATAGGGCATCGGCTGCGGGCTGCCCTCGATGTCGATGAAGGCCAGCCGGTTGAACCCGAGGACGGCGTGCGGGTCGGCCCAGACCTCCCGGTCGTCGGGCCCCCGGTGGCGCAGGCAGCGCAGCGCCTGCCGCACCTGCTCGACGGTGCCCTCTCCCACCCGGTCGGCGTCGGTGGACACATAGGCGAGCAGGCCGCACATACGGGGGGTCTCCAGGAGGGGGACGACGGAGGGGTGGGGAAGGCGGGGGGCGCTCGGTCAGACGCGCTCGCCGGCGCGGGTCCTGCGCGTGGCGATCCGCTCGGCGACGAAGGACAGGACGGGGACGGTGCCGGCCAGGAGCACCAGGACCGTGCCCTTCAGCGACCAGCGGGCCCGCAGCGCGAGGTCGCAGGCGGTCACGAAGAAGATGGCGTACAGCCATCCGTGGGCGGTGCCGATGACGGCCACCGGCCCGTCGATCCCGGCAAGGTGCTTCAGCGGCACGGCGACCAGCACCAGGGCGATCAGCAGGACGCCCACCACCCAGGCCATCACCCGGTAGCGGCCCAGGGCCGCCGGGACGTCCCGGCCGACCCTGCGGGCGAGGGCGTGCGGCAGCCGGGAGGACGTCTGACCGGTGTCAGCGGCCACCGGTCACCCGCTGTCCCAGCGCCTTCGCGTTGAGCTCGGCGAGGTAGGCGTTGTAGGCGGCCAGCTCCGGGTCTCCCGTCGTGTCGATCCGCGGGCGCTGATACAGCACGACGGCGTTGCCGGGCTCGTCGTCGGCGGGGTCGCGGCGGTACTCGTCCCGGACCATCCGCAGGTAGAAGCCCAGGCCCATGAAGCCGTACAGCGGCCACTGGAGCGCGTAGCTCCAGTTGACCGCGCCGCCACCGGCCTCGGCCTTGCTCAGCTGCCAGGCGCCCAGGAAGAAGGTCATCACGAACAGCCCCAGGACCAGCAGGTGCATGAGCACCCACCGCCAGGTCAGCAGGCGTCGGTACACGCCCCGACTGTAACCGGCGGCCGGCGCGGTCCGATCCGGTCGCGGGGCGTGGGGTGCCGGCGGGGCGGCAGTGGAGCCAGTGACGCCTCGGCGACCCGCCGGGCAGGTCCGCCCGCCCCGGGCACCGCAGGCGGGGTCGGATAGTCTCCGGGAGACTGTGGTGGGGGTGAGCGGCACCTGTCGATGGGTGCCGGTGGACCTCCACCGGGAAGACCTCGTGGCGCCGCCACGGGGGAGATGAGGAGGGTGCTCGGTGGACCGCAGCTTCTGGAGCTGGGGGTGGCCTGAGGGCATCACCGACGAGGCCGAGCAGATGCACGCGCTCTGGATCGGCTCCACGATCGCCGCCCTCGTGGTCGGCGTCGCCGTCTGGGTGCTCATCGCCTACGCCGCGATCCGGTACCGGAAGCGTGGCGACACCCTGCCCAAGCAGACGGCGTACAACCTGCCGCTCGAGGTGGTCTACACGATCATCCCGTTCGTCATCGTGTCGGTGCTGTTCTTCTTCACGGTGAACACGCAGAACCGGGTGATGGAGCGCAGCGCCGACCCCGACGTGACCGTCGGGGTGAACGCCTTCAAGTGGAACTGGCAGTTCGTCTACCCGGAGACCACCGACGAGAACGGCGGCGAGCCGGTGTCGACGGTCGGGAGCACCGACGAGATCCCGATCCTCGTCGTCCCGGTCGACCAGACGATCCGGTTCGAGCTGGCCTCGGCCGACGTCATCCACTCGTTCTGGATCCCGGACTTCCTGTTCAAGCTGGACGTCATCCCGGGCAACGAGAACGGCCGCGACAACGTCTTCGAGGTCACCGTGCGCGAGGAGGGGGCCTACGTCGGCCGCTGCGCCGAGCTGTGCGGCACCTACCACGCGTTCATGAACTTCGAGCTGCGTTCGGTGAGCGCCGACGACTTCGACGACTACATCAGTGCGCGTCTGGCCGGTCTGTCGACCCACGACGCGCTGGAGAGCATCGGCGAGCCGGGCTACGCAACCTCCACGAGCCCGTTCGCGGGCGCCCGTGAGCAGGCGTCCGCCTCCGCCGATGACTGACCTGACCACCCCGCAGCACCAGGAGGACCGACCGTGAAGGTCGAAGCGCTCATCTTCAACTTGATCACGGTCTTCTGTGTCGTCGCCGCGGTCGTCTACGGCGTTTGGGCTCGGGAGCCCATCGGCACGACGGCGCTGGCGCTCTCCGGGGGCCTGACCGCGCTGATCGGTGGCTTCTTCTGGTTCGTCAGCCGGCGCATCGACGCCCGCCCCGAGGACCGCAAGGACGCGGAGATCGCCGACGGGGCGGGGGAGCTCGGCTTCTTCAGCCCGGCGAGCTACTGGCCCTTCGGCCTGGGGCTCTCCGCCGCACTCATGGGGCTGGCGCTGGCCTTCTGGTACCCGTGGCTGGTCCTGATCGCCGGCGTGGCCCTGCTGCTCACCGTGGGCGGGCTGCTCTTCGAGTACTACGTCGGGCAGAACGCGCACAGCTGAGCCCAGCTCCACCTCGTCCACCGGGGCTCCTCCCACGTCGGGAGGGGCCCCGGTGGCGTGTGCGGGGTCGAACGGGTCCGGTCTCGACGGCGGGCGGCTCGATGTGCGGGCCGGTCTACTACGACCCGACCGCGCAGTGATCTCGCGGGCGGTGACGGACGTCGGCCGGCGTCGGGGAGCAGCTGACCGGTCGGGGGCGCCGCCGGACCAGGTGTTCCCCGTCGCCGGTGGACCGACCACCACACCGGCGGCCGGTCGAGCGCCGCCGAGATGAGCCAGCCGCCGGTGGGGTCGCTGCCCCGGGAGCGCAGGTGGGGGCGCACGTCGCTCCGGCTCTGCTGGTCGCGGGGTGCCGGGAACGGGCCCGTCCCGCCGCTGCGCGCCGATCCCATCGGTTGCTCCGCCCGGCCAGGGGCGGGGGAGCGAGGGGCGCGAGGAGCCGGCGGAACCGGGACTGGCGCCGCCCGGAGCAGGACGCCTCCGGTGCCGCGCACGGGCGTCCGGGAGGCGGCTCTGCCCCGAGCGTCGGCGGTCGTCCACGCAAGCCCGGCGGGGAGCGTTCGGAAGCGGTGTGGCCGCCGGACCACCACCGGGCGTGCGGGGCCGCAGCGGGGAAGTGGCGCCCCACTGTCCGAGGGACGACCACGTGCCCTGCGGCGTGGCCGAGGGGACGGGCTCGCCCTGTCACCCCGGACACGTCCGGGGGAGAACCGCGACCCACGGGCACCCCGCACGAACAGCAGGGCCCCCGACGGAGATCCGCCGGGGGCCCTGCTGGTGGTGGAGCGGGTCGATCAGTCGCGCGGGTCCTGCGGACGACCACCCTCGGAGGGACGACCACCCTCGGAGGGACGGCCACCCTCGGCAGGGCGGCCCGAGCCGGTCAGCTCGCGGTCGGCCGCCTGTGCGGCCTCCAGGCCGCGCGCCTCGCGCTCGGCAGCGGCCTGCACCGCGGCCGGCTCCTCGATCGGCTTGAAGAAGCCCCGGATGGCGCGACGTGCGCCGCCCACCTGGTTCATCTTCTTCGGCACCGAGGCGCCGCCGTAGGCGAGCACCCCGTGGCCGTGCTCGTCGACCGGGCCCAGCGGCTGGTGCACCTCGATGAACTCACCGTTGGGCAGGCGCCGGATGACACCGGTCTCGATGCCGTGCTCGAGGACCTCGCGGTCGTGCCGTTGGAGACCCAGGCAGATCCGGTAGGTGAGCCAGTACACCGCCGGCGGGATCAACAGCATGCCGAGCCGGCCGAACCAGGTCATCGCGTTCAGGCTGATGTCGAACTTGTCGGCGATGACGTCGTTGCCACCGGAGATCCACAGCACGACGTAGAACGAGATGGCCATGGCGCCCAGGGACGTCCGCACGGGCACGTCCCGCGGGCGCTGCAGCAGGTGGTGGCTGGCCGTGTCGCCGGTGAGCTTGCGCTCGATGACCGGGTAGAGGGCCAGGACACCGAACATCAGACCGGGGATCACCGCAGTGGCCCAGAACAGGGCCGGGATGTGGTAGCCCCAGAGCACGAGCTCCCACGGCGGGAACAGCCGCGCGGCGCCGTCGAGGAACCCGATGTACCAGTCCGGCTGCGAACCGGCGGAGACCTGTGCCGGGTTGTAGGGACCCAGCAGCCAGATCGGGTTGATCTGCACCAGGCCGCCGAGAGCGGCGCACACACCGAAGACGATGAAGAACAGTGCGGTCGCCTTGCCCGCGAACGCCGGGAAGAGCCGGTTGCCGACCACGTTGTGCTCGGTCCGCCCCGCACCCGGGAACTGGGTGTGCTTCTGCTTGACCAGGATCAGCAGGTGCAGCGCGATCAGCGCCAGCAGGATCGCGGGCACGATCAGCACGTGCAGGATGTAGAGCCGGCTGATGATGAGCTCGCCGGGGAAGTCGCCGCCGAAGACCGTGAAGAACAGCCAGGTGCCGATCACCGGGATCGAGATGATCACCGCCGAGGCGATCCGCAGGCCCGTGCCGGAGAGCAGGTCGTCGGGGAGCGAGTAGCCGGCGAAGCCCTCGACGAGGGCCAGCACCAGGAGCGCGACACCGATGAACCAGTTCGTCTCCCGCGGCCGGCGGAACGCACCGGTGAAGAAGATCCGGAACAGGTGGACGACGATCGCCGCGACGAACAGCAGGGCCGCCCAGTGGTGGATCTGCCGGACGACCAGACCGCCGCGGACGTCGAAGGAGATGTCCAGCGTCGACTCGTAGGCCCGCGACACCTCGATGCCGCGCATCGGCGCGTAGGAGCCGTCGTAGACGACCTCGGTGAGGGACGGGTCGAAGAAGAACGTCAGGTACGTGCCCGACAGCAGCAGGATGACGAACGCGTAGAGCGCGATCTCACCGAGCAGGAAGGACCAGTGGTCGGGGAAGACCTTGTTCAGGGTGCGGCGGAGCGGGCCGGCCACGATGAGCCGGTCGTCGACCTCCAGGGCCGCCTTCCCGATCCTCGTGCTCGGCGCAGCCGGACCCGGGGTGGTGGTGGTGGCCATCAGACGAGCCTCCCAAGGTTCCAGAACGAAGGGCCGACCGGCTCTGGGAAGTCCGCTCGCGCGATGAAGTACCCCTCATCATCCACGGTGATCGGCAGCTGGGGGAGCTTCCGGGTGGCCGGGCCGAACACGGGCCGGGCACCCTCGGTCACCTGGAACATCGACTGGTGGCACGGGCACAGGATCCGGCCGGTCTCCTGCTCGTAGAGCGAGACCGGGCAGCCGGCGTGCGTGCAGATCTTCGAGTACGCGACGTAGTCGCCGTAGCCGAAGTCCTCCTGCCCGTCCGGGAGGTCCAGCTCCTGCATCTGCTCCGGGCGGAGCCGGATGAGCATCACCGAGGCCGACGCGTCGGCGTGGAAGTTGCCGCCGGGGACGGCGGGGAACACCGTCTCCAGCGAACCGGGCTGCTGGTCGGCGGGGCGGACCGGGGTGCCGTCGTCACGCAGCAGCCGGACGCCGTCCGCCCACGGGGTCGTGCCCAGCGGGTTGCCGGTGTTCGGGTTGCGGATCAGACCCCCGAGCGGTGCGAGGACCATGGCGCCCGCACCTGCGCCCATCAGGCCGATCGTGGTCAGCAGCAGCTTGCGGCGGGGGAGGCCGGACTTGTCCAGCCCGCTGAGCAGGGTGGCCGAGGTCGTGACCCGGTCGAAGTGCGACCCGTCGTGCTTGTCCTGGACCGCGGTCTCGTGCGGCAGCAGGTTGCGGACGTACAGCACCAGGCCGATGCCGATCGCGGTCAGCGAGATGCCCATGGTGATGCCGAGCAGGGGCGTGAACAGCGCGCTCCAGGTGCTGCCGCCGACCTGCCACTCCCAGTCGGGCAGGAACCAGCCGGAGCCGGCGTAGACGACCAGGAACGCCAGGGCGGCGACGGCGGCGATGGCGAACGAGAGGGTGACCTGCCGGGTGGCGCGCCTCTCCATGGAGGAGCCGGGCTCCGGGCCCGGGTCGACGTGCAGGATCTCCACGCCGTCGTACCGGGCGCCCAGCCGGTCCAGCTCGGTGCGGTCCATGGCGCTGAGCCGCTCGGGGCTGTACTCGTCGTCCGGGCCCCCGTGCGCGGGACCCGCGGTGTCGTCGCCGCCGGCAGCGCCGGGGCCGGTGTGGGTGGTGCTCACGCCTTCGTCCCCATCCAGAAGATCCCGAACAGCAGGGCGCCCATGCCGGCGACCCAGATGACCAGGCCCTCGGCCACCGGGCCGACCCGGCCGACGCCGGCGCCACCGGGGTCGGCCTGGGCCTGCACGGTCTGCACGTAGTTGATGATCGCCCGCTTCTCCTCCGGGGTGAGCTGGTTGTCACCGAAGACGGGCATGTTCTCCGGGCCGGTGAGCATCGCGGAGTAGATCGTGAGGTCGTTGGCCTCCGACAGCGACGGTGCCCGCTTCCCGGAGGAGAGCGCGCCGCCCTGGCCGGTGAAGTTGTGGCACTGGGCGCAGTTGAGCCGGAACAGCTCGCCGCCGGCGGCGAGATCGCCCGAGCGCAGGTCACCCGAGGGCAGCGTCGGCCCACCGCCGTTGGCCTGGATGTAGGCCATCAGCTGGTCGATCTCCTCCTCGGAGAAGACCGGCGGGCGCTCGGGGGCCTGGGCCTCCTGCCGCACGAGCGGCATGCGGCCGGTGTGCACCTGGAAGTAGACGGCGGCCTCGCCGACGCCGATGAGCGAGGGCCCACGGCCCTCCACGCCCTCCAGGTTCGAACCGTGGCAGGTGATGCAGCTGCGGACGTAGAGGTCCCGGCCGGCCTCGACGGCGTTCGACGGGTTGCCGGTCGGGTCGTCGGCGGCGCTGGCGCCGGGGGCGAGGGCGGAGTAGCCGACGCCGGTGAGCACCAGGGCGGCCATGAGGCCCGCGACGTTGGCCAGCCGCCGACGCTGCTTGGACCGCCGCCGGGCCTGGGCGGCCGCGGCCGGGCTGCCGGCCGCCGGACGCCGGCCGAACCGGGCGCGCACGCCGCGGCGGCCGCTCTCGACGGGGGCCTCGGACGAGGGGTTCGTGGTGGTCACCGGTTCCCTAGCGGATCAGGTAGATCGTGGCGAAGAGCCCGACCCACACGACGTCGACGAAGTGCCAGTAGTAGGAGACCACGATGGCCGAGGTCGCCTGGGCTGGCGTGAATCGGCCCATGGTGGACCGGATGAGCACGTAGACGAAGGCCACCAGGCCACCGATGACGTGCAGGGCGTGGAAGCCGGTCGTCAGGTAGAAGACCGAGCCGTAGCTCGACGAGGCGATCGTCGTGCCGTGGTCGACGACCAGCACCCGGTACTCGTTCATCTGGGCCAGGACGAACACCGCGCCCATGAGGAACGTGATGGCGAACCAGCGGCGCAGCCCGTAGACGTTCCCGCGCTCGGCGGCGAACACGCCGAGCTGGCAGGTGACCGAGGAGGCCACCAGGATCACGGTGAAGAACGTCGCGTAGGGCAGGTTCAGCTCGGTCGGCTCCGGAGGCCAGCCGTCTGTCGCCCGGGCGCGCGCGGTGAAGTACATGGCGAACAGGCCGGCGAAGAACATCAGCTCACTGGCGAGCCAGACGATCGTGCCGACGCTGACCATGTTCGGTCGGGTCAGGGAGTGCACCCGCGAGGTGTCGAAGGTGCTGCTCGCCACGGGGGCCGTTGTCACGGGGTCATCATGGCATCGGGATGCCCTCCCCACGACGCGGGGTGGGCGCGCGTGGCGTGTCTCCCCGTGCGCGTGCGGTGCCCCCTCCGACGTGACGGTGGGAAGCGCTAGGCTGCGCGGGGTGAGCGTCGACGCCGCACCGGCCACCGTGCTGGTCTTCAGCCAGCGGGCCGAGGTCCGCGCCGCCGTCCGTGCTGCGCTGGGGGCCTTCCCGGCTCCGGACGTCGGCCCCCTCCGCTACGTGGAGTGCGCCACCGGTGACGAGGTGGTGACGGCGGTCGACGCCGGCGGGGTCGACCTGTGCGTCCTGGACGGCGAGGCCCAGCCCACCGGGGGGATGGGGATCAGCCGCCAGTTGCGCGCCGAGGTGGCCGACTGCCCGGCGATGGTGGTCCTCATCGCCCGTCAGGCCGACCGGTGGCTGGCGCACTGGTCGCAGGCCGACGCCACGCTGGCGTTCCCGGTCGACCCGCTGGTCGCCCCGGAGACCGTGGCCGGGCTGCTGCGCGAACGGGCCGCCTCGCGGCCCGTCGTGCGGCGCTGAGCGGCGTGGCGGGCACCGCCCCGACCTGGCCCGTGCTGCTCGGCCGGCTGGCCCGGCGCGAGGACCTCTCGATCGAGGACACCCGCTGGGCGATGCGCCAGGTGATGACCGGCGAGGCCTCCCCGGCCCAGATCGCCGGATTGGTGATGGGGCTGCGGGTCAAGGGGGAGACGCCGGCCGAGGTGCTGGGGCTGGCCGCGACCATGCTCGACCAGGCCACGCCCGTGGTGCTCGCGCAGGACTGCGTGGACATCGTGGGCACCGGGGGCGACGGCGCGCAGACGGTCAACATCTCCACGATGGCCGCGATCGTCACCGCCGCGGCGGGGGTGCCGGTGGCCAAGCACGGCAACCGGGCGGCGTCGTCGAAGTCGGGTACGGCCGACGTCCTCGAGGCGCTCGGGGTGGTCATCGACCTCCCCGCCGACGCCGTCGCGGAGTGCGTCCGCCGGGCGGGGATCGGGTTCTTCTTCGCTCCGGTGTTCCATCCCGGGATGCGGCACGCGGCGGTCCCGCGGCGGGAGCTGGGCATCGGCACGGTGTTCAACTTCCTGGGCCCGCTGACCAACCCGGCGCGGCCGGTGGCCGGGGCGATCGGCTGCGCCGATCTGCGGATGGCCCCGGTCGTCGCGCAGGTGCTCGCCGATCGCGGCACCCGGGCCCTGGTCTTCCGGGGGGACGACGGCCTCGATGAGCTGACCACCACGACGACGTCGTCGGTGTGGGTGGTGCGCGACGGCGAGGTGGTCGCCGAGCGGCTCGACCCGACGGCGTTCGGCATCCCGGTGGCCGAGCCGGGGGCGCTGCGGGGCGGGGGGCCGGAGGAGAACGCCGAGGTGGTCCGCCGGCTCGTGGCCGGGGACCGCGGCCCGGTGCGGGACGCGGTGCTGCTCAACGCCGCGGGAGCACTGGCTGCCTTCGACGGCCGCGGCGGACGGCTGCCCGACGTGGTCGGCACGGCGCTGGAACGGGCTGCCGCCGCGGTCGACGACGGCCGGGCCGCGGCCAAGCTCGCGGAGTGGGTGCAGGTCAGCCAGGAGCTCCGCCCCCGCACTTGACGGCCCCCGGCCCATCGGCCCCGCTGCAGTGGCCCGGCCCGGGCTCGCGAGGGTTGGGGGCAGCGGGGTCCTTCCTCAGTCGGCGGACTCGAAGCCGATCGAGAAGGCTGCCTCGAGGTCGTGCCGTGAGTAGGCGCGGAAGGCGATGTGCGTGGCGGTGTCGACCACGCCGGGCACCTTGTTGATCCGACCGGCGATCACCTGGGCGATCTCGTCGAACTCGGGCACGCGGATGATCGCGACCAGGTCGACGTCGCCGGCGACGGAGTAGACCTCGCTGACCCCGGGCAGGTCGGCGACCGCCTCGGCGACCTCGGCGATGGAGTCGGTGGCGGCATCGATCATCACGATGGCGGTGATCACGTCCGGGATGCTAGCCGGGTGGCGCCCCGGCCGCGCCGTGCCTCCGGCCGGTCGGCGGCGACCCGGTCGGGCTGGCTGCGGGTGCGCAGCGGCCGGCCGTCGCCGAAGGGGTCGCGCTCGGCGCGGCCGGCCTCCACCCGCGCGAGGAACGCGCGGTAGGCGCCGGTGCCCGGGGTGCGGCTGGCCAGCGTGCCGTCGACCTCGACCAACCGGGTGCCGGGCTTCTCCATCCAGCGCAGCACCAGCTCGGTCTCGTCGACCGTGGCGGCGAGCTCGCCGTCCGGTCCGGTGGGGGTCTCGGCCGTGGCCCGGAGGCCGGCCAGGCACTCGCGAACCGACCGGCCGCGCTCGGCGACCCCGGCGGCGACCAGTCGGCCGCGCCGCACGACCGACAGCTGCCAGCCACCGGCGCCGTCGGGACGGGCCAGCACCATCTCCGGCACGGTGGCCAGCGATTCCAGCCGTTGACGGCGCCGCACCGCCCGCACCAGCACCGCCACCCGGTCGCGGAGCAGCGCGGCGTCCTCGTACCGGCCTTCGCCGGCCAGCCGCTCGACCCGGTCGAGCAGCGGCGCGACCAGCTCGCGGGGGTCGGAGTCGACGGCGGCGGCGAACACCGCGGCGATCGAGGCGTACTCCTCGCGGCTCTGCGCGCCGGTGCAGGGGGCTCCGCACCGGCCCATGCCGGCGAGCGCGCAGGCGGTGCCGGTGCCCGCGAGCGCCAGCCGGGGGGTGCACTGGCGCAGCGGCAGGGACTCGTGCACCGCGGCGACCGCGTCGTCGGCGGCGCGCCGGTCGGGGAAGGGGCCGAGGAAGGACCCGGTGCCCGGGCGGACCCGGCGCACCACCGAGAGCCGCGGGAAGGGTTCGTCGGTGAGCCGGACCCAGAGGGCGCGCTCGGGGAAGCGGGACCGGCGGTTGTACCGGGGCTTGTGCTCGGCGATCAGCCGCAGCTCCCGGACGGCGGCCTCCAGGTCGTGCGCGCACGGCAGCGCGTCTACCCGTTCGGCCAGCCGGATCATCTCCGTCATCCGGCTGCGCTGCTCGCCGGCGGAGAAGTAGCTGCGCACCCGGCTGCGGAGGTCGGTGGAGGTGCCCACGTACAGCGCCTCGTCGCGCGGGCCGCGGAAGACGTAGACGCCGGGGCCGGTGGGGACGTGCTCGGCCAGGTGCCGCTTCCGGCGGCGTTCGGGGTCGACCTGGCGGGTCAGGCCGGAGAGCTCCTCCAGCGTCGTGATCCCCAGCGGCCCCAGCCGCTCGAACAGGCCGTGCAGGACGTCGACGGTCGCCCGCGCGTCGGCCAGCGCCCGGTGACAGGGCTCGGTGGAGGTGGCGAAGTAGGGGGCGAGGGTGGCCAGCTTGCAGTTGGGCACCTCGTCGCGGGTGAGCAGCCGGCGGGCCAGGACGGCGGTGTCGACCGAGGCGGCGGCGGGCCAGGCGATGCCGGTTTCCTCGCAGGCCGCGCGCAGAAAGCCGAGGTCGAAGGGGGCGTTGTGGGCGACCAGCACGGCGCCCCGGGCGAACTCCAGGAAGGCCGGCAGCACGGCCTCGATGCGTGGCGCGGCCGCCACCATCGTCGTGGTGATGCCGGTGAGCACGCTGATGTACGGCGGGATCTCCCGGCCCGGGTCGACCAGGGTCTGGAACTCGCCGACCACCTGACCGCCGCGCACCTTGACCGCGCCGATCTCGGTGATCGCGCTGTCCTTCGGGGAGCCACCGGTCGTCTCCAGGTCGACGACCACGAACGTCACCGCCGACAGCGCGGTGCCCGCCTCCTCGATCGTCACCTGCTCGTAGCGCGGGCGGCCCGGCGGTGCCGCGGGGGTGGGGGCCGACGGCAGGACCGTGGAGGCCCAGCCGGACGGGCGGGCGCCCGGCCCCCCGGGGAGCGGAACGGGTGGCAGCGCAGGAGCGGGTGGCACGCCGCGGACGGTAGGTCGGGGGTCCGACAGTCCGGGGGAGGGCGCGCCGGGACCGGGGCGGGGGCGGACCCGCGGAGGGCGTGCGGCGGGAACTGTCGGTGGCTGCTCCTACGGTCCGCGCTGCCGGGACGGAGGGCCGTCCGGATCGAGAGGGAGGGAGAGCCGCCGTGCTCATCGACTGCGACACCTGCACCGTCCGCGGCACGGGCTGCGCCGACTGCGTCGTCACCATGCTCCTCGGTGCACCGCCGGGCTGGCAGGGGAGCGATCCCTGTGTCGTGCCCCTGGTGCCGAGGGCGACGGTGGGGGCCGGCCCGGCCGAGGTGGCGCCGCACGGCGACGCGCCCGGGCGGGCCCGGTCCGGACGTGACGTGGCTCCTGTTGACGCGACGGAGGGCGACGGCCGTGCCGTCGTGGAACTGGACGACGTGGAGCGCCGGGCGGTCCGGGCTTTGGCAGAGTTCGGCCTGGTCCCGCCGTTGCGTCATCAAGATGCGTCAGACCACGGCGACCGCAACGCGAGCTGACAAATCGCACTTCTGTGATTCGTCAGGTCTAGCCCGAGGTTTCGGGTTTGACGGGTCTTTGTCTCGGTCCGGTCACGGACCTAGTTTCGTGACGTCCGGTAGGGAAGTCGTCACTGATCAGGGTGGCCCCGGCCGGAGACCGCCGAACCAGCCGGCCTCGCCGGCTGGACCCGGGACCCACGCAACGCTGTAGGTGGGTGCTCACGTGCACCGGGTCGCCCCGGTGCACACCGCGTCGTCGTCGACGCGGCCGAGATCGGGCGTGACTGCTGCGCCCGGGCCTGTCAGCCGACTCGGTAGGCGGTGCGACCAGGAAGAACGGAGCCCCGCCTCCCATGGCGAGCCCTCAGTCCCGCCTCCGGCCCACGCCGGCCCGCCCTGCCGCCTTGCCCTCGGGCTCCCGGCGCGCCCGGCTGACCGGCCGGCTCGGTGCCGGGGTGCTCCTCGGGCTCACCGCCAGCCTCACGCTCACCCTGCTCCCGGGCAGCGCGGCCGCTGCCCCTGGCGACCCGGTGGCCCGGGCCGGCACGGCGGAGGAGGCCACGCGCCTGGTCTCCGACGCGACGCACGAGCTCGAGGTCGTCACCGAGCAGTTCAACGACGCGCAGGAGGAGCTCGCCCAGCAGCGAGCCGCGGCCGACGCCGCCGGCCAGGCCCTCGCCGCCGCCCAGGCGCAGCTGGCGGCCCTCGACGAGCAGATGCGCCGCGTCGCGCGGAGCGCCTTCACCGGCGAGAACCTGTCCCGGTTCAACGCCCTGATGACCAGTGGCTCGGCCGACGAGTTCCTCTCCCAGGTCACCACCCTGGACGCCATCGCCGGGCACACCACCGACGTCCTCGCCCAGGTGACCGCCGCGGCCCAGGCGGCCGAGCAGGCGAAGGCGGCCGCCGACGCGGCGGCGGGGCAGGCCGAGGCCGGACTGGCCGACGTCACCACCCGGCAGGCCGACCTGCAGGGGCGGATCGCCGAGTACCGGGCCCAGTACGACTCCCTCAGCGCGGTCCAGCAGCAGGCGGTGGTGCAGGAGCACGCCGGTCCGACGCTGACGCCCCCCGCCCCCGCCGAGGTCGTCGCCTCCTCGGACGCCGCGCAGACCGCCGTGGACACCGCGCTGGCCCAGATCGGCGACCCCTACGTCTGGGGCGCCGGCGGCCCGGACGCCTTCGACTGCTCGGGTCTGACCCAGTACGCCTTCGCCGCGGCCGGGGTCCGGCTGCCGCACTCCAGCCGGGTGCAGGCAACCATGGGCACCGCGGTGAGCCGGGCCGAGCTGCAGCCCGGTGACCTGGTCTTCTTCTACAGCCCGGTCAGCCACGTGGGCATGTACGTGGGCAACGGGAAGATGGTGCACGCGCCGACGTTCGGCAGTCCGGTCGTCGTCACCGGGGTCGACATGGCCGGGTACGTGGGGGCGCGCCGGCTCGTCGGCTGAGGCCGTCCGGGGCGGGCAGCGCGCACAGGGCGCCGTCCTAAGCTCGCCCGCGTGTGCGCCCCGACCGTCCCGAGCCCGTCCGCGTGAGCACCTCGGCGCTCGTGCCCACCCCGGCCCGGTCCCGGCGGCTGGCGCTCGGCACGGCGGCGGTCCTGGGGGCCACGCTGGTCGTGGTGATCGTGGTGACCACCCCGTGGGAGGTGCTCGCCGCACCGCCCGGCGGCCGCACCCCCGTCGACCCCGCCGCGGCGTTCACGGCCGAGCAGATCGCCCGGGCCGAGGACTTCACCGGCGCGCTGCGGCCGGCGTCGCTGGTCTCCCTGCTGCTGGGGCTGGCCGTCTCCGCGGTGTTCGGCCTCACCCGCGCCGGCGCGGCCACCGCGCGTCGGTTGGCCCGCCCGATGGGTGGCGGCTGGGCCTGGCAGGTGCTCCTCGGCACGTTCGCGATCCTGCTCGTGGGACGGCTGGTGACCCTCCCGCTGTCGGCCTGGGGTGAGGTGGTGCGGCACCGCTACGGGCTCTCCACCCGGGGCTGGGGTCTGTGGGCCCGGGACGTCGCCGTCTCGACCGGCATCAACGCCGCCCTCACCGCGCTGGGGCTGCTGGCGGTGGTGGCCCTGGCCCGCCGGGCGCCGCGGACCTGGTGGGCCTGGGCGGGTGGGGGCGCGGCGGCGCTCGTCGTCGTCGGGTCGTTCCTCTACCCGATGGTGATCGAGCCGGCGTTCAACCGGTTCGAGCCGATGCCGGCGGGTCAGCTGCGCAGCGACCTGTTCGCGCTCGCCGAGCGCAGCGGCACCCCGGTCGAGGACGTGCTGGTGGCCGACGCCAGCCGCCGCACCACGGCGCTCAACGCCTACGTCTCCGGGTTCGGGTCCACGCGCCGGGTCGTCGTCTACGACACGGTGCTCGAGCGGCTCCCCGACGAGGAGATCGAGTCGATCGTGGCGCACGAGCTGGGGCACGTGGCCAACGACGACGTCCTCAGCGGCACGCTCATCGGCGCGCTGGGCGCCGGTGCCGGGGTCTCGCTGCTCGGGTGGCTGCTCGGTGCACCGCCGCTGCTGCGCCGGGCCGGGGCGCGGGGGCCGGGGGACGGCGCCGTCGTCGGCCTGCTGCTGTTCCTGGTCACGGTCGGGACGCTGGTCTCGACACCGGTGCAGAACCTGGTCTCCCGCCAGATCGAGGCACGGGCGGACCTGCACGCGCTGGACCTGACCGGTGACCCGGCCGCCTTCACCGCCATGCAGCGGCGGCTGGGGGAGGCCAACCTCAACGACCCGGACCCGCCGGCCGCCTGGCAGTGGTTCTACGGATCGCACCCCACGGTGCCGCAGCGGATCGCCTTCGCCGCCGACTGGGCCCGGCTGCACGGTGCCCCGGTGCCCCGGTGAACCGCACCCTGGTCGTCACCAACGACTTCCCGCCCCGGCAGGGCGGCATCCAGACGTTCGTGGCGGCGCTGCTGGCCACCCGCCCGCCGGAGTCGCTGGTCGTGCTCGCCTCCGACCACCCGGGATCGGCCGAGCACGACGCGCAGCTGCCCTACCCGGTGGTCCGAGCCGCCACCGGGATGCTGCTGCCGACCCCGGACGCCACCCGCACCGCCGCGCGCCTGGCGCAGGAGCACGGCTGCGACACCGTCTTCTTCGGGGCGGCGGCGCCGCTGGGCCTGATGGCCCCGGTGCTGCGCCGCTCCGGCGTGCGCCGGCTGGTCGGTGCCACCCACGGGCACGAGACCGGCTGGGTGGCGCTCCCGGCGGCCCGGCAGCTGGTGCAGCGGATCGCGTCGGGGCTGGACGAGCTGACCTACATCAGCGCCTACACCCACGACCGGCTCGCCCCGGCGCTCGGGGACCGGACGGTGCTCAGCCAGCTGTCCCCGGGGGTCGACGTCGACCTGTTCAGCCCCGACGCCGACGGCTCGGCCGTGCGCGAGCGGTACGGGCTGGGGAGCGCGCCGGTGGTCGTGTGCGTCTCCCGGCTGGTGCCGCGCAAGGGGCAGGACGTCCTCGTCGCGGGCTGGCCGCAGGTGCTCGCCCGGCACCCCGACGCCCGGCTGCTGCTGGTCGGGGGCGGCCCGCTGGAGCTGCGGCTGCGCCGGGCGGTCGCCGCCCGCGGCCTGGGCGGCTCGGTCGTGCTCACCGGCGGTGTGCCGGCCGGCGAACTGCCCGCCCACTACGCCGCCGGCGACGTCTTCGCCATGCCCTGCCGCACCCGCCGCGGCGGGCTGGACGTCGAGGGGCTGGGGATGGTGTTCCTCGAAGCCGCCGCCTGTGGCCGACCGGTGGTCGCCGGCACCTCCGGCGGCGCCCCGGAGACGGTCCGCGAGGGGGAGACGGGGCACGTGGTCGACCCGCGCTCGCCCACCGCCGTCGCCCGGGTGCTCGCCGACCTGCTCGACGACCCGGCCCGGGCCCGCGCCATGGGGGCCGCGGGCCGGGCCTGGGTCGAGCAGCGCTGGTCCTGGGCGACCATCGCCGGCACCTTCGCCCGGCTGTTGGAGGGCTGACGTGCGGGGCCGCTACGCGCGGTAGATCGCCTCGACCTCGGCGCCGAACTCCTTCATCACCACGCCGCGCTTGAGCTTCATGCTCGGCGTGAGGGTGCCGTTGGCCTCGGTGAAGTCCTCGGCGAGCACCCGGTACTTCTTGATCGCCTCGGCCTGCGACACGGCCTTGTTGGCCTCGGCGACCGCGGTGTCGAGCTCGGCCAGCAGGTCGGGGTCCTCGCGCAGCTCGGCGGCGGTGAGCGACTCGTCCCTGCCGCGGGCCTTCAGCCAGGCAGGCAGGGCCTCGGCGTCCAGGGTGACCAGCGCGGCGATGAACGGCCGCTGGTCGCCGACCACGATGCACTGGCTGACCAGCTTGTGCGCCCGCAGCCGGTCCTCCAGCACGGCCGGGGCGACGTTCTTGCCCCCGGCGGTCACCAGGATCTCCTTCTTGCGGCCGGTGATGCGCAGGAAGCCCTGCTCGTCGAGCTCGCCGAGGTCACCGGTGTGGAACCAGCCGTCGGCGTCGATCGCCTCGCGCGTGGCCTGCTCGTTGCGCCAGTAGCCCCGCATCACGATGCCGCCGCGCAGCAGCACCTCGCCGTCCTCGGCGATGGCCGCGTCGACGCCGGGCAGCGGACGGCCGACGGTGCCGATCCGGATCGCGGCGTCGTGGTTGACCGCCGCGGCCGCCGTCGTCTCGGTGAGCCCGTAGCCCTCGTAGATGGTCACGCCGAGCCCGCGGAAGAAGTGGCCCAGCCGCTCGCCGAGCGGGGCGCCACCGGAGACGGCGCCGGCGCAGCGACCGCCCAGGGCGGCGCGCAGCTTGCCGTAGACCAGCCGGTCGAACAGCGCGTGCTGCAGCCGCAGCGCCAGACCGGGGCCGCCGGTGTCCTGGGCGCGGGACCAGTCGACGGCGACCTGCGCGGCACGGTCGAAGATCTTGCCCTTGCCGTCGCCCTCGGCCTTGGCCTTCGCCCCGTTGTAGACCTTCTCGAACACCCGGGGGACGGCGAGCACGAACGTCGGCTGGAAGCGGCCGAGGTCGCCCACCAGGTCGGCGATGTCGGGGGTGTGCCCGATGACCGTGCGGGCGTCGATGGCGCCCACCTGCAGCACCCGGGCCAGCACGTGGGCCAGCGGGATGAACAGCAGCATCGAGCCGTCGGGGTTGATGAAGCGGTCCAGCAGGGTGATCCCGTTGCGGACCTCGAACAGGAAGTTGCCGTGGGTCAGCTCGCAGCCCTTGGGCCGCCCGGTGGTGCCGCTGGTGTAGATCAGCGTGGCCAGGCTGTCCGCGCCGAGGGTCCGCCGGCGGGCCGCCAGCTCCTCGTCGGGTACGTCGGCACCCGCGGTGGTCAGCTGGTCGAGTGCGCCGTCGTCGATGACCCACACCGGGCCCAGGTCCGGCGCCTCGCTGCGCACCGACTCGACGTCCTCGGCGTGCCGCGGGCTCTCCACGAAGATCCCCCGGGCACCGGAGTCGGTGAGGATCCAGGAGATCTGGTCGGGGCTCGACGTCTCGTACACCGGGACGACCACGGCGCCGGCGGTCCAGATGGCGTAGTCCAGGACGGTCCACTCGTACCGGGTGCGGGCCAGCAGGCCCACCCGGTCGCCGGGGCCGATCCCGCCGGCCACCAGGCCCTTGGCCACGCCGGCGACCTCGGCGGCGAACTGCGCCCAGGTCACGTCCCGCCACTCCCCGTCGACCTGCCGGCGCAGGCCGACGTCGTGCGGGTGCTCGGCCGCGTTGCGGGCGACCATGTCCGTCAGGGCGTCATCGGCCCCCACGGTGGCGGTGGGGGGAACGCTCAGCTCGCGCACGCCGGTCCTCTCTGCCCCGCCCGGGCGGGGGGCGCCGTCGCCTCCCGGACCCGGACGCTGGGTCGGGAGGTCAATCTAGTCGGGGGAGCCGCCGGGGGGCACGGCAACGACCCCCGGTCGGGGTGACCGGTCCGGTCAGGGCTCCGGGTGGTCACCGTCGGCGACTACCCTCCGGCGCATGGCCGACCAGTCCACCCAGTCGATCGTCGTCGACGCGCCCGCGGCCCAGGTGATGGCCGTGATCGCCGACTTCCCGTCGTACCCGCAGTGGGTGGACGCGGCCAAGACCGTCGAGGTGCTCGAGACCGGGCCCGACGGCCGCGCCCGCCGGGTGCACTTTGTCATCGACGCGGGCCCGGTCAGCGACGACTACGAGCTGGCCTACACCTGGGACGACGACCGGTCCGTGCACTGGACCCTGGTGCGCGGGCAGATGCAGAAGCAGCAGGACGGCTCCTACACCCTCGTCGAGACCGGCGGACGGACGACGGTCACCTACTCGATCACCATCGACCTGTCGATCCCGATGCTGGGGCTGATCAAGCGCCGGGCGGAGAAGGTCATCCTGGACACCGCGCTCAAGGAGCTCAAGAAGCGCGTCGAGGGCTGACGTGCAGATCCTCCTGGTCACCGGCCCCGGCGGAGCCGGCAGCTCCACCGTGGCCGCCGCCACGGCGCTCCGGCTGGCCGCCGCCGGCAGCCGCTGCCTGCTGCTGACCGACCGTGCACCGGGCACCCCCGGGCTGTCCGGTGCCGTGGACGTCGAGGTGGTCGCGGCCCAGCCCGCGCTGCAGCAGGTGTGGGGCCGGCACGTCGAGCAGCTGGCCGGTCTCCTGCCGATGCACGTGCTCCCGCCGGCGACGTCGGTCGTCCCGGTGCCGGGGGTGGGGCAGTTCGCCCTGCTCACGGCGCTCGCCGGGCACGCCGCCGCCGGCCGGTTCGACGTCGTGGTCGTCGACGCCGGACCGACCCCCGCCGCGCTCTCCCTGCTCGCCCTGCCCGGGGCGCTGCGCTGGTGGCTCGGCCAGCTGGCGCCGACCCGGCTCCGGGTGCTGGCCAGCCTCCGCACGGCGGCCGCTCCGGGGCGGCCGAACGGCGTGGCCGGGCTGCTGGCGGGTGCCGAGGGGCTCGACCAGCTCGCCGACCGCGTGCCGCTGGGCGACCCCGAGCGCACGGCCGTGCACCTGGTGCTGCGGCCGGACGCCACCGCCGCCGGCGAGCTGCAGTCGGCCGCCACCGCCCTGGGCGTGCTCGGGCAGCAGCTGGCGTCGGTGACGGCCGCCCGGCTGCTCCCAGCGACCGCCGGGGACTGGTGGGCCGAGCGCGCGGCTGCGCAGGCCGAGGCGGTCCGGGCGCTGACCGAGCTGGCCGGGGGCGTGCGCGAGGTCGCCGAGGCCGCCGTCGCGCCCCGGACGCCGGCCGAGCTGGCCGCGCTCGACGCCGCCGTGCCGCCGCCACCGGCGGCCGCCCAGCCACCACCGGGGGTGCCGCGCACCAGCCGGTCGGCGGCGGGGGAGTGGCTGCTGGAGCTGACGCTGCCCTTCGCCCGGCGGGGGGAGGTCGAGCTCACCCGGTGGGCGGACGACCTGGTCGTCACCGCGGCCGGTGTGCGACGGTCCTTCCCGCTGGACCCGCTGCTGCGCCGGTGCACCGTCTCCGGTGGGGCGCTCGACGACGCCGGCACCCCGCGGGCCACCCTCGCGGTGCGCTTCACCCCGGACCCCGCCCAGTGGCCCGCCGGCCTGCTGCCCACCGATCCCCTCCCCACCGATCCGCAGGAGACACCGTGACCACCCCGGCACCGGACTGGATGGAGCAGGCCCGGCGCCTGGTCACCGGCCTGGCGGCCGAGCACCCCGCAGCCGGTGGCCTGGCCGGTGCCCTCGGCGGGCTGCTCGGGAGTGCTCCGGCCGGGACGGCGCACCGGGACGACGCGACCGCCGACGGGGACTGCCGCTGGTGCCCGCTGTGCACCGGCCTGGCCGCGCTGCGCGGCCGTCGTCCGGACCTCGTCGAGGGGCTCGCCGACGTGCTCGTCGCGGCGGCCGAGACGCTCCGCGCGCACGCCGGCACGCCCCGCGGAGACGAGGAGGCGGCTCCGGACGCCACCACCCGCGACGACGGCGCCGGGAACCCGGGCGTCCCTTCCCCGACCGAGGAGCCCGTGTCCCACCCGGACCCCCGCACCGCCCGCGTCCAGCGGATCGACGTCGCGTGACCGCGGCCGACCCGACCCCGTCCGCCGCCGAGCTGCCCGCGCTGGGCATCGACATCGGCGGCACCAAGGTCGCCGGCGGCGTCGTCGCCGCGGACGGCACCATCCTCGACACCGCCCGCCGGGCCACGCCGGGCAAGTCGGTGGCGGCCACCGAGGACGCGATCGCCGCGGTCGTCGACGAGCTGGCGGAGCGTCACGGCGGGCCGCTGGTCGGCGTCGGCGTGGGCGCGGCCGGCTGGTTCGACCGCACCGGGGACACCGTGCTGTTCAGCCCGCACCTGGCCTGGC
This sequence comes from Modestobacter sp. SYSU DS0657, assembly GCF_054050925.1. Lineage (NCBI taxonomy): Bacteria > Bacillati > Actinomycetota > Actinomycetes > Geodermatophilales > Geodermatophilaceae > Modestobacter > Modestobacter sp. SYSU DS0657. The sequence goes on along the minus strand of NZ_JBJHAG010000006.1, from coordinate 56,665 downwards.
GCAACCAGTCGCTGCGCAAGGACCTCGGGGTGCGGTTGCAGCGCCCGCTGTGGGTGGGCAACGACGCCGATGCCGCCGCCTGGGCCGAGTACCGCTACGGCGCCGCCCGCGGCAGCGACCTGGTCCTGATGATCACGCTGGGCACCGGCATCGGCGGTGGGCTGGTCGTCGACGGCCGCCTGCAGCGCGGGGCGCACGGGGTGGCCGGCGAGTGGGGTCACATGCGTGTGGTGCCCGACGGCCGGCTGTGCGCCTGCGGCAACCGGGGCTGCTGGGAGCAGTACGCCAGCGGCAACGCACTGGGGCACACCGCCCGGGAGGTCGCGCAGAACTCACCGGCGGCCGCCGCCACGCTGATCGACCGGGTCGGCGGTGACCTGGAGCGGATCACCGGCGAGGTCGTGGCGCAGGCCGCGGCCGACGGCGATCCGCTGGCCGGGGAGCTGCTCGCGGAGGTCGGGTCCTGGCTCGGGCAGGGCATCGCCGACCTCTCCGCCGTCCTCGATCCCGAGGTCGTGGTGATCGGCGGCGGGGTCAGCGTGCTCGGCGAGACGGTGCTCGGGCCGGCCCGGCAGCGGCTGGAGCGGGCACTGCCCGGACGCGGGTTCCGCCCCGGCCCGCGGGTGGTCGCCGCCGAGCTGGGCGCGCAGGCGGGGCTGGTCGGCGCCGCCGACCTGGTGCGTCGGGCCGTCGCCGAAGGCGCCGCCTGAGGAAGCCCCTCCTCAGACCACCGCGCCGTCATCGCCGTCGTCGGACCGGTCCCGCATCCGGGAGACGAGGATCCCGACGCCACCCACCAGGGCGGCGACCCCGAGCACCAGCCCGGTCTCCGTGGTCAGGCCCAGCCGGCCGGGGAGGATCACCAGCACCGCGCCGACCGCGATGAGCAGCATGGCCGTCAGCGAGGCCGGCGCCAGGACCGGCAACGGCGGTGGCGGCGGCGGCTCGTAGTGCTCCTCCGGCAGGTCGAGCACGGAGACCTCGGCGGGCGGGGGTGGGGGGTCGTCGCGTGGCTCCTCGTCGACGACGGTGCGGCCGTGCTCGGCCTCGAACGCGGCGACGATCCGGGCGAACTCGGCGTCGTCGTCGGTGGCGGGACCGGGGTGGCGGGCCGGCTCGGTCGTCGGCTCACCCGCGTGCTGCTCGACGACGGCCTGCGCCTCGGCGCTCCGGGCGCGGTCCACGAACAGCCGGTCCGAGGGCGGGCTGGGCAGGTGGACGTTGCGGGTGTAGGGGGCGACGTCGGTGGCCGGCTCCAGGTAGGCGGCGATGCCGGCGGCGGCGAGGACGTCGAGCAGGTGCTCGCCCACCCGCGGGTCCACGTCGCGCAGTGGGCGCCAGAGCGGGGCGTCCAGGCCGTTGTCCCGGCGGCCGCGCCCGCGGCGGGGGAGCGTCACGGCGCCGGCTCCGGGGTGCTGGCCGACGGCACCCGCTCGCGGATCCACTCGACGGAGCGGGCGAACAGCGCGGGTGCGTCGTTGTCCAGGGTGGCCACGTGCCAGCTGTCGTGCAGCAGCACCTCCGTGGCGTCGGTGCTGCCCACCCCGGCGAGCAGCACCCGGGTGGAGGCCGGCTCGACCACGTGGTCGGTGACGCTGCGGAAGACCAGCAGAGGCGCGCGGACGGCGGCCAGCTCGGCGCGGGTCGCCTGCCAGAGCCGCCGCAGCGCGAGGGCCGCCCGGGTCGGCAGCCGGGGGTAGGCGAGCTCCGTGCAGCCGGGCTTCTTGATGTCGCCGGCGATCGGCGCCCAGACGGGAGTCACCCGGGCCAGCAGCGGCAGCAGCTTCGCCTCACGCCGTTCGGTCAGCAGCGAGGGGTTCACCAGCACCAGCGCGGCGACGTCGTCGGGACGGCGCTCGGCCAGGCGCAGCGCCAGCGTCCCGCCCATCGACAGCCCGGCGACCACCACGGCCGAGCACCGGGCGGCCAGCTCGTCGAGCGCGTCGGACAGCGCGCCGTACCAGTCGTCCTCGGTGGTCGTGTTGGCGTCCTGCCAGCGCGTGCCGTGCCCGGGCAGCAGCGGGCAGCTGACGGTGAAGCCCGCGGCGGCCAGGTGCTCGCCCCAGGCGCGCAGGCTCTGCGGGGTGGAGGTGAAGCCGTGGCACAGCAGCACCCCGACCGGTCCGCCGGGCAGCAAGAACGGGTCGGCCCCGGTCATCCGGGGAGCGGAGGTCGGGGGGAGAGCCTGGCGCATCGGACCTCCGGGAGGGCAGCGGGCGGCAGTGGCCGGTGCAGGTGGGGCGGGGGAGTGCGGTTGGGACGGGGAGTGCGTGGCGGGACGCCGATTGTCGCGGAGCTGGGCGCTTCCCTAGTCTGACAGCCGCTGAGGGAGGCGCGTTGTTCTACTGGTTCCTCAAGTTCGTGGCCGTCGGGCCACTGGTGCGCCTGGTGTTCCGGTGGCACCCGGTCGGCACCGAGCACGTGCCGCGGACCGGTGCGGCCATCCTGGCCAGCAACCACCTGGCGGCGGCTGACTGGATCTTCATGCCGTTGTCGGTCCGCCGGCGGGTCACCTTCCTGGCGAAGGCGGAGTACTTCACCGCCACCGGCGCCAAGGGCTGGGCGCAGCGGGTGTTCTTCGGCGGCACCGGCCAGGTGCCCATCGACCGCACCGACGCCTCCGCGGCCGAGAACGCGATCCGGACCGGCATCCGGATCCTGAACGAGGGAAAGCTGCTGGGGATCTACCCGGAGGGCACCCGGTCACCGGACGGCCGGCTGTTCCGCGGCAAGACCGGGGTCGCGCGGATGACCCTGGAGACCGGTGCGCCGGTGATCCCGGTGGCGATGACCTACACCCCGCGTGACCTGCCGCTCCCCGGTGCGCTCGGCCGGAAGGTCAACCGCGCGTTCGTCCGGGTGGGAGTGCGGTTCGGTGAGCCGCTGGACTTCTCCCGCTACGCCGGTCTCTCCGGAGACCGCTTCGTCGAGCGCTCGATCACCGACGAGATCATGTACGAGATCATGGAGCTCTCCGGCCAGGAGTACGTCGACCTGTACGGGGCCAAGGTCAAGAAGTCGATGGACTCCACCGGCGCCAGTGCCCGAGAGGTGGTCGGCCGCCTGCAGCCGCCGCCGAGCGAGGCCGCCGACCGCCTGCCCAGCTCACTGGCCGGCTGACCGCTCGCCGGTCCTCGCGTTGACGGCCGGCTGACCGGGGCGGGTGGGGCGGCACCCAGGGGAGGGGGACGGATGTTCGCGGTGGTCTACCGGTGGCGGTTGCGGCCGGGCAGCGAGGAGCAGTTCCGCGACGGGTGGGAGCGGGTGACCCGGGCGATCCACGCCGGCTGCGGCAGCTACGGCTCGCGACTGCACCGGGCGGACGACGGCACGTGGGTGGCCTACGCCCGCTGGCCCGATGCAGCCACCCGCGAGCGCTGTGCCTTCGACGAGCCCGAGGGAGCACGGCTGATGGCGGACGGGGTGGCCGAGCGGTTCCCCGAGCTGACCCTGGAGCTGGTGAGCGATCTGCTCGCGGAGCCGACGGAGCCGACGGAACCCTCAGCCCGGCACCTGGTGGGGGATCGGGAGCCGGGCTGAGGGTCCGTCGTGTGCGGCCCGGGGGCAGGGGGCCGCAGGTCAGAAGGCGGTGGCTCGTCGGGTGGGTCGGGTGCTCGCTCGCGGGGTGGTGGCTCGTCGCGTGGTGGGCGACTGCGCGGTGGACCCGGCTGGTCGACGTCCGGGGGTGGCAGGTCGTCGTCGGCGCCGAAGCGCGGTGGGTGGGTGACCAGCACCTGGCCGGTGGGGGTCGTCCACTCCAGCCCGCCGTCGGGGAGCCCGCGCAGCTGCCAGCCGGCTGCCTGGTGGCTCAGCCGGTGGTGGTGCCGGCACAGGCAGCACAGGTTGTCGTGCGCCGTGGGACCGAACGGGAAGGGCACCGTGTGGTCGAGGTCGCACCGGATCGGCCGCTTGCGGCAGCCGGGGAACCGGCAGCGGCGGTCGCGCAGCCGGACGAACCGGTCGAGCGCCCTGCCGGGGCAGTAGCCCGGGCTCTCCGGCGGTGGCCCGAGGGCGCGACCCGCCCGTAGCTCGGCGGCGTCGGTGAGCGCGAGAAGCTGCCCGGTGAGCTCGTCGACCAGGGCGATCCCCGGCCGGGCGGCCAGCGCGGTGCCGGCGACCGTGCGAGTGCCGAGCAGCTCGGCCAGCCCGGCACCGGCGACCGGGTCAGCGACGTCCGGCGGGGTGCCGGGGGAGTCGAGAGCCGCGGCACCGGTGCCGGGCATCAGCCCGAGGGCCTGCGCGAGCCGGCGGACCATCTCTGCCGGCACCAGGTCGCCGTCGACCTCACCCGGCTCGTCGTCCGTGCCGAGCAGCGTTCCCGCCCCGGCGACCACGGTGAGCTGTGCCTGTACCGGCGGCAGGCCGTGCTCGCCGGGGCGGAGCACCAGGTCGACCAGGCAGTCGGCCATCCGCTGGGCGCGGGTGCGCTCGTCACCGGGGACGGCGGCCGCGTCGGCGTACTGCTCCAGGGCGTTCTGCACGGCCCGCAGGACCGGGAGCGGCAGGGTGGCCGACAGGGTGCCCATGCCGTCGGCGCCGGGGTGGACGGCGACGTGCCGGTCGCGGATGGCCGCGGCGATCCGGCGCGCCACCGCCGCCGCGTCGAGCCGCGCCACCACCCGGTGGGCTGCCACCCGCAGCTGCGCCGGCGTCTTGCTCCCGAGCCGACCGAGGAGCCGCTCCTCGGCGGTGGCCCGGACCTCCTCGTCGAGCGGCGCCACCAGCTCGCTCATCACCCGGGCGTGGTCCCAGGTGAGGTCGCCGCGCTCGAGGGCGCGCAGGGTGCCGGGCAGCCGTTCGACCAGCTGCAGCGACTGGACGACCAGCCGGGTGGCCGCGCCCTCGGTCAGGGACAGCGCCACCGCCACCTCGTCGACGGCCCACTCGCTCACCGCGGCCAGCGCCGACGGCCGGGCCGCCCGGGTCGCGGCCGCCGCCGCGCCGATCTCGTTCTCCGGTCGGTCCAGCGACGAGGGGCGGGACCGGCAGAACGCGGCGATCGCGCGCGCCCGGCGGGCCTCGTGCGCACCGATGGCTGCCTGTGCGGCGCGCACCCCGGCGAGGTGGTGGCCACCTGCCTCGAAGGACGCGCTGAGCCGCCCGGCGGCGGTCTGCCACCGAGGTGTCTCGCCGCCCAGGGCCTCGGCGCGCCAGCGCTCGGTCAGCTCGTCCATCGCCGCGCGCAGCTCCGCGTCCCCGAAGGGCGCGGGCTGGGCGGTCTGTTCGAACACATGTACGAGGATATCGGGACGCCGGTGGTCTGACCAGTCGGAACGGGGACCTGTGGACGACGGGCGGAACAGCTGGACGGGAGGTCCACCGGATGTCCTGGACGGGCCCCGGCGCCCGAGGGGCGGGCCGGCACCACGGACCGATCATGAGCGGGTGACCGCAGGGATCGAGCTCGTCCGCCTGCCCGACCTCGCCGCCGTCCCGTACGCGTACGCGGCCGTGACCGACCCGGCCGCATGGTCGTGACCGCGGGCGCCTGCCCGCTCGACGCCGACGGGGGCGTCGTCGCCGGTCAGGCCCGCCAGGTGATGGCCAACCTGGGCGCCGCGCTGCAGGCGGCGGGCGCCGCGCTGACCGACGTCCTCAAGACGACCGTCAACGTGTCCACCACCGACCGCGCCGACCTCGACCTGGCGTGGGACGTCGTCCGTCGGCCCTTCGGCGAGCACGACGTACCGAGCACGCTCGTCGGGGTGACCGTGCTCGGGTACCCGGGCCAGCTGGTCGAGGTCGAGGCCCTGGCGGTGCGGGACAGCCGGCGGGAGCCGGGCCCGCCGGACGGCGTCCCTCTACCGTGACGGCGTGAGCGTGCGCCGGTACTTCTACGACACCGAGTTCATCGAGGACGGGACCACGATCGACCTGGTGTCGATCGGCGTGGTCGACGAGACCGGTCGCGAGTTCTACGCGGTCAGCACCGAGTTCGACCCCGACCGGGCCGTCCCCTGGGTTCGCCGCAACGTGCTCGACCAGCTCCCGCCGCCGGCCGACAAGGCGTGGCGCACGCGGGAGCGGATCCGCGACGACCTGCTGTCCTTCCTCACCGCGCCGGGGGAGGAGATCGAGCTGTGGGCCTGGTTCGCCGCCTACGACCACGTGGCGCTGTGCCAGCTGTGGGGGGCGATGCCCGCCCTGCCCCGGCCGATCCCGCGGTTCACCCGCGAGCTCCGGCAGCGGTGGGACGACGCGGGGAGGCCCGCGCTCCCGCCGAAGCCCGCGGGCACCCACGACGCCCTCGTCGACGCCCGCTACAACCTGACCCGCTGGCGTGCCATCGAGGCCGCGGCTCGGTGACGGTCGGCCCGGGTGGGGGTCGGCGACCGCGCTGGTCGCTGCACGTGCCCGGGAACGCGACCGGGGCCGCCGGCAGCTGATCGCTGCCGACGGCCCCCGTGGCCCCGTCGTGAGAAGGACGGGGTCCTTCGTCAGACGGTGAACACGTTGATCAGCCGGGTCAGCTCGCCGGAGAGCTGGTCCAGCTCGCGCGCCGACGCGCGCGCGGTCTCCACGTCGGCCGCGGTCCGGTCGACGTCCGAGGCCACCTCGGTCATCACGTCGGTCACCGAGCCCGCGCCGTCGGCCACCGACGAGACGCTGCGGGACAGCTCGTTGGTGACCGCCGTCTGCTCCTCGACCGCGCTGGCGATCGTGGTCTGGTGGTCGTTCATCTCCCGGATGACCCCGACGATCTGGCTGATCGAGCCCACCGCGGCGCTGGTGTCGGCCTGGATCGACTGCACCCGCTGGTGGATCTCCTCGCTGGCCCGAGACGCCTCCTGGGCCAGCTCCTTGACCTCGGTGGCGACGACGGCGAAGCCCTTGCCGGCCTCCCCGGCGCGAGCCGCCTCGATGGTGGCGTTGAGCGCGAGCAGGTTGGTCTGCTCGGCGACGGCGGAGATCACCTTCACCACGTCGCTGATCTCGGCCGAGCTGGTGCCCAGTGCCGCGATCGCGGTCTCGGTGTTGGCGGCGAGCTCGACGGCGCCCTGACCGACGTGGCTGGCCTCGCTGGCGCTGCGGGCGATCTCGCGGATCGCCGACCCCATCTGCTCCGCGCCCGCCGCGGCGGAGGTGACCCCCGAGCTGATGTCGGCCGCCGCCTGGGAGGCGTTGCGGGCCTGGTCGCGGTTGCGGGTGGCCCGCTCGCCGAGCCCGTCGGCCACCCGGGCCACCCCGGAGGCGGAGATCGCCAGCGACCCGGCGCAGTTGCCGATGTCGCGGATGGTGCCGGCCACCTTGTCCACGAACCGGTTGAACGCCTTGGCCAGCTCGCCGACCTCGTCGGGGGTGGAGTCGTCGACCCGCTGCGTCAGGTCGCCCTCGCCGTCGGCGATCTCGACCATGCGCCGGTGCAGCGCGTGCAGCGGCTCGGTGAGCCGGCGGCCGAGCCACAGTGCCAGCGCGGCGCCGGCGAGCGCCACCACGATCGCGGCGACCACCATCCCGGTCACCATCGACGACCGGCCGTCCTCCAGGCGCTCCATCGGCCCGGCGAAGTCGCTGTCCTGCGCGTCGACGACGAGCACCCAGTCCCAGGGCTGGTAGTAGGCGACCTGCACGGTGTGCGACCCGGTCTCGGCGTCCCGGTAGCGGACGGTCGCCTGCTCACCGGGCTGCAGCGTCACCGCCTCGGCCACCAGCTCCTGCACGTAGGTCCGGCCGTCGGCGTCGGTCGCCTCCATCAGGGAGGTGCCGTCGGCGCTGCCGTCCGCGCTGACCAGCACGGTGCCGGCGCGGTCGCCGGTGCCGCCGAGCACCCACAGGGTGCCGTTCTCCCCGGCGGTGGTCTTCTGCAGGCTCTCCCGCAGCGCGGGCAGGTTCTCCTGCTTCACGCCCACGTACATCATGCCGATCACCTCGCCGGCGGGGTCGAACATCGGCTGGTAGGCGGTCACGTACCAGGAGTCGACGACGTAGGCAGTCCCCCGGTAGGTCTGGCCCGCCAGCACCGCGGAGATGACCGGGCTGGGGGCCCCACCGGCGCCGACCGCAGGGATGTAGGTGCCGATCGCCCGGCTGCCGGTGGCGCCGACCACGTTGGTGGCCACCCGCAGCATGTCGCCGGCGGGGTTGATCCGCTGGAAGATCGTCGCGGTGCCGCCGACCAGCGCCTGCACCTGGTCGACCACCGGGGTGGGGACGTTGACGTCGGCGTTCTGGCCGAGCCACTGGCCACCGATCTCGACGCGGGGAAGCGCGACGGGGGTGACCTCGTTGGTGACCTGGTTCTTGGCGTCCCACGCCACCATCTCGCGCGGGCCGCTCCCCAGGGAGAGCCCGCCGGACTGCTGCAGCACGTAGCCCGCCACCTGCAGGTCGCTGTCGACCTTGGCGCTGGTCGACTCGCCCTGGGTGGAGACGACGTCGTAGACGCCGTCGGTGATCCGGCTCAGGCTGTCGTCGACCAGCCGGCCGACGTCTTCCTTCGCGTCGTCGGCGAAGGAGCTGCTCTGCCAGCTGCTCACCCCCACCATGGCCGCGCCGGTGACCGCGATGCTGGCTACTGCCAGCGCGACCACCTTCGTCCTGATGCCCCTGCGCACGTTGCCCCCTGGCCCGCTTCCCCGGGCGGGGTGGATCCCGCCTCACCAGGTGCATCGGCAGGCGTGATGATCTTCGGCACCCGAGACGGGGTCGTCCGCTGTCCGGTGCCCCACGCGCCCCAACCGCCACACGCCGCCTGGCGACGGGGGTTTCCCACGATGCGGACGCGCGTCCCAGCAGCTGCCCGCCGGGCCGTACCCTCGTCCTGTGAGCCTGCCTGAACCCGCGGAACTGGTCCCCGACCTGGACCGGTGGCGGGGTCTGCCCGCCGCCCAGCAGCCGGAGTGGCCCGACCGCGCCGCGCTGGACGCCGTCCTGTCCACGCTCTCGACCGTCCCGCCGATCGTCGCGCCGGCCGAGGTCGACACCCTGCGCCAGCAGCTGGCCGACGTCGCCCAGGGCAAGGCGTTCCTGCTCCAGGGCGGCGACTGCGCCGAGACCTTCGACCTGAACACCGAGCCGCACCTGCAGGCGACCACCCGCACCCTGCTGCAGATGGCCGTGGTGCTCACCTACGGCGCCAGCGTGCCGGTGGTCAAGGTCGGCCGGGTCGCCGGGCAGTACGCCAAGCCGCGCAGCTCGAACACCGACGCCCTCGGCCTGCCCTCCTACCGGGGCGACATGGTCAACTCGCTCAACCCGGTGCTCGAGGAGCGCATCCCCGACCCGGGTCGGCTGGTGCGCGCCTACGCGAACTCCGCGGCCGCGATGAACATGATCCGCGCCTACGCCCGGGGCGGGCTGGCCGACCTGCACGCGGTGCACGACTGGAACAAGGACTTCGTCGCCACCTCGCCGGCCGGGGTGCGCTACGAGGTGATCGCGCGGGAGATCGACCGCGCCCTGGCGTTCATGAAGGCGTGCGGCATCGACTCCGACGCGCTGCGCGGGGTGGAGCTCTACAGCAGCCACGAGGCGTTGATCCTGGACTACGAGCGGGCCCTGCTCCGGATGTACGAGGGCCGCCCCTACGCGCTGAGCGCCCACTTCGTGTGGGTGGGCGAGCGCACCCGGCAGATGGACGGCGCGCACATCGAGTTCGTCTCCAAGCTGGCCAACCCGATCGGGGTCAAGATCGGCCCGACGACGACGCCGGAGCAGGCCACCGAGCTGGTCGAGCGCCTCGACCCCGACGGCATCCCCGGGCGGCTGACCCTGATCAGCCGCATGGGCAACGGGAAGATCCGCGACGTCCTGCCGGGCATCGTGGAGAAGGTCACCGCCAGCGGCCACCAGGTCGTCTGGCAGTGCGACCCGATGCACGGCAACACGCACGAGTCCCCCAGCGGCTACAAGACCCGGCACTTCGACCGGGTCGTCGACGAGGTGCTCGGCTTCTTCGACGTGCACCGCGGACTGGGCACCTGGCCCGGCGGCATCCACGTCGAGCTGACCGGTGAGGACGTCACCGAGTGCCTCGGCGGTGCCATGGAGATCAGCGACGCGGACCTCAACAGCCGCTACGAGACGGCGTGCGACCCCCGGCTGAACACCGGCCAGTCGCTGGAGCTGGCGTTCCTGGTCACCGAGATGCTGCGCGGCTGACCAAGGACCCCACTGCCCCCCCCACCACTCGCACACTCGCGGCGGGCCCCTGCAGCGGGGCCGAGAGGCACAGAGGAATGACGACTTCGACCAGCGGCGCGGTCGACCTGCGCTCGGACACCGTGACCCGGCCGACGGCCGGGATGCGGCGGGCCATGGCCGAGGACGAGGTGGGCGACGACGTCTACCGCGAGGACCCGACGGTCAACGCCCTCGAGGAGCGGGTCGCCGCCCTCTTCGGGCACGAGGCCGCCCTGTTCGTCCCCTCCGGCACGATGGGCAACCAGATCGGCCTGCGGCTGGTCTGCGAGCCCGGCCAGGAGGTCGTCGGGGACGCCGACGCGCACGTGTTCACCTACGAGATGGGCGCCGCCGCGGCGCTGTTCGGCCTGGCCAGCCGCACGGTGGTCACCGGGGGGCCGCTGTCGGCCGAGCAGCTGATCGCCCAGGTGCGCCCCAAGGACGACTGGCACGTCACCTCGACCGCGGCGATCGCGGTGGAGAACACGCACAACCGCGGCGGCGGGCTGGTCCAGCCGCTCGAGGAGTTGCAGGCGCTCTTCGGCTGGACCCGCGAGCACGACGTCGCCGTCCACCTCGACGGCGCCCGGATCTGGAACGCGCACGTGGCCTCCGGGGTCCCGCTGGAGACCTACGGCCGGCTGGCCGACACCGCATCGGTGTGCCTGTCCAAGGGCCTGGGTGCCCCGGTCGGCTCGGTGCTGGTCGCCGACGCCGAGCGGATCGCCGCGGGCCGGCTCTGGCGCAAGCGCCTGGGCGGGGGCATGCGCCAGGCCGGCGTGCTGGCCGCCGCCGGGCTGTTCGCCCTCGACCACCACCTGCAACGGCTGGCCGAGGACCACGCGCACGCGCAGGCGCTCGCCGAGCGGCTCGGCGTCGACCCCGACGGCGTGCCGACCAACATGGTCGTCGTCGACGACGTCCCCGCCGCCGAGGTCGCCGCCGCGGCGCGGGCCCAGGGCGTGCTGGTCGGGCAGGTCAGCGGCCGGCGGATCCGGCTGGTCACCCACCTGGACGTCGACCGGGCCGGGGTGGAGCGGGCGGCGAAGGTGCTCACCCAGGTGATCGGCGAGCTCACCGGCCGCTGAGCGAGCCAGGTCACGGTCCCGTCGCGGCCGGACTGCGGTGATGATCACCGACTGACAGAGTGGGGCCCACCCGGTCCGCCGGGCAGGTCCCACTCTCGTCGACTCGAAGAGGCCCGCCGTGGAAGACGTCGAACCCGCCCTGGGCACCACTCCGCTGTTGCTGATCGCAGTCGGAGCCGTCGCCGTCCTGCTCGTCCTGATCATGAAGCTCAAGGTCCACGCCTTCGTGGCGCTGGTGCTGGTGAGCCTGCTGACCGCGCTCGCCACCCGAATCCCGGTCGGCGAGGTGATCGACACGATGCTCTCCGGCTTCGGGTCCACCCTGGCCAGCGTCGCGCTGCTCGTCGGCCTCGGCGCGATGATCGGCAAACTGCTGGAGGTCACCGGCGGCGCCCGCGTGCTGGCCGACTCGATGATCGGCCGGTTCGGCGAGAAGCGGGCGCCCCTCGCCCTCGGCGTCGCGTCCCTGCTGTTCGGATTCCCGATCTTCTTCGACGCCGGGTTCGTCGTCTTCCTGCCGATCATCTTCAGCGTCGCCAAGAGCTTCGGCGGCTCCGTCCTGATCTACGCGCTGCCCTCGGCGGGGGCCTTCGCGGTCATGCACGCCTTCGTGCCCCCGCACCCCGGCCCGGTCGGCGCCGGCGACATCCTCGGCGCCGACATCGGCCTGCTCGTGGTCGTCGGCCTGGTGATCGGCGTGCCCACCTGGTTCATCGCCGCCTACCTGTTCAGCCAGTGGATCGGCCGTCGGGTGCACGTCCCGGTGCCGACGACCCTGGGCGGCGAGCGGCTGCCCGACGACGAGCCGGACGGCGGCGAGAAGGCGGCCGAGGGCACCGTCGCCGGCACCACGCCGGGCACGGGGAAGACCGCGGTCGCCCACCGGACGACGCCGCCGAAGTTCGGCACCGTGCTCGCCCTGCTCCTGCTGCCGCTGGTGCTGATCCTGCTCAACACCGGGTTCAACACCCTGGCCACGGCCGGCGCCGTCGACGACGAGGCCGGCTGGCTGCAGTGGGTGACCTTGCTCGGTCAGACCCCGGTCGCCCTGCTGATCACCCTGCTGGTGGCCGCGGCCGTGCTCTCCCGCGAGCGGTTCTCCCGGAGCGAGACCGAGCAGCTGCTGAACTCCTCGATCGGCCCCGTCGCCGCGATCATCCTGATCACCGGCGCCGGCGGCATGTTCGGTGGCGTCCTGCGCGCCAGCGGGATCGGCACGGCCTTGGCGGACAGCCTGGAGTCGATCGGTCTCCCGGTGATCGTGGGCGCCTTCGTCATCGCCACCTGCCTCCGGGTCGCCCAGGGGTCGGCGACGGTCGCCCTGCTGACCACGGCCGCGCTGGTCGCCCCGGCGGTCGAGGCCGGTGACCTGTCCCGCCTGGACGTCGCCTTCGTCGTCATCGCGATCGCGTGCGGTTCGACCGTTCTCTCCCATGTCAACGACTCCGGGTTCTGGCTGGTCGGGCGGTTCCTGGAGATGGACGTGAAGACGACACTGCGCACCTGGACGGTGATGGAGACCCTGATCGGCGTGGTGGGCTTCGCCATCGCGTGGGTGCTCAGCGGCATCTTCTGACGCCCCGCTCGGAGCGCGGACGACCGCGGCCGGGCAGCCCCGAGGGGCGGCCCGGCCGCGGTCGTGCCGAGTGCCGGTCAGTAGGCGCTGAACAGCAGGTCGTTGTTCGCCGTGCGGGTGGTCCGGACCGCGTCCTTGGTGGTGCCGGCGGTGATGGCCGAGCCCACTGCCGCCGGGGAGGCCGCCGGGTTGCCCTGCAGGTACAGCGCGGCGACGCCGGCGACGTGCGGCGTGGCCATGGAGGTGCCGCTGATCGTGCTGGTCGCGGTGTTGCCGGTGTGCCAGGTGCTGGTGATCCCGACGCCGGGGGCGAACAGGTCCACGCAGGTGCCGTAGTTGCTGAACGAGGCCGGGGCGTCGGTGCGGTCGGTCGCCCCGACGGTCAGCGCACCGGCGACCCGGGCCGGCGACGTGTAGCAGGCGTTCTGCGGCACGCCCTGGGCGTTGCCGTTGCCGGCCGCCACCGCGTAGGTGACCCCGTCGGCGATCGAGCGCGCCACGGCGTTGTCCAGCGCGGTGCTGGTCCCGCCGCCCAGGCTCATGTTGGCCACGGCCGGCTGCCCCGGCCGGTGGTGGGCGGTGACCCAGTCGATGCCGGCGATGACGCCGGCGTTGCTGCCGCTGCCCGCGCAGTCCAGCACCCGCACCGCCACCAGCTGCACGCCCTTCGCCACCCCGTGCGCGGTGCCGCCGACGGTGCCGGCCACGTGCGTGCCGTGGCCGTTGCAGTCGTCGGCGCTGCCCCCGTCGACCGCGTCGAAGCCGGAGACCGCCCGGCCGCCGAAGTCGCCGTGCGTGAGCCGGATGCCGGTGTCGATGACGTAGGCGGTGACCCCGGCACCGGTGGCGGCGTAGCCGTAGCTGCCGTTCAGCGGCAGCGACCGCTGGTCGGTGCGGTCCAGGCCCCAGGTGGCCGAGGACTGGGTGGCGCTGAGCTCGACCGGCGCGTCCCGTTCGACGCCGGCCACGCCCGGCAGCGTGGCCAGCCGGTCCGCCACCGCGGTGGGCAGCTCGACGGCGAAGCCGCTGAGGGCCGCGGTGTACACGTGCTCGACCTCGCCGCCGAGCCGCTGGGCGGCCTGCTCGGCGATCGCGGCCGCGGGCGAACCCGGCACCAGGCTCACGATGTAGGTGTCCTTCGGCCCGGTGGGCGCGGCGGAGGCGGTGCCGGCGGTGGAGCCGAGGCCGGTGGCCACCAGGGCGGTCAGGGCGGCGGTAGCCAGGGTCCGGCGGGGGAGGCTGCGGTTGGGCACGGGATCTCCTCGGTCGACGCGGCCGCACTCTCAGATACGGCTCAGACACGGAGAGTCAAAGCGCCCGTCGTCGTCCCGTAAAGGGCGGAGCCGGTGGGATCGATCCCGGACCGGCGCGTCCGCAGAACTCGCCGACGGCCGGGTCAGCCCGGGAGCGTCGTCCCGTCCCGCAGGGCGCACAGCAGCGCGATGTCCCGGGCGTGCCCGTCGTCGGCGCTGGGCGTCTCCACGACCACCGGCACGCCGGCGAGCGCCGGGTGGGTGAGCAGCTCGCCGAACGGTGCGGCACCGATCGAGCCGGCGCCGATCGTGGTGTGCCGGTCGCGCGTGGAGCCGCGGGCGTCGAGGGAGTCGTTGGCGTGCACCAGGCCGAGCCGGCCGGGGCCGACCGTCGCCTCCAGCGCAGCCAGCATCGCGGTCATGCCGCCGGGGGCCGCCAGGTCGTGGCCGGCCGCCCAGGCGTGGCAGGTGTCCAGGCAGACCCCGACCGCCGGGTGGTGCTCCAGCGCGGCCAGGTACGGGCCCAGGTCCTCCACCGTGGCGGCGAGCGACTTCCCACCGCCGGCGGTGGGCTCGATGAGCAGCCGGGGCGCGCCGTCGGGGAGGTCGTCCAGCACCGGGAGCAGCCGGTCGTGCAGCTGCGCCAGCGCCGCCTCGTAGCGGTCCTCACCGACGGCGGAGCCCGCGTGCACCACCACGCCCACGCAGCCCAGCTCGCGGCCGCGGGCCAGGTTGTGCCGGATGGTCGCGATCGACTGCTCGACGGTCGCGTCGCTGGGGGAGCCGACGTTGACCAGGAAGGGGGTGTGGATGAACGAGGGCACCCCGCGCTCGGCGCAGCCGGCGGTGAAGGCCGCGTCCTGCACCGGGTCACCGGCGCTGGGCTTCCAGCCGCGCGGGTTGCCGACGAACACCTGGACGGCGCGGGCGCCGACGGCGTCGGTGTAGGCCAGCCCGCCCTTGGCGAGGCCGCCCTTGATCTGGATGTGCGCGCCGATCGGCGGCAGGACCCGGGGGGAGGGCAGTGCGGGAGCGGGCAGGGCGGTGCTGGGGGAGGTCACGAGGAGGAGGTCACCCGAAGCTGATGAGGATGCGGACGGTGCTGCCCTGGTCGACGACCTCGCCGGCCCGGGGGCTCTGCTGGAACACGCGGTCGCCCGCGATGAACTGGGTGGACTCGGCCTCCAGGCCCGCCTGGGCGAGCAGCGCGGTCGCCTCGTCCTTGGACTTGCCCTTCACGTCGGGCACGGTCACCTGGGGCACGCCTTCGGAGACCTGGATCGTCACCGTGCTGCCGTAGGGCTGCGCGGCGTCCCCGGGGCCGGGGCTGACCGCCATCACCTCACCGGGGTCGACGTCGGCGCTGCGCCCGGT
The DNA here is from genome assembly GCF_054050925.1 of Modestobacter sp. SYSU DS0657. NCBI lineage: Bacteria > Bacillati > Actinomycetota > Actinomycetes > Geodermatophilales > Geodermatophilaceae > Modestobacter > Modestobacter sp. SYSU DS0657. The sequence continues at coordinate 41,252 of NZ_JBJHAG010000006.1, read as the reverse complement.
GGTCCGCTCCACGGTGAAGCCGCGGTCCTCCAGGTTGGTGGTCGCCGCCTCGGGGCTCAGGCCGACCACGTCGGGGACCTTTACCGGGGCGCGCCCGGCGCTGACCACCGCGGTGACCGTGTCACCGCGCTTGAGCTCGGTGCCGGCGGCCGGCTCGAAGCCCAGGACGGTGCCGACGGGCTGCTCGTCGTCGAACTCCTCGCGCGAGGTGACGGTCACCGGGACCTGGGCCTCGGTCAGCGCGGCCTGGACCGCCTCCAGCGGCTGCCCGACCAGCCCGGGGTCGACCTCGAACCGCTCCGGCCCCTTGGAGAGCACCAGGGTCACGTCGCTGCCGCGGATCGCCTCGCCGTCGGCCGGGTCGGCGGAGATGACCGTGCCCTCGGGCAGCTCCTCGCTGAACTGCGGCTCGCCGAAGGCCGGGTCCAGCCCGGCCTCCTGGAGCAGTCCGACGGCGGTGTCCCGGTCCTGGTTCAGCAGGTCCGGCACGTCGGTCCAGCGACCGCTGCCCAGCCACCAGCCCACCGCGCCGATGGTGACCGCCAGCAGCAGCACGACGGCGATCGCCAGCCGGGCCCGCCGGCGGCGGATGTGCGGGGGGACGCCCGGGCGGACCGACGGGTGCCGCGGCGCCGTGGGCCGGGCGCCGTCCACGTGCGCCGTCGCACCGCTGCCGGGGAGCACGGTGGTGCCGCGGCTGCGGCCCCCGCCGAGCACCTCGGTGCGCGGGTCGCCGGAGCCCGGGCCCGGCGCGCTCGCCCCGCGGGGGCGCGGTGCGGTGGACCGGTTGGTGGGGCGCAGCGCCCCGGGGGCGTCGGTGGTGCGGCCGGTGGGCACGGGCACCCGGGCCATCCCCAGGTCGGCCCGCAGGTCGACGAGCTCGGCGAGGAAGGCCCCGGCGTCCAGCGGACGGGCCGCCGGCTCGCGGCGCGTCGTGCGCGCGACCAGCTCGTCGACCTGCCAGGGGACGCCCGGCACCTCCGCCGACGGCGCCGGGACGTCGTGGTGCACGTGCTGGTACGCCACCGCCAGCGCGGTGTCGCCCTGGTACGGCGGATGACCGGTGAGCAGCTCGTAGAACATGATGCCGGCGGCGTAGACGTCGCTGCGGGCGTCGCTGCGCCCCCGCTCGAGCTGCTCGGGGGAGAGGTAGGCGACTGTGCCGATGAGCACGCCGCCGGTGTGGCTGGTCTGCCCGGTGCCGGCGACGGCGCGGGCGAGACCGAAGTCGGCGACCTTCACCTGGCCGTCGGTGGAGATCAGCACGTTCTCCGGCTTCACGTCGCGGTGCGCGATGCCGGCCCGGTGCGCGGCGGTCAGGCCGGCGAGCACCGGCTCCAGCACGGCGAACGCCTCGCCGACGGTGAGCCGGCCGCGGGCCTGCAGCAGGTCGCGCAGGGTGCGCCCGCGGACCAGCTCCATCACCAGGAAGACCAGGCCCTGGTCGGCGCCCTGGTCGCTGACGGACACGACGTTGACGTGGCTGAGCATCGCCGTCGCCCGCGCCTCGCGGGTGAACCGGTCGACGAACGCGGGGTCGTGCGCCAGGTGCTCGGCCATCACCTTCACCGCGACGGTGCGGTGCAGCCGCAGGTCGGTGGCGGCGTAGACGGTGGACATGCCGCCGCGCGCAAGGCGCTCCTCGAGGCGGTAGCGCCCCTCGAGGACCAGGCCGACCGCGGGGTCGGTCACGACGGTGTCCACGCCGCTGAGTCTAGGAGCGGATCGGTCCGGCTGGACGAAACGACGCGGACACGTCGGGACGGTGAGCCGGGTGTGACCCGATGGGCTGGACGGACGGCGGTGCCGCGGTCCAGCCGGTGGTCGGCGGACGCGCCGGCCGACCAGCGGCGCCGGCTCAGCGCGAGGCCCCCCCGGCGGGACACCCGGCCCGGACGACGGTGTCCCGGGGTACCGAGCGCACGTCGTCGAGTCCGCACACCAGCATGGTGTGCGCCAGCTCCCCGCTCAGTCCACCCAGCACCTGCGCCACGCCGTCGGCGCCGCCGCCCGCCAGCCCCCAGGCGGTGGGCCGGGCGACGAACACCGCCCGGGCGCCCAGCGCGAGGGCGACCAGCGCGTCGGACCCCGACCGGATCCCGCCGTCGACGTAGACCTCGACCTGCCCGGCCACCGCGTCGACGACCTCCGGCAGCGCCTCGGCGCTGGCCACGACCGGGTCGGCCTGCCGGCCGCCGTGCGTGGACACCCAGACGGCGGCGGCGCCGGCCTCGACGCAGCGGGCCGCGTCGTCGCCGCGGAGCACGCCCTTGACCACCACGGGCAGCCCGGAGACCTCACCGAGGCGGCCGATGTCGGCCAGCGTCCACGCCGGTGACTCGGCGGCGCGCATGGACACCGGCGCGCCCCCTGCGCCGGGGTGGTTCGCCATCAGCAGCCCGGTGGGGAGGTCGAAGCCGTTGCGCAGGTCGCGCAGCCGCCGGCCGAGCACCGGCACGTCGACGGTCAGCACCAGGGCCTGGTAGCCCGCGGCGCCGGCGCGGCGGGCGAGGTCGTCGGTGTGGGCGGGGGAGTGCAGCTGGTAGAGCTGGAACCAGCGCGGCCCGGCCGGGGTGACGGCGGCGACGTCTGCCAGCGCGGTGTTGGCGCTGGTGGAGACGGTCATCAGCGCGCCGGCCTCCGCCGCTCCGCGGGCGGTGGCGCGCTCGCCGTCCGGGTGCGCCATGGCCTGGAACCCCCACGGCGCCACCCCGACCGGGGTGGCCACCGGCGCGCCCAGCAGCGTGGTGCCCAGCCGCGGTGGGGCGTCGCCCCGCAGCACCCGTGGGCGCAGCCGCCAGGCGCGCCAGGCCGCGGTCGCCTCGGTCAGGGTGATCTCCGCCCCGGCGCCGCCGGCGTAGTAGTCGTAGACGTCGGCCGGCAGCTGCCGCCGGGCCCCGGCCTCCAGCGCGGCGAGGTCGAGGTACGGGGGGACCGGCCCGGAGGCGTCGCTGCTCGACATGGAGCTGGAGCCTAGGGAAGCCCCGGCGGTCAGCCCAGGTCGGCGGAGAGCCACCGCTGGGGGCGGAGGTGGACGACGACCTGGTCGCCGTGGTCGGCCAGCGACATCGCGACGTAGCCCTCCACCGCCTCCGGGGGCAGGTACCGCCGGGCCATCGCCCGGACGTCGTCCTCGGTCGCGGGGCGGGTGTCGGCCACCGGACCCTCGACGGACACGTACCGGACGCTGGGGGTGACCCGGTCGACCAGCAGGGTGAACCGGCCGGCCGCCTCGATCGACCGGGCTTTGCGGGAGGCGGTGGGGGTGACGATCCAGGCCGTGCCGCCCGGGGTGTAGCCGTACCAGATCGGCACGGTCAGCGGCCCGCGGTCGGGGCCGGCGGCGACCGACAGCGCGGCGACGTGCGGTTCGGCGAGGAACTGCTCGCGTTCGACGGTGCTCAGCGTCATGGCCGGCAGGCTGCCGCGGGGGTCCGACAGTCCCGGTCGGGGCCCGCCCTAGGCTGGTCGCGTGGACACGCTCACCCCCGCGGAGGTCGCCCAGCAGCTCGGCGTCTCGCCCAACCGGGTCCGCCAGCTGCTGCGCGAGCACAAGCTGATCGCCGTGCCCGGCAGCGGCAACAGCAAGATCCCGGCCGACCTGCTGCTCGACGGCGAGGTGCTCCGGCACCTGCCCGGGCTGCTCACCGTGCTGATGGACGGCGGCTACACCGAGGAGGAGGCCTTCGACTGGCTGTACCGGGAGGACGACACGCTCCCGGGCACGCCGGTCCAGGCGCTGCGCGACGACCGGCACCGCGAGGTCGTGCGCCGCGCCCAGGCGCTGGCCTTCTGAGCCGGCGATCGTGCTGAGCCGGCGATGGAGCAGCTGACCTACGGGGCGCTCCTGGTGGGCTGCCTCGTGGTCACCGCCCCGCTGGAGCTGCTGCTGCGGGTCCGGGTCTACGCCCGCTGGCGGCGGCTGCTGCTGGCGCTCGTCCCCGAGCTGGTCGTCTTCCTGGCCTGGGTGCTCTACGCGATCGAGCAGGGGCACTGGGACTACAGCGCCACCCGCACCATCGACGTCCGGCTGCCCGGCGGCATCCCGGTCGAGGAGGTGCTCTTCTTCGTCGTCGTGCCGATCTGCGCGGTGCTGGCCCTGGAGGCGGTGCGGAAGGTGACCGGCTGGGACGCGGGGTACCCGGCGCGCGAGGCGGAGGACGGGCGATGAGCTACAGCGCACTCGCCGTGATCGCCGTCGTCGCCGTGCTGGTCGTCGACCTCGCCGTGCTGCGCACCCGGCTGGTCACCCGGCCGGTGTTCTGGACCGCCTACGCGATCGTGGTCGGCTTCCAGCTGCTGATGAACGGCGTGCTGACCGGCCTGGACGTGGTCACCTACGACCCGGACGTCATCTGGGGCCCGCGGATCGCCTACGCCCCGGTCGAGGACCTGCTGTTCGGCTTCGCCCTGGTGCTGCTCACCCTGGCCAGCTGGGCAGCGGTCAACCGGCGGGCGAACACCGCCAGGCGCCGCGGCCTGGACACCCGCACCCGGCGGTCCAGCACCCGGTAGTCGGCGCGCTCGATCTCGGTGAGGATGCCGCCGTAGAGCGCGGTCGCGGCGCGGACGCAGTCCCGGGACTCCCGCGCCAGCATCGGGGTGCCGGGTGCGGCGTCGTCGTACCGGCGGCGGGTCACCGCGACCATCTCCCGCATCAGCGCGGTGAACCCGGGGGAGTGGCGCCTGGCGGCCAGCTGCTCCCGGGTGACCCCGTGCGCGGCCATCAGGTCCGCGGGCAGATAGACCCGGCCGCGGTCGACGTCCTCGGCGACGTCGCGCAGGAAGTTGGTCAGCTGGAAGGCCTCGCCCAGGGCGATGGCGTGCGGCGCGGCCTCCTCGCGGGTCACCCCGGGGGCGGTGCCCAGCACGGGGAGCACCTGCAGCCCGATGACCGACGCCGACCCCCACATGTACCGGTCCAGGGCGTCGAGGTCGGCGTAGCCGGTGACGTCGAGGTCGCTGGTCATCGCGGCGAGGAAGTCGACCAGGTGCTCGACCGGGATGCCGTACCGGCGGTAGGTGTGCACCAGCGCCAGCCGGACCGGGTCGTCGGACCAGCCGGCGGAGACCTCGTCCAGGGCCGCGGTCGACCAGGCGAGCAGCTCGCCCTCGGGATCGCGGCCGGGCTGGTCGGCGCCGACGTCGACGATGTCGTCGGCCACGCGGGCGGCGGCGTACAGCGCGTGGATGGCCGCCCGGCGGTCGGGGGTGAGCAGCCGGGTGGCCAGGAAGTAGGACTTGCCGTGCTCGGCGGCGATCCCCCGGCACACCGCGTAGGCCGCGTCCAACTGCGCTTGCTGCTGCTCCCGGGTGGGCGGTGGCGTCATCGCTGCACCCCCGTGATCCGCTCGGCGGCCAGCCGGCCGCTGATCACCACCATCGGCACCCCGACGCCGGGCTGCACCGACGAGCCGGCCAGCACCACGTTCTCCGGGCCCGATCGGGGCAGGGTGGACGGGCGGAACGGCCCGGTCTGCCCGAAGGTGTGCGCCAGCGCGAACGGGGTACCCGCGGCCATGCCCTGCGCCGCCCAGTCGACGGGGGTCAGCAGCTCCTCCACCTCGATCGCCTCGCCGACGCCGGTCCAGCCCCGCGCGTCCAGGGTGGCCAGCAGCTCCTCCCGGTAGCGGGGGGCCAGCACCGGCCAGTCGAGGTCGGGGTTGCCCCCGCTGCGCGGGTCGAGGTTGGGAGTCGGGGCGACGACGCTGAGCACCGAGCCGCCCGCGGGGGCCAGGGCCCGGTCGGTCACCGAGGGCATGCTGATCAGCAGGCTGGGGTCGCTCATCGGGCGACCGTCGCGGGTCAGCTCGTCGAACACCTGCCGCCAGGTCTGCCCGAAGCTGATCGTGTGGTGCGCCTGGTCGGGGAACGTCGCCCGGGCACCCAGGTGCAGGGCCACGCAGGAGGGCGAGTGGACCGGGCGACGCGGGCCGCGCAGGCCGGGCACCAGCCGGTGCGGGGCATCGGCGGTCACCACGACGGCGTCGGCGGGCAGCCGGTCGCCGTCGGCCAGCCGGACGGCGGTGACCCGGGAGCCGTCGACCTCCAGCTCGGCGTCCACCTCGTAGCGGAACTCCACCCCGGCGTCGGCGGCCGCGGCGGCCATCGCCCGGGGCACCGCGCCGATCCCGCCCTCGGGGTGCCAGACCCCGGCGCCGATGTCGAGCTGGGCGATGACCGCGTAGGCGGCGATGGCCCGGAACGGCGACACCCCGGCGTAGAGGGCCTGGAAGCTGAACAACCGGCGCAGCCGGTCGTCGGCGAAGAACCGTTCGACGTGCGAGGACAGCCGCCGGAAGCCGCCGCGGCGGACCAGCTGCACCAGCTCGGGGCCGGCCAGGTCCAGCGGGGAGTCCAGGTTGCGGTCGATGAAGGTGCGCAGCTGCAGCCGGTAGAGCTCGGCCAGGTCGTCGAGGTAGCGGTGCAGCGCCGCGGCCTCGGCCGGTCCGCACAGCTGCTCGACCTCGGCGGCGAACTCGGCCCGGTCGGCGTGCACGTCCAGGTGCGAGCCGTCGGCGAACTGGGCGCGGTAGGTGGTGGTCAGCGGGGTGAGGGTCAGCCGGTCGGCCAGCCGCTCGCCCACCGCGGCGAAGGCGTCCTCGACGATCTCCGGGGCGGTGAACACCGACGGGCCGGTGTCGAGTGTGTAGCCGGCCCGGGTGACCACGCCGGCCCGTCCGCCCGGGCCGGGGCAGCGGTCGACGACGGTGACCTCGCGGCCGGCGCCGCGCAGCCGGAGGGCGGCCGACAGCCCGGCGAGCCCGGCGCCGACGACGACCACCCGCTCGGTGCGGCCCGGGACGGTGCGGACCCGGCCGCGGCGCAGGCCGCTCACGCGGTGCGGGTGGTCGCGGCGACGGCGAGCGCGTCGAGCGCGGCGCGGGCGTCCTCGGCCACGGGCGCCTCGGCGATCGCCGTCCGGGCCAGGGTGGTCCGCTCCGCGATCCGCTCCTCGACCCGGGCCCGGGCGCCGGTGGTCTCGATCAGCTCGCGCAGCGCGGCGAACTGCTCGGGGCCGGCGGCCGGGTCGCCCAGCGACTCGGCCAGCAACCGGCGCCCGGCGGAGTTGGCGCGCTCCTCGGCCAGCGCGATGAGCAGGGTCTGCTTGCCCTCGCGCAGGTCGTCGTCGGCGGACTTACCGGTGACCTCGGGGTCGCCGAAGACGCCCAGCACGTCGTCGCGCAGCTGGAAGGCCTCGCCCAGCGGCAGGCCGATCGCCGTGTAGGCCTCGGTCACCTCCGGGGCGGCGCCGGCGATGGCCGCGCCCAGCTGCAGCGGCCGCTGCACGGTGTAGCCGGCGCTCTTGTACCGGGCGACGGTCAGCGCGCCCTCGGGGCCGGGCAGCCCGCCCGCGGCGCGCAGCAGGTCCAGGTACTGGCCGGCGGTCACCTCGGTGCGCATCACGTCCCAGACCGTGCGGGCCCGGGCCAGCGCCGCGGTGGAGATGCCGGACCGGCGCAGCTGCTCGTCGGACCAGACCAGCGCCAGGTCGCCGACGAGGATCGCGGCCCCCACGCCGAACAGGGCGGGGTCGCCGCCCAGCCCGTCGTCGCCGTGCCGGGCGGCGAAGCCGACGTGCGTGGCCGGCCGGCTGCGGCGGGTCAGGGCGCCGTCCATCACGTCGTCGTGCACCAACGCGCTGGCGTGCACGAATTCCAGCGCGGCGACGGCGCGCAGCACCGACTCGTCGTCCTCGGCCGGGGCGGACCCGGTGGCCCCGCGCCAGCCCCAGTAGGCGAAGAGCGGGCGCAGCCGCTTGCCGCCCTCGGCCAGGGCGCAGACCTCGTCGACCACCGGCGCCAGCTGGGGCGCCATGGCCCCGAGGGTCGCGCGCTGCTCGGACAGGAAGGTCTCGAGCGCGGCGCTGACCGCGGCGCGGACCCGGTCCAGGTCGGCCGCCCGCGGGGCGGCGACCCCGGGGCCGGATGGACGGTCGCGGTGCTGGGTCCCGGCGGTCACCGGGCCAGTATTGCCCAACTCGATCGGTCCCGGCCCGATCAAGGTGTCAGTCGACTGACACCGGTTCATCTGGTCTCCCGCCCCGGACCCCGGTGGGCCCCGTCTCGTGCTGTCCGGGTTCCTTCGCCCGCGACCGGCGGTCCGGATGCAGTCACTACGCTCATCCTCGTGACCGGCACGGTGCGCGAGCTCCTCGCCCAGGGGCGGCCCACGTGGTCGTTCGAGTTCTTCCCGCCCAAGGACGCCGCGGGGGAGACCCAGCTGTGGACCGCGCTGCGCGAGCTGGAGCGGCTGCAGCCCTCCTTCGTGTCGGTGACCTACGGCGCCGGCGGCTCCACCCGCGAGGGCACCGTGGCGGTGACCGAGCGGATCGCCGCGGAGACCACGATGCTGCCGCTCGCGCACCTCACCGCGGTCGACCACAGCGTCGCGGAGCTGCGGCACGTGGTCAGCCGGCTGGCCGCCGCCGGGGTGCGCAACCTGCTGGCGCTGCGCGGCGACCCGCCCGGCGCCGACCCGCAGTCGGAGTGGCTGGCCCACCCCGAGGGCGTGGAGTTCGCCGCCGACCTGGTCGGGCTGATCAAGGACGCCGGCGACTTCTGCGTCGGCGTGGCCGCCTTCCCCGAGCTGCACCCCCGGTCGCCGGACGCCGAGGCCGACACCGAGATGTTCATCGCCAAGTGCCGCGCGGGCGCGGACTTCGCGATCACCCAGATGTTCTTCCGGGTGGAGGACTACCTGCGGCTGCGCGACCGGGTGGCCGCCCGCGGCTGCGACGTCCCGCTCATCGCCGGGGTGATGCCGGTGACGAACGCGCGGCAGATCGCGCGGATCGTGCAGCTGTCCGGGCAGGCGTTCCCGGACGAGCTCGCCGAGCGGTTCGCCGCGCTGGACGGCGACACCCCCGAGGCGCGTCGGGCGGTGCGGGCGCTGGGCGTGGAGGTGGCCACCGAGATGTGCGGCCGGTTGCTGGACGAGGGCGTCCCGGGCATCCACTTCATCACCATGAACCGCTCGACGGCGACCCGGGAGGTCCACGCCAACCTGGCCGGGGTGCCGGCGGTCTGACCCTCAGCGGGACAGCAGCTGGTCGGCCTCCCGCGCCGCCAGGCGCAGCCCCTCGTGCTCGGCGGCGTAGCCACCGACGACGCCCACCACCGGCAGCTGCGACAGTGCCCGGTGGCGCAGCTTGCCCTTGGGCCGGGCGTCCAGCGCGTCGTCGATCCGGCCGAGCAGCCGGCCGACCCGCCACAGCGCCCGGGCCGCGCCGCCGACGCCGGAGCGCCGCTCCCCGAACGCCTCCTGCGCGTACACCCCGCGGTCGCGGTCCAGCAGCGGGCGCACCTGCTCGGCGGGCAGCTCGCGGTCCAGCAGCACCCGGGTGAGCAGGCTGATCCGGTCGGCGGGGTCGGTCACCCCGTGCTCGGCGGCGACGCCGAGCACGACCAGGGACTGCACCGCCGAGCCGACGGTGTTCTGCAGCGGCAGCAGGGAGGCCAGCCGGCCGGCGAACCGCGGCGCCGCCGAGACGCCGGCCGCGACCCGGCTGACCCGGTCGGCCCACCACGCGGCACGCCGCTCGGCGGGCAGCTCGGGCGGCCGGCCCAGCCGCCGGACCACGGGGGCCAGCACCCGGTCGACCCGGTGCAGGACGTCGACGACCACGGCGTCGCTGATCGGAGGAGCCACCCCGGGAACGGTAGGGCCGGCACGGCGCGGTCGCATGATCACCGGCTCCGGCAGGTGCCGCGTGACCGACGTACCGTCTTCGGCGTGGCGCGACGGCGGACCGGGGCAGCCGCCCGCTGGGCAGCCGTGGCCGCCGCGGTCGCGGTGCTGGTCAGTCTGCCGGCGCTGGTCGCCGCGTGGCCGGCCACCGACTCCGCCGTCTCCGCGCCGGACCTCCGGGCGCAGGCGCTCGCCTCGGCCGACGTCCCGTACTCCGGCTACGCCCAGGCGGCCGGTGGCCTGGCGCTGCCGGTCGGCCAGCAGCTCACCCCGGTCGCCGACCTGCTCAGCGACCGGACGTCGATGCGCACCTGGTACCGCGGCCCGCTGGACTGGCGGGTGGACGTGGTCACCCCCACCGGGGAGACCGGCGTGCACCTGAGCCCCGCCGGTCGCTGGACGTGGGAGTACGAGGAGGCGCGGGTCACCCGGTCCGCGGCCGGCAGCCCGCTCGCGCTCCCCACGGCACCGGACCTGCTGCCCACCGCGCTGGGCCGCCGGCTGCTGTCCGAGGCCGAGGACGACGAGCTGTCCCGGTTGCCGGCCGCGCGGATCGCCGGGCGCGACGCCCTGGGCCTGCGCCTGGTCCCGTCGGACGCGGCGTCCTCGGTGGCCCGGGTCGACGTGTGGGTCGACGCCGGCAGCGGCCTCCCGCTGCGGGTGCTCGTCGTCGGGGACACCGGCACCGGCCCCGCGCTGGACACCGCGTTCCTCGACGTCGACGTCAGCACGCCCCCGGCCTCGGTCACCCGGTTCACCGCGGTGCCGGCGCACGACCTGCGCGCCGGCCCGGACCAGCAGCTGCTGGACGCCGCCCGGGCCGGCGCCCGCCGCGACGTCGTCCTGCCCGCCGCACTCGCCGGCCTGGACCGGCGCGCCGTGCCGGGGGTGCCGGAGTCGATCGCCGCCTACGGCCGCGGGGTCACCGTGCTGGTCGTCGCGCCGCTGCCGGCGGAGGCGGCCGGGGGGCTGCGGGGTGCGCTGCGGCGCGCGCCGGACGCCGTCGTCGACGAGCTCGGCGTGCGGCTGGCGGCCGGGCCGCTGGGGCTGATGCTGGTCGACGGACGGAACGGGCCGCTGCTGCTGACCGGCACGGTCGACGGCGAGGCGCTCGCGCTGGCCGCGGCCGAGCTGACCGGCGGCGACCGGTGAGCACGGTGATCGCGACCGCCGGACTGGTCAAGCGGTACGGCCGGCTGCGCGCCGTGGACGGCATCGACCTCGACGTGCGCGCCGGGGACGTCTACGGCTTCCTGGGCGCCAACGGCTCGGGGAAGACGACGACGGTGCGGATGCTGCTGGGCCTGGTGCTGCCCACCGAGGGCGAGGTGCGGCTGCTGGACCGGCCGATGCCGCGGCGGGGGCGGGAGGTGCTGCCCCGGGTGGGGTCGCTGATCGAGGGCCCGGCGCACTACGGCCACCTCTCCGGACGGGCCAACCTGTCGCTGCTGGACGCCGCCGGCCCCGGCGGGTCGCGGCGCACCCGGCGGTCGCGGATCGACACGGTGCTGGAGCAGGTCGGGCTGGCCGGGGTGGGCCGCCGGCCGGTGCGCGACTACTCGCTGGGCATGCGCCAGCGGCTGGGCCTGGCGGGTGCGCTGCTGCGCCGTCCGGAGCTGCTCGTGCTCGACGAGCCCACCAACGGCCTGGACCCGCAGGGGATCTCGGAGATCCGCGAGCTGCTGCTGGAGCTGAACCGCGAGGGCACCACGGTGTTCCTCTCCAGCCACCTGCTGGCCGAGGTCGAGATGCTGGCCACCCGGGTCGGGGTGCTCGACCGCGGGCGGCTGGTGCTGCAGGACGAGCTGGCCGCCCTGACCGCGCCCACCGGTGCCACGGTCGTGGAGACCACCGATCCGCAGCGGGTGCGCGCGGCGCTGGACGGCCGGGTGCTCTCCGCCGATGGCTCTCGCGCCGTCGTGCGCGGCGCGGACCCGGCCGAGGTCAACGCCGCGCTGGTGGCCGCCGGGGTGCCGGTCACCGGGCTGGCGCTGCAGCGGCCCACCCTGGAGGAGGTGGTGCTCGCCGCGGCCAGCACCAGCGCCGACCGGGTCGACGCGCCGGGGGAGCGGGGGCGCCGGTGATCAGCGTCGAGCTGCGCAAGCTGTTCCGCCGGCCCCGCACCTGGGTGACGATCGCCCTGCTCAACGCGCTGCCGGTGCTGGTGGCCGTGCTGCTGGCGGTCACCGACCTGGCACCCCGGCCGGGGGAGGGGCCGGCGTTCCTCTCCGCGGTGCTGACCAACGGCACCCTGTACCCGCTGGCCGCGCTGGCGATCGTGCTGCCGCTGTTCCTGCCGATCGCGGTGGCGCTGATCGCGGGGGAGTCGGTGGCCGGGGAGGCGCAGGCCGGCACGCTGCGCTACCTGCTGGCCCGCCCGGCCGGGCGCACCCGGCTGCTGGTGGCGAAGCTGGTCGCGCTGATCGCCTTCGTCTTCGTCACCGTGCTGGTGGTCGCGGTGGTCGGATACCTGGTGGGGCAGCTGCTGTTCGACGTCCAGCCGATCGGCGGGACGGCCTTGTCCGGGACGACGCTCACCGCCCAGGAGCTGGCCGGCCGCACCCTGCTGGCCATCGGCTACGTGACCGTGTCGATGCTCGGGGTCGCGGCGTTCGCGCTGTTCTTCTCCACGCTCACCGACTCCCCGCCCGCGGCGATGCTCGGGGCGCTGGCGGTGCTCATCGCCTCCTCGCTGCTGCTCACCCTGGACGCCGCGTCGTCCTTCGCGCCCTACCTGCCCACGCGGTACTGGCTGGCGTTCGTCGACCTGTTCCGCGACCCGGTGTTCTGGCGGGACATCGTGCGTGGCCTGGCGCTGCAGGGGGTCTACGTCGGGGTGCTGCTGGTCGCGGCGTGGGCGAACTTCACCACCAAGGACATCACCAGCTGACGGGGGCTCACTCGGCGGCGAGCGTCGCGCAGTCGTCGGGTCCCAGCTCCACCGGGTCGCCCGGCTGCAGCTGGGCCACCACCATCGCCTGCACCAGCGGATCGGTCGGCAGCTGGCCGTGGGCGACGCGCGAGTCCGCGCACACCGACTGCACCGGCAGCTCCAGCGCTCCGGCCAGCTCGGCCGACGCCGGCGGGGTGACCGTCCGGTCCACGGTGGTCCAGATCGACACCCAGCTCGGCCCGGAAGGCGTCTCGTCCGTGGCGTTCAGCCCGGCGAGCAGCTCGCTGTCGGTGGTCAGCTGCTGGCAGCCCACCCCGCACTCGTCCGGCACGAAGCTGCGCGCCAGGTCCGCGACCGTGGTGCCGTGGTGCGGCGACCCGAGGGTGACCACCCGCCGGGCCTGCGCGGCGCCCCCGTCGGCGGCCCACACCCGGGCGATCACCCCACCGGCGGAGTAGCCGACGACGTCGACGCTCTCCGCGCCGGTGCGGGCCAGTGCCGCGTCCACGGCGTCCCCGAGCGCGTCGGCCGAGGCCCGCAGATCGCCGGTGCCGCCGTCGGGCACCTCGACGACGGTCGCGTCGCGCCCCTCGGCGGTGAGCCGCTCGGCCAGCGGCCGCAGCGACTCCGTCGACCCGCCGTAGCCGGGCACCAGCAGCACCGGGCCGGGACGCTCCGGGTCGGCCGTGCCCACCGGGCCGGTGTCGTCGTCCCCGGTCAGCAGCGGGACGGCGACCGCGACCGCCGCCGCCACCAGCACGAACACCAGGAGGACCAGCAGCAGACGACGGCGGGCGGGAGCGAGACCGGCGAGCACGGCACCACTCTCCCTGCCGCCAGCGCCCGGTGCCCGCATCGTGGTGGACTGCACGGGTGCTGAGCCGCGAGGAGTACCTCATCGCGTGGTCCCGCTGGCACGGCGGCACCGACCCGGCAGCCAGCCGGCTGGTGCGTGGCTGGCTCTCCCTGGCCTACACGCTGGCCGTGCCGCTGGCCCGGGTCTCGCCGCTGGCGGCGACCGCGCTGGGGCTGATCGTGGCGGGGGCGGCGGTGCCGGCGGCGGCCGCCGGCGGGCTCTGGCTGATCGCGGCCGGGCTGCTGGTCGGCCTGTCCGGGCTGCTGGACTCCCTCGACGGTGCGCTGGCGATCGCCGGTGGGCGCGCCTCGCGGCGGGGCTTCGTGCTGGACTCCGTCGTCGACCGGCTCACCGAGGTCGCCTACGCGCTGGCGCTGTGGGTCGCCGGGGCGCCGGGCTGGTTGGCCGTGGCCTTCGGGGCGCTGTGCTGGTTGCCGGACTATCTGCGCGCCCGTGCCGGGCAGGCCGGGGTGAGCGAGACCGGGGCGATCTCGGTGTGGGAGCGGCCCACCCGGGTGGCGATGGCCGGGTTCACCCTGGGTGGCGCCGGGGTGGTCGCGGCGCTGGCCTCCCCGGCCGTGGTCGTCGGCATCGGCACCGGCGTGGGGTGCCTGCTCGGCCTCGTCGGCACCGGGCAGCTCGGTGTCCAGCTGCGCCGGGCGCTGGGGGAGGAGCCCGCGGGGCCTTGACCAGGCCCGGCAGATGCGACTCACTGCGCGCATGCCCACGACGACCGGCGTCCCCGACGTCGCCGCTGCCCAGACCTCCTTCGGGCTGGACCTGCTGCGCACGGTGGCGGCCCGCCGCCCCGACGAGAACGCGCTGCTGTCCCCGGCGTCCGCCGCCCAGGCGCTGGGCCTGCTCTACCCGGGGCTCACCGCCGACCGGGCGGCACGGCTCGGCGCCCTGCTGCGGCTGCCACCGTGGTCGCCGCAACTGGCCGCCGCCCTCGCCGAGCACACCGCCGCGCTCGCCGCGCTGCGTGCCGACCGCGGCGACGCGGCGGAGAGCCGGGACGCGCTGCAGGTGAGCAACCGGCTGTGGGCCGCCACTGGGTACCGCGTCGACCCGTCCCACGTCACCGCGGCGCGCAGCGCCTTCGCCGCCGAGCTGGGCAGGCTCGACTTCCAGGCCGATCCCGCGGGCGCGACCGAGCGGATCAACGCCGCGGTCGCCGAGGACACCGGAGGCCTCATCCGCAGCCTGTTCGACCAGCCGCTGGACCGGGACACCGTGCTCGCGCTCACCAACGCGGTGCACCTGCGGGCCCGCTGGGCCAGCCGGTTCACCCGCACCGCCCCGGCGCCGTTCGCCGCGCCGTCCGGGACGGTGGAGGTGTCCATGATGTCCGGCGCCTCGGGTACCGCCCGCGCCGTCGCCGGCTGGCAGTCGGTCGAGCTGCCCTACCGCGACGGCACGCTGACCGCGGTCGCGCTGCTCCCACCCGAGGGCACCGACCCGGCCACCCTCGACGAGCGGGTGCTCGCCGCGGTGGCCGAGGCAGCTCCCCAGCGCGTCGACGTCCGGCTGCCCCGCCTGCGGATCGAGCAGACCCACGACCTGCTCGATCCGCTGGTCGAGCAGGGCCTGCCCGTGCAGGTGCCCGAGCTGGGGGCGGACGCGCGGATCGACCGGGTCGTGCAGAAGACGGTGCTGGACGTGGACCAGGACGGCACCGTGGCCGCCGCGGCCACGGGCGTCACCGTCGTCGCCGTCTCGTTCCGGGCGCCGCTGCCGGAGATCGTCCTCGACCGGCCCTTCCTGCTGCTGCTCACCGACACCGCCACCCGGACGCCGTTGTTCCTCGCCCTGGTCCGGGACCCCTCGCGCTGACCCGGCCGGGGGAGGGCGCCGGGCGGGGCCGGCCCCGGGCTCCTACGCTGGCCGGGCACCGCGGACGCCGCGGGTCGTGCCCCGCCGTCCAGCAGGAAGCAGTTGCGCCATGCCCGTCGTCGTGACCGGATCCATCGCCACCGACCACCTGATGACCTTCCCCGGCCGGTTCGCCGACCAGTTCGTCGAGGGGAAGATGCAGAACGTCTCGCTGTCCTTCCTCGTCGACGACCTGGTGCAGCACCGCGGCGGCGCCGGCGCCAACATGGCCTACGGCCTGGCGCTGCTCGGCCAGCGGCCGGCGCTGGTCGGCGCCGTCGGCGGGGACTTCGCCGACTACGACGCCTGGCTGACCCGGCACGGGGTCGACACCGGCAGCGTGCACTGGTCCGAGCTCAAGCACACCGCCCGGTTCACCTGCACCACCGACGCGGCGAACAACCAGATCGCGTCCTTCTACTCCGGCGCGATGAGCGAGGCCTCGCTGATCGAGCTGGCGCCCGTGGTCGACCGGATCGGCGGGGTCGACCTGGTCGTCGTCGGCCCCAACGACCCGACGGCGATGGTGCAGCACACGCAGGAGTGCCGGCAGCGGGGCTTCCCCTTCCTCGCCGACCCCTCCCAGCAGCTGGCCTGGGCCGACGGGGAGATGATCCGCGAGCTGGTCGACGGCGCGGAGCTGCTGTTCACCAACGAGTACGAGCACGCGCTGCTGCTGCAGAAGACCGGCTGGGACGACGCCGAGGTGCTCGCCCGGGTCGGTGCCTGGGTGACCACCCGGGCGGCCAGCGGGGTGCGGGTGGAGCAGGCCGGGCAGGCCCCGATCGAGGTGATCGCCGTCCCGGAGACCAAGCCGGTCGAGCCCACCGGTGGCGGCGACGCGCTGCGCGCCGGCTTCGTCGCGGCCCGGCAGTGGGGGCTGGGCCTGGAGCGCTGCCTGCAGGTCGGCTCCGCGGTGGCGACGGCGGCCGTCGAGGTGATCGGCACCCAGGAGTACTCGCTGCCCAAGGCGGACTTCCTGGCCCGCTTCACCGACGCCTTCGGTGCCGACGCCGCCGCGGAGGTCGCCCCGCACCTGCCGGGCTGAGTTCAGCCGCCGCGCAGGCGCTGGCCGATGGCCGGGTCCGCGGTCCAGTCGCGGTAGGGGATCCGGCGGATCGAGCGGACCTCGCCGATCGTCGACCACTCGTCGCCGCCCAGGCGGGCCAGCGGGCGCAGGTGCTCGATCCGGGGCCGACCGTCCTCGACGGCGGCCTCCGCGACGGCGATGTTGACCACCCGGCCGAACACGACGGTGCTGTCACCCAGCCGGAGGGTGGCGTGCAGCAGGCACTCCACCGCCACCGGCGACTGCGCCACCCGGGGCACGCCGACCACCCGGCTGGGCTCGAGCCGCACGCCGGTCTGCTCGGCCTCGCCGGTGTCCGGCGGGAAGTCCGTGCCGGTGGCGTTGACCTGCTCGAACAGCGGTTCGGGCGTCAGGCTGACGGTGAACTCGCCGGTCTCCTCGACGTTGCGCAGCG
Organism: Modestobacter sp. SYSU DS0657; assembly: GCF_054050925.1. Lineage (NCBI taxonomy): Bacteria > Bacillati > Actinomycetota > Actinomycetes > Geodermatophilales > Geodermatophilaceae > Modestobacter > Modestobacter sp. SYSU DS0657. The sequence continues at coordinate 24,457 of NZ_JBJHAG010000006.1, read as the reverse complement.
AGTCCTTGCGGCCCACCGAGGTGAACTGCACGACCGGCGGCTGCACGCTGGCGACCGTGTAGAAGGAGTGCGGCGCGAGGTTGTGCACGCCGGACGCCGAGCGGGTGCAGACCCAGGCGATCGGCCGGGGGACCACGACCGAGTTGAGCACCCGGTAGAAGGCCCCGGTCGCCATCTCGATGGGGTCGAAGTGCACCCGCGGGGAACTGCTCTGCTCGGTCACCCGGTCATCCTCGCGCCCGGCCGCTCGTGGCTCAGCTCGGGCCCTGGTGCTCCGGTGGGTGCTCGGCGCGCCAGGCGTCGAAGGCAGCGAGGAACGACTCGGCCATCCGCTGCTCGGTGACCAGCTGGTCCCGGTCCCGGTCGTCGACCATCCGCTGGCTCAGCGCCATGGTGTTGAACCGGATCGCCCGGAAGTACGGGATGAACGACCGGGGCCGGAACGCCCGCTCCGACGGCCGGGGGGCCACGCCGGCCGGGGCCCAGGCGGGGGGCTCGGGCAGCGACGGCAGCTGCAGGGCCTCGACCGCGGCGAGCACCGGCTCGTCGTCGGTGCGGTCGGTGAAGTCCCGGGACAGCTCCCGGAACACCTCGCGGCCGTCCGGGGCCAGGACGACGACGAGCGGCCGGAAGATCGACGCGTCGGCGTCCCACGCGTCCAGGGGCTTGGCCAGCTGCTCTCCGTCGGGGTCGCCGGCCCACCGGAACGGCAGGTGCCACGTCCGGTTCATGGCCAGCTGGACCTCCGGCGGATCGACCGAGGCGAGCACCACCTCCGCACCGGCGGCGGAGAAGCGGGACGAGGACCGGGCCAGGCGGACCGCCTGGGCGCAGCAGTAGGGCTACCAGTCGCCGCGCAGACCGACCAGGACGAGCGCGGCGCGAGCGTCGGCGCGCAGGGTGAGCAGGTCGCTGGTGTCCATCTGCTCAGGCTAGGGGCGGGGAGGGATCGCCGCTGGGCGCTCGGCCGGGCAGCCGGTCACCGGCCGGCCCCGCCACTGCAGCGTCCCCCGACGGCGCTCGATCAGCGACCGGGCGACCAGCACGTCGAGCAGGGCGATCGACAGCGGGTGCGCCAGGGCGTCGGGCCACGCCCGGCTGCCCGTGCGGGCGGCGACGACGGCCCGCCCGGCCACCCCGGCGGCGTAGCCGACCGCCCCGGCCCGGGAACCGGTGAGCGCGGCCAGCGGGGGGACCAGCCACACCGCGGTCAGCCCGACGGCGGCGGCTCCGGCGGCCACCGGCCGCCCGCCGACGGCCGACCACAGCGACTTGGCGTACCCGGCCCGGACCTCCGGCCAGCCGCGGTACATCCGGCAGGCGGCCAGCGTCGAGCCGTCGACGACGACGCCGCGGCCACCGGCGGCCTTCACCGCGCGCAGCAGCGCGACGTCCTCGATCACCTCGCCGCGCACCGCCGCGTGCCCACCGGCCCGGTCGTAGGCGGCCCGCCGGACCACCAGGAACTGCCCGTTGGCCGCCACCAGCGACGGCCGGCCGGACCGCTCCGCCGCGCGCAGCGGGAGCAGGGTGGCCCACAGCCACTGCTGGAGCGGCTGCACCAGCCGCTCGGCCGCGCTGCCGGCCAGCTGCCGGGGCCAGGGGGAGACCAGGTCCAGCCAGGCCTCGTCCAGCAGCGCCACCGCGGCCGCGACCGCATCGGGCATCAGCCGGACGTCGGCGTCGAGGAAGACCAGCACGTCGGCGTCGCCGGCGGCCGCCGCGCCCTGCGCGCAGGCGTTCGACTTGCCCAGCCAGCCCGGCGCGGGCGGGGTCGCGCGGAGCAGGGTGACCCGGTCGTCGGCGGGCACCCGCTCGGCGGTGCCGTCGGTCGACCCGTCGTCGACGACCACCACCGCCAGCTCCGGCACCCCGCGCTGGTCGAGCACCGCGGCCAGGCAGTCGGCGACCTGGTCGGCCTCGTCGCGGACCGGCAGCACGACGGTGACCCGGCGGGCGACCGGCGGGGGGACCGCCGGCGGGCGGCGCAGCAGCCGGGTGTTGACCGCGGCGTGCACGGCGCCGAGCACGGAGAGGCCGGCGCAGGCCCGGACGAGCCGGCTCACCGGCGGGCCTGCACGGCGACGGCGGCGAGCACCGGCAGCGCCAGCAGCACGCCCCACAGCGCGGAGCCCGGCAGGCCGAGCCACCCGGCGTGCGCCAGCGCCCCGCCCAGGGTCATCCAGGCCAGCACCAGCAGCGGCGCGGCGTCGCCGGTGCGGCGGGGGCGCGCGGTGCGCGTGACCAGCAGGTCCAGCAGGGTCATGAGCACCAGCCCGGCCAGCAGCCAGCCGCCCAGGTTGGTCAGCGGCACCGTGTCGATCCCGGGCAGGCCCGGCTCGGGGTGGGCCCAGCGCCAGTAGCCGGCCTGCACCAGCTGCGGGTCGAGGACGACGTCCCAGGCGGCGAAGACGTAGGCGGCCAGCAGCACCCGGACGACCCGGGGGTGCTGGAGCCGTCGGGTCAGCCAGGCGGCCAGCACCCAGCTGGGCCAGGCCATCATCAGCCAGGCCAGCGGTACCAGGAACGGCACCCCGAGCAGGGTCGGCCCCAGCACGTCGCTGTAGGCGTACTCGCCGTAGGGGAAGCCGGTGGCCAGCCCGAGCGCCTCGAACAGCACCGCCACGGCGCCCACGAGCACCAGCACGCCCAGCCCGGTGCGCCAGCCGCGGCTCACCGTCGCCGCGCTGACCGAGACCCCGGTCCCCAGGAGCACGATCGTCCAGCTGATCGCGTCGCGGGCGTCGCCGTCGGTGAGCGGGTAGGCGATCGCGGTGGCGACCACGCCGGCCGCCAGCGCCCAGGGCAGCCAGGGCACCGGCGCCCGGTCAGCGGCCGGGGACGTGCGGGTGGCCGTGCCGGTCACCGCCGCGCACCCCGCAGGCGTGCCGTGGCGAGGGTGCGCAGCCGGGCGGCCGGCCGCCGGTCGGCGAGCACCACCCGGGCGGCGGTGCGCCCGGAGTTCCCGGAGACCCCGCCGCCGGGGTGGGTGGAGGCCCCGGCGAGGTAGAGCCCGGCCAGGCCCGGCACCCGGTGCCCGGAGAGCGCGGGGGTGGGGCGGAAGCCGAACATGCTCGCCAGGCCCATCTCCACGTGCATGACGTTGCCACGCAGCAGGGACAGTTCCTGCTCCAGCTTCAACGGCGTCTGCACGTACAGCCGCTGTACCGAGTCGGCGAAGCCCGGGGCGTACCGGTCGACCGCGGCGATGAGCTGCTGGGCGGCCCGGTCGGCGATCTTGTCCCAGTCCGACCCGTCGGCGAGCTCGTAGGGGTACCACTGCCCCCAGATGGTCACCACGTGCTGGCCGGGCGGGGCCAGCGTCGGGTCGCTCGCGGAGAAGGACATCGCCAGCGGTACCGGTTCCCGGGGCAGTTCGCCGGCCAGCCAGTCGCCGTGCGCGCGGGCGAGCTGGGCCCGGTCGGTGCACAGCAGTTGCAGTCCCTGCAACGCCTCGTCGCCTGCGCCGGGGTAGCGGGGGAGGGCGTCGGTCTGCGCGCGCAGGACCAGGCCGAAGCCGTTGCCCACCGGTGGCTCGGCGGCGGCCAGCGCCGGCGGTGCGTCGTCCCCGGCGAGGGCCTTGGTGGCCAGCACGTGGCAGGCGGCGACGACCGTGTCGGCCCGGATCCGCCGGCCCGACTCGGTCAGCACACCGGTCACCCGGCCGTCGTCGACCAGCAGCCGGGTCGCGCCGTCGCCGAGGGTGACCCGCCCGCCGTCGGCGGCCAGCCGTGCGGCCAGCGCCTCGGTGAGCCCGCCGGAGCCGCCCACCGGGTGCCCCGGCGGGACGTCGTGCAGCAGCGCGACCCACGCGACCATCGCCGCCGTGCCCGGCTCGGACATCGGGGGCCCGGACTGGGCGCCGAACCAGGCCAGCGCCGCCTTGAGCCGCTCGCTGGTGAACCACCGGTCCAGCAGGGCGTCGCCGGAGCCGAGGAAGTCGGTGGCGATCTCCCCGCCCGGGGTGCGCGGCTGGCCGCGCCGCGGCGCGCCGACCGGCCAGAGGTGCCGGACCAGCCGGCTCATCGCCGGGCGGTCGCCGAACGCCTTGACGACGGCGGCGCTGCGTGGCCCCCAGACCTCGACGAACCGGCGGTAGGCGGCGGCGTCGGCATCCCCGCAGGCCGCCGCGATCGAGGCGCAGGTGGCGTCCAGGTCGACGGAGAACACCAGGGGACGGCCGTCGGGACCCGGGTCACCGGGCACCGGGGCGGGGGCGAAACCCCACGGGTCGCAGTCGACGTAGCGCAGCCCGAAGCGCTCGAGCTCGAGCTCCTCGACCACGCCGCTGTGCCGGATGATCACGTGCGCGCTGGACCCGCGGTCGACCCGCACCCCGGGCCAGCGCTCGACGGTGGAGACCGCGCCGCCGAGCACCTCGTCGCGCTCCACCACCTCCACGCGGAGGCCGGCGCGGGCCAGGTGGCAGGCGGCGACCAGGCCGTTGTGCCCGGAGCCGATGACGACGGCGTCGACGGCGCTGTCGGTGCTGATCAGGCCCTCCGGGCAGCCGGGGTGAGCGGGAGGCGGGCGCCGAGGATGGCGAAGGGCCGGGAGTCGCCCGGGAAGTGGTAGCCGCGGGCCAGGTCGACGAAGCCGTCGGCGTGGTAGAGCCGGAACGCCTTGGTGTCGGTGTCCGGGGTGCTCAGCAGCGCGGCCGGGTAGGGCAGGCCGGCCACCAGCGCGTGCAGCAGCTGGCGGCCGATGCCCCGGCTCTGGTGCTCGGGCAGCACGTGCAGCTCGCACACCTCGAAGGCACCGGGCAGCCACTGCTTGGCGGTGCGCCGGTCCAGCGCGTTGCGCACCTGGTCGTGCCACCACTGGCCCGGCTCGACCAGGTAGCCGTAGCCGAAGCCGACCAGCTGCTCGGCGGTGTCGTCACCCTCGGCGAACGCGCCGACGGCGCGGAAGCCGGGGCGCTCGGTGTGCTGGACGGCGTAGCCGTAGCGGCCGGCGACGACGGACTCGCCGTAGCCCATCGCGGCGCCGTAGACGGCCAGCGCCTCGTGCAGGTGCTCGCGCAGCCAGCCGGCCGGGAGCTCGGTGACCCGGGTGGCGGGGGTGGTGCCGGTCATCGGAGGCCCTCCTGGGGGACCGCGGGCCCGGGGCCGACCTCGGCGGCCGTGCCGGCGGTGAGCTGCAGCAGCTCGTCGTAGGTGGTGGGGAAGACGGCGTGCGGGTGGCCGGCCGCGGCCCACACCGTGGAGTACCGGGCGAGCTCGACGTCGACCAGGGTGCCGATCGGCGCGGGGTGCCCGACCGGGGCGACCCCGCCGATGGCCTGCCCGGTGTGCTCGCGGACGAACGCCGGGGTCGCCCGGGCGAGCGACGGCACGCCGAGCAGATCGGCCACCAGCGCCTCGTCGACCCGGTGCGCCCCGCTGGTCAGCACCAGCACCGGGTGCCCGCCGGCGTCGAACACCAGGCTGTTGGCGATCGCGCCGACCGGGACGTCGAGCGCGGCGGCGGCGGCCGCGGCCGTGCGGGCGCTGTCGGGCAGCAGGCGGACCTCGCCCGGGGCGCCGGCGGCGCGCAGCGCTCGCACGACCTCGGCGACCCGGGGGTGGTGCGGGGTCTCCTCCGCTGCGGTCATGCCGGCGATCCTCCCACCGCCGGCCGGGACGTGCGCCACCGGTGATCAGCCGGCGGTGGCTGCCCGCGTAGGCCGGCCGATCGGGTGCGCCACTCGAGTGCAGCCGCTGTAACGACACGGACAGGACACGCCCGCTCCGGCTTGACGCCCCTCGACGGGTCCGGTCTACTCATCGGTGTTCGAACACGTGTTCGAACACCGGTCGCACACCCTGTCCGGCGCCCTCCGGGGCGCTTCCCCGCCGGGCAGGTGCGGGGCCGGTGGGGGCGAGAGGCGGGAGTCTGTCATGAGCCGGGTGCTCGTCGGGGCCGGTGGCCGCGTCGGTGAAGAGGTCCAGGTCGAGCGGGGAGCCGAGGGGCCGGCGCAGTTCTGGCGCGGTTCGACCCGCTACGTGGTGGGGGAGCTGCTCGACTCCTGGGTGGAGACCTCCCCCTGGTGGCAGACCGGCACCGGGCCGGGGGGCGCGTCGGCGGAGCTGGTGGCCACCCGTCAGGTGTGGCGGGTGGAGGCGGTCCGGGCCGGCCGGTCCCGGATGAGCTTCGCCGGGGTGTTCGACCTGTCCTGGGAGCCTGCGGACAACCAGTGGCTGCTCGTCCGGGTGCACGACTGATGGGCGCCGCCCGGGCCCTCCCGGCCGCCGCCGACGGGCAGCTCCCGTTGCTCCCGCCGCTGCCGGCCGCCGCCGCCCAGTTGCTCGGCCAGGCCCACCGCGGGCTGGCCGAGGCTGCCAGCAGCCCCGATGCGGCCTGGCGGTACGCGACCGCCCACCTGGCCGCCCTGCGTGCCGCGGCGGCCGTGCTGGCCGCCCGCACCCGGCCCGAGGCCGGGCGGCGCCGTCCGCGCAGCGCCTGGGTGCTGATCGGTCAGGTCGCCCCCGAGCTGACGGAGTGGGCGGCGTTCTTCGCCGCCGGGGCGGCCAAGCGCGCCGCCGCCGAGGCGGGGCTTTCGCACGCGGTCACCGAACGGGAGGCCGACGACCTCGTCCGGGACGTCGGCACGTTCCTCGGCGTCGTCGAGACCACGATCAGCCGCCCGGCACCGGCGGCGCCCGCACGCCTGCGCGCGGTCGACCCCGGCTCCCGCCGGCGCGGCCCGGGTCGTCCCGGCTCAGGCCCCGCCTCGTGAGCGACCCCTTCGTCCACCTGCACGTCGCCTCCGGGTACTCGATGCGCCACGGCGCCAACCACCCGGCCGACCTGGTGGCCCGGGCCGCCGAGCACGGCATGGGGGCGCTCGCGCTGACCGACCGCGACGGCCTCTACGGCGCGGTCAAGTTCGCGCTGGCCTGCCGGTCGGCCGGCATCCGGCCGCTGTTCGGCGTCGACCTCGCCGTCGACCCCGTCGCCGGCGGCGAGCCGGGGGAGACCGGGCGGGTCCGCTCGGCGGAGCTGCACCGGGCGCAGCACCCCGCGGGCCGCCGGTCGCCGGCCCGCGGCGGAGCCAGCGTCGACCCCCGGCTGCCCCGGGTCACCTTCCTGGCCCGCGACGGCGCCGGCTGGCGCTCGCTGTGCCGGCTGACCAGCGCCACCCACCTGGGCGGCACCCGCGGCGAACCGGTCAGCTCGCTGGCCCTGGCCGGGGAGCACGCCGCGGGGCTGCTGGCGGTGCTCGGCCCCGACTCGTCGGTGGGCCGGGCCCTGGCCGCCGGCAACGCCGACCTCGCCCGCGCCCGGCTGGCCGCCTGGCGCGCGGTCCTCGACGGCGGGGAGGGTGGCGGAGGGCTGGTGCTCGAGGTCGTGCACCACCGCGGCCGGGGCGACCGGGCGCGCGCCCAGGCGATGCTGCGGCTGGCGGCCGAGACCGGCGTGCCGGCGGTGCTCACCAACGCGGTGCGCTACGTCGACGCGCTCGACGCCCCCACCGCCGACGTCCTCGACGCCGCCCGCCGGCTGGTCCCGCTGGGGCAGCGGCACGTCGACCGGCGGACCGCCGAGGGCTACCTGAAGTCGGGCAAGGAGATGGCCGAGCTCGCCGCGGAGCTGGCCGGGCCCGACCGGGACGCGGCGCTGCGGCTGCTGGAGACCACCGCCCGGGTCGCCGAGCAGTGCGCCGTCGACGTCCGCGCCGACCTGGGGATCGGCAGCGTCCGCTACCCCGAGCTCGACGTGGTCACCACCGCCGCCGAGCGGGGGATGGGCCCCTCGCAGGTGCTGCGGGCCCGCTGCGAGGCGGGCTTCGGCCGGCGGGCGATGACCCCCACCGCTGCGGTGCGCGAGCGGCTGGCCGACGAGCTGGCGGTGATCGACTCCCTCGGCTACCCCTCCTACTTCCTCACCGTCGCCGACGTGGTCGCCCTGATCAAGGGCCTGCGGGTGCGGGCGGCGGCCCGGGGATCGGGCGCCGGCAGCCTGGTCACCTACCTGCTGGGCATCTCCGACGTCGACCCGATCCGCTACGGCCTGCTGATGGAGCGCTTCCTCTCCCCGCTGCGCCACCAGCTGCCCGACATCGACATCGACGTGGAGTCCGCCCGGCGGATGGAGGTCTACGACGCGGTGATCGAGCGCTTCGGCGCCGACCGGGTCAGCTGCATCTCGATGATGGACACCTACCGGGTGCGGCACGCCATCCGCGACGTCGGGGCAGCCCTCGGGCTGCCCCCGGCCGAGATCGACGCGGTGGCCAAGGCGTTCCCGCACATCCGGGCCGACCAGGTGCACGCGGCGCTGCGCGACCTGCCGGAGCTGCGGGCCAGCCGGCTGGGCTCCAAGCGGTCGGGCGGCTCCGGCGATCTCGACCTGCTCTTCGACCTGGTCGCCCGGCTCGACGGGCTGCCCCGGCACATCGCCCTGCACCCGTGCGGGGTGCTGCTGTCCGACGCCACGCTGCTGGACCGCACCCCGGTGGAGAGCAGCTACCTGGGCTACCCGATGAGCCAGTTCGACAAGGACGACGTCGAGGAGCTCGGGCTGCTCAAGCTCGACCTGCTGGGCATCCGGATGCAGTCGGCGATCGCCCACGCGATGGACGAGGTGGCCCGGGTCGACGGGCAGCAGGTCGACATCGACGCCGTCCCGCGCGACGACCCGGCCACCTTCGAGCTGATCCGCAGCACCCGGACGCTGGGGATGTTCCAGATCGAGTCCCCCGGGCAGCGGGAGCTGGTCGGCAAGTTCGCACCCGCCACCTTCGAGGACCTCATCGTCGACATCTCGCTGTTCCGGCCCGGCCCGGTCAAGAGCGACATGGTCACCCCGTTCCTGCTGGCCCGGAACGGCTGGCGCGACCCGGAGTACCTGCACCCCGCGCTGAAGCCTGCGCTGGAGCAGACCGCCGGGGTGGTGGTCTTCCACGAGCAGGTGCTGATGGTCGTCGCGGCGATGACCGGCTGCTCGCTGGCCGAGGCCGACGAGGTGCGCCGGGCCCTGGGGGAGAAGGACGCCCACCCGGAGGTGAAGGCCTGGTTCGCCCCGCGCGCGCTGGCCGAGGGCTTCCCCGTCGCGGTGGTCGAGCAGGTGTGGGAGGTGCTGGTCGCCTTCGGCTCCTTCGGGTTCTGCAAGGCGCACGCCGCGGCGTTCGCGCTGCCCACCTACCAGTCGGCCTGGCTGAAGACCCACCACACCGCGGCGTTCCTGGCCGGGGTGCTCACCCACGACCCGGGGATGTACCCCAAGCGGCTGATCCTCGACGACGCCCGCAACTTCGGGGTGCGCGTGCTCGGCCTGGACGTCAACGCCTCCACCGGGGCCTACCAGGTGGAGCGCGTGGACGGCGACCGGGACGACGAGAGCGATGCCGGGGCGGCGGGGTGGCAGCGGCCGGAGTGGATGCCCGCGTCGATGCCCGCCCCCGCGCGGTACGGCATCCGGCTGTCGCTGGCCGACGTCAAGGGCATCGACGACGACGAGGTGGGCCGGATCGTCGCCGGGCAGCCGTACCGCTCGCTGGCCGACTTCTGGACCCGGGCGAACGTGTCCCGGCCGGTGGTGGAGCGGCTGGTCCTCGCCGGGGGCTTCGACTCGGTCTACGGCTTCGGGGTGCGCGACAGCGAGGCCGGCCGGCCCGCCCGCCGGCGCCAGCAGCTGACCCGCCGCGACCTGCTGCTGCAGATCGGCGAGCTGGACCGGTGGAGCCGCAGCGGTCGGAAGGCCGGCAGCACCGGCCAGCTCGGGCTGGACCTGTTCGGGCTGGAGGACGTCGGCGGGGAGCCCGGGGGAGAGGGTGCCGGCGGGGACGGCGGGCCGCCGGAGTTCGTCCCCTCCGGCCTGCCGGAGTTCACCGACGCCGAACGGGTGCGCGCCGAACTGGAGGTGCTGGGGCTGGACGCCAGCCGGCACGTCATCGACTTCTACCGGCCGTTCCTCACCGCGCTCGGCGCGGTCCCGGCCGGGGAGCTGCTCGGCTGCCGGAGCGGGTCGGAGGTGCTGGTGGCCGGGGTGAAGGTGGCCACCCAGACCCCACCGATCAGGTCCGGCCGGCGGGTGGTGTTCGTGACCCTCGACGACGGCACCGGCTGCGCGGACTCGACCTTCTTCGAGGACGCCCAGGGCCCCTACGCCGGCACGGTCTTCCACTCGTGGCTGCTGGTGGTCCGCGGGGTGCTGCGGCGCACCGGCCCACGTGGGGTGTCCCTGCGCGCGACCGGGGCCTGGGAGCTCCCCGCGCTGCACGAGGCGTGGGAGACCGGCGGGCCGGCCGCGGTGGCGGAGCTGATGGCGGCCCCGGGGGAGTACACCGAGCAGGCGATCGCCGGGGCGGCGGCCTCGCACGGCTCACGGCCGGTGGTGGTGCGGCCGGTGCTGGTGCACCCGACCGGGTTCCGGATGTCGCCCTATGCCGACATCAGGCCGGCCGGCGACGACGCCGCGACCGCGGCCCGCCGGGCAGCGGCAGCGCCACCGCGGAAGCTGTGGCACTCCAGCCCCGGCAGCTCGGGGCGATGAAGAAGGACCCCACCGCCCCCCGCCGCTCGCACGCTCGCGGCGGGACCCTGCGGCGGGGCCGACGGGTCCGGTGGGCTGCGCCGGGGTGCTTCTTCAGGCGGGGGCCCAGGCCAGCAGCAGGCGCCAGCGCTCGCCCTCCTGGCGGTGCACCTGGAAGTCGCGGCGGCCACCGAAGCGGGGCTCGGGTCGCGGGTAGTCCTCCGCCCGGGACATCGCGAAGACCCTGGCGTCCTCGTCGCAGTCCGCGGTGAACGTGTCGGTCGGGTGCCCGTACCCGTCCATCAGTCGGTAGCTCGGCATGGCGGGACGGTAGAGAAGGACACCGGCACGTGCCCGGCAGGCGCGCGAACCGGAGGTGACGCCTGCCCCAACAGTCACCCCTGCCCCGCGGGTCCGTGCCCGGCGGGTCGGTGAGGCGGGGCCGTCCCACCGTGCTGTGCGCCCGCCCGACCCGCACTAGGCTCCGCACGTGCCGCCCACCTCCTCCGCCGCGCCGACCCAGGCCCCCGCCCGGACGGCGGCCGTCTGGGCGGCACTGGACCCGGTCGTCACCGCCGGCCGCCCGCTGCAGGTCCTCGACGTCGGCGGGGGCAGCGGTATGTTCGCCGTGCCGCTCGCCCAGCTGGGGCACGCCGTCACCGTCGTCGACCCCAGCGCCGACGCCCTGGCCACCCTGCACCGGCGGGCCGACACGGCCGGCGTCGGCGAGCGGGTGCGCGGCCTGCAGGGCGACGCCGACCGGATGCCCCCGGTCACCGCGGACGACCCGCAGGCCCCCGGCTTCGACCTGGCCCTGTGCCACTTCGTGCTCGAGGTGGTCGACGACCCGGCCAGCACGCTCGGCCAGATCGCCGCGGTGCTCAGGCCCGGCGGCACCCTGTCCCTCGCCGCGGCCAACCGGGCCGGCGCGGTGCTCGCCCGCGCCGTCGGCGGGCACCCGGTCGAGGCCCGCGAGCTGCTCGCCGACCGCGACCCCGCCCCGGCCCGCGGCGGCCCGGCCCGGCGGCGCTTCGACCCCGAGCAGCTGCTCGCCCTCGTCGCCGGCGCCGGCCTGCAGCCGGGGGAGTGGCGCGGGGTCTCCGTCGTCGCCGACCTGCTGGAGGCCTCCTCCGGGGCTTCCCCCGACGCGGTCCGCGCCCTCGAGCTGGCGCTGTCCGGCGCCTCCCCCTACCGCGACGTCGCCACCGGCCTGCACGTGCTCGCCACCCGACCCGCCGGCGCCTGACCACCGCCGAGCCGATGCGACTCCCGGACGAGTTCGCCGTCCCGGCCTACGGCAGCGCCACCCTCGCCGACGTCCTGCCCAGCGTGGCGACCGCGCTGGGTGTCCCGGTGCAGCGCGGTGACCTGCCCGGCGACCCGCTGCGCCTCACCGAGGCCCTCGACGGCGCCCGCCGGGTCGTCGTCCTGCTGGTCGACGGGCTCGGGGCCGAGCTGGTCGCCGCCCACCCGGACACCGCACCGGTGCTCAACGCGCTGGGCACCCCCGCCGGGGTGCTCTCCGCGCCCTGCCCGAGCACCACCCCGGTCAGCCTCACCACGCTGGGCACCGGCCTGCCGCCGGGCAGCCACGGGGTGCTCGGCTTCGTCACCGAGGTGCCCGGTGCCGGCCGCACGCTCAACCACGTGCAGTGGAAGGACGACCCCGACCCGCGGCAGTGGCAGTCCCGGCCCACCGTCTTCGAGCAGGCCAGCGCCGCCGGGGTCCGCTGCACGGCCGTCGGCCCGCACTCCTTCGCGGGCTCCGGGCTCACCCGGGCGGCGTACCGGGGAGCGGAGTACACACCCGCGTACAGCCCCGGTGACCTGGTGGCGCTGGTGCACGGTGCGCTCGCCGCCGGGGAGCCCAGCCTCGTCTACGCCTACACCGCCGAACTCGACCTCACCGGGCACGTCCGCGGGGTCGACTCGCCCAGCTGGCGGGCCCAGCTCGGCGTCGTCGACGCGGTGGTGGAGCAGCTGGCCGCCGGCCTGCCCGACGACGCCGTCCTGCTGGTCACCGCCGACCACGGCATGGTCGACGTCCCCGGCGACACCCGGCTGGACGTCACCGAGGAGCCGGCGCTCACCGACGGCATCCGGCTGCTCACCGGTGAGCCGCGGGCCCGCTACGTACACACCGAGCCCGGCGCCGCCGACGACGTGCTGGCCACCTGGCGGGAGGTGCTCGGCGAGCGCGCCTGGGTGGCCGGCCGGGAGGAGGCCGTCGCCGCCGGGGTGTTCGGGCCGGTCGACCCGGCGGTCGCCGAGCGGATCGGCGACGTCGTCGTCCTCGCCCGGGGCACCTGGGCGTTCCCCGCCGGGGCCACCGAGCCTCCGCACGCCGCGCTGCTGGCCGCCTACCACGGCTCGCTCACCTCGGCGGAGCTGGCGATCCCGCTGCTGGCCGCCCGCGGGCGCGCCCTGCGCTGAGCCGCGCGGTCAGGCGGGGTCGGCCGGCGCGGACACCCGCAGCGACAGCGGGTGCCAGGTGCGCCAGTGCACCGGGCGCAGCGCCTGGCAGGTGGTCAGCGCGGCCACCTCCGAGCGGCGGCTCTCGATCGTGACCAGCACGTGGCCGTCCGGCGCGCCCAGCGTCACCGCCCAGCGCTCCACCCCCTCGCCCGGGGAGGGCAGCTGCGCCAGGCGCACCAGCGGCAGGTCGCCGACCCCGAGCAGGCCGAGCTCGACCCGGGCGTGCTGCTGGGCGGCCTGCACCGGCGGCGCCCAGCCCGACCGGCCGCGCAGCCACGGCAGCGCCACCTCGCCGCGGGCGTGGGCGGCCACCAGCTCCGCGCCGTCGCCGGGCACCTGCCCGTAGACGTGCCCGGTGGGCAGCACCAGCACGTTCGCGGCGAACCGGTCGCCGCCGAGGTGGCTGGTCTCCCAGACCTCCGCCGCCCCCGCGGCAGCCAGGCCCGAGGTGAGCGGCCGGCCCCGGACGGCGCAGCACGCGTCGTGGGAGCCGTGCGTGCACACCAGGTAGGTGGGGACGTCGGTCGGCTCGCCGACCGAGCCGTCCCACGGCACCTCCAGCAGCTCGGCGTCGGACTCCCGGGTCGCCCAGCGCACCGTCTCCACCCCGGGGGTGGTGTCGGCCAGCGCCCACCGGCGGCCGGTGTCGGCCAGCCGGCCGCCGGGCCGGCGCACCAGCTGCACCCGGACGCCGGCCTCCCACGCCCGCGCCGCCAGCCGTGGGGCCACTGCCCGGTCGAACCGGGACTCCAGCAGCGCGTCGCGGCCCCAGGGCCCGGGCTGCTCCACCAGCAGCCAGCGCCGGGCCGGCGGCGCGGTCGCCGTCGGGGCGTCGCCGCGCAGCAGCGCCTGCACCGAGCAGCGGGCGTCGTCGAGCCGGCCGGCCGGTCGGGGCACGGGATGCCGGGGAGTGGGGGGCCCCTCACCCACCGACGGCGCCATGACCCCCATCGTGCCCGCCGGTGCGCGCGGCCGCCCCGGCCCGGGCGTCGGGGACGACCGCGATCGACTCGGTCACCAGCCGGCGGGCCAGGGTGAGCTGGTCGGCGGCGTCCAGGCCGGGCAGGTCGCCGACCTTCAGCTCCCCGGCGGCCAGCAGCGCGGCCAGCGCGGGGTGGGTGGACGCCGGCAGGTCGTGGGTGCGCCGGCCGGCCACCAGCGCCACCCGGTCGCCCACCGGCTCGCGCAGCTGGGCCCGCAGCAGGGGTCGCACCCGGAGCACCGTGTCGACGTCGAGCGCGGCGAGCGCGGTGGACTGGGCCAGCGGCGAGACGGGCGCGGGGCGCACCTGCGACCAGGCGCGGGAGCGCAGGGAGTCCGCGACCGCGGCCGGGTCGACCTCGCCGATCCAGCGCTGCAGCCCGCTGAGCACCGCGGCGACGTCGTCGGCGGTGGCGTCGGGGTCGGCGAGGTCGACGCCGAGCGGCAGCGAACCGCGCAGCGCCGGGTCGTCGGCGGCGAGGGTGCGCACCAGGTCCAGCGCCGACTCGACCGCGCCCCAGCGGGTCACGGGGTGGATCCCGACGGTCAGGTGGGCGCTGATCTCGCCGAGCGCGACCGCGGAGTGGATGTAACCCCGCGGCAGGTAGAGGGCGTCGCCGGGGCGCAGCACGGCGTCGATGACCGGCGGGCGCTCGGCCGCGGCGGCCACCTCGGCGGCCCGGTCGGTCCAGGGGTGGGTGCGCAGCGGGTCGGGGAGCACCGGCTCGTGGATGGTCCAGTGCTTCTCCCCGGCGACCTGCAGCACGAAGACGTCGTGCACGTCGTAGTGCGGGGAGAACCCGCGCGAGGACGGCGGGGTGACGTAGGCGTTGACCTGGGTGGGGTGGCCGAGGTCGGCGGCCAGCTGGCCGGCGAAGGCGATCAGCGGCGGCCAGAGGCGGTGCAGGCCCTGCAGCACGACGGTGGACCCGTCGGCGAACAGCCGCAGCACCGCGTCGGAGGAGACCTGGTCGGCAACCTCGGCACCGGCGCCCTGCGGGCTGGTGAACCGCTTGGGGTCGACGACCGCGCCGTCCTTGGCGATCCGCAGGAACGGGGTGCGCAGGCCGCGGGTGCTCAGCAGCTCGTCGACCGCCTCGAGGCTGAGCAGGTCGGTGAAGGTGCCGCCGAGCTCGGCGGCGGTGGACAGCAGCGGACGGCGCGACCAGTGCCCGGTGGCGAACTCCTCGGGGTCGACCGCGATGCACCGGCGCAACGCGGGACGGGCGCCGCCCTCCCCGGGGGAGGACGGCGCCCGGTCCTGCAGATCGGGGTCGGGCACGGTCAGGCCGAGCCGTCCGCGCCGCCGTCGTGCACGCCCGCGGCGCCGCCGTCCGCGGCACCCGAGTCGGCCGGGCCCTCGGCGCCACTGTCCGCGCCGCCGTCCGCACCGCCGTCCGCGCCGCCGTCGGCACCCGCGCCGCCGTCCGCACCGCCGTCCGCGCCGCCGTCGGCACCCGCGCCGCCGTCCGCACCGCCGTCGGCGCCGCCGTCGTGCTGGCCGGGCGTGCCCTCACCGGCACCGGAGTCGGCCGGGCCCTCGGTGCTGGTCATGTCCTCGTCGTCGAGCGCCATGGCTCCTCCGATCGTCGAGTCGGGCCGCCGATCGGCGGGCCCGGGGCTGTTCTACCGCGATGATCGACTCGCCACACCTCCGAGTGGCGGGCCCGCCGGACGGCGACCGGTTACGCTCGTCGATGTCGAACACCTGTTCGACGACCGTGGGGAAGGCGGCCGTCGCACAGGTACCGGGTGCGCGCGGGGCGCGGGGTGGTGAGGGGTGTCGCGGAGTGTCCGATCGGGCTGCCGGCTGCACGGTGCTGCACGTCGACATGGACGCCTTCTTCGCCAGCGTCGAGGTGCGCCGGCACCCCGAGCTGGCCGGCACCCCGGTGATCGTCGGCGGCGCCGGCAACCGCGGCGTGGTCACCTCGGCCACCTACGAGGCGCGGGCCTACGGGGTGCACAGCGCGATGCCGACGTCCCGGGCGCTGCGGCTGTGCCCGACCGCCACCGTGCTGCCCGGCGACCTGGCGCTCTACGCCGAGGTGTCCCGCTCGGTGATGGCGCTGTTCCGGTCCATCACCCCGCTGGTCGAACCGCTGAGCCTGGACGAGGCGTTCCTGGACGTCTCCGGTGCCGGCCGGCGGCTGGGCGACCCGGTGGCGATCGGGGAGCACATCCGGGCCCGGGTCTACGACGAGCAGGGCATCACCTGCTCGGTGGGGGTGGCCGGCAGCAAGTTCGTCGCCAAGCTCGCCTCCACCCGGTCCAAGCCCGACGGGCTGCTGGTGGTCCGCCCGGCCGAGGTCATGGAGTTCCTGCACCCTCTCCCGGTCGGGGCGCTGTGGGGGGTGGGCGCCAAGACCGAAGAGGTGCTGCTGCGGCTGGGGCTGAAGACGGTGGGCGACCTGGCGCACGTGCCGGCGCGCACCCTGCAGCGGGCCGTGGGCCAGGCGGCCGGGGCGCACCTGCACGAGCTGGCCTGGGGCCGGGACCCCCGCCGGGTGGTCCCCGACGAGCCCGACCGCTCGACCGGGGCCGACGAGACCTTCGGCACCGACGTCGACGACCCGCAGGTGGTGCACCGGGAGCTGCTGCACCTGGCCGAGCGGACGGCGGGGCGGCTGCGCTCGACCGGCTCCCTGGCCCGCACGGTCACCCTCAAGGTGCGCTTCGCCGACTTCACCACGATCACCCGCTCCCGCACCCTGAAGGTCCCCACCGACGTGGGCCAGGAGCTGTACGACACCGCGCGCACGCTCTTCGACGCCCTCGGGCTGGACCGGGCCCGGATCCGGCTGGTGGGCGTGCGGGCCGAGGGGCTGGTGGAGGCCGACGCCACCGCCCGCCAGCTGGAGCTCGGCGCCCGCGAGCACGGCCGGCGGGACGCCGAGCTGGCCGCCGACCGGGCCGCCCGGAGGTTCGGCGCCGGCGCCGTCCGCCCGGCGACCCTGCTCGGCCGCACGCGCGTGCCCGGCGAGCACCCGGTGGCGCGCCGTGCAGCGCCGGGGACGGGAGCGCGGCAGCCGCCCGGAGCGCCCCGCTGACCTGCCGGGAGTGCGCTGCGGGAGGCAGATCACCGCCCTCCCGGGTGTGTCGGGAGCGCCTCGCCTTTCGCACCCCGCGAACGGCTCGTATCCTCGGAACCACCACAGGCGGACTGTCGTCAGTGGGTTGTGTACTGCGCACCTGGAGGTCGACGTGCCGCTCTCCGAGCACGAGCAGCGTCTGCTGGAGCAGATCGAGCGCGCCCTCGTCGACGACGATCCGAAGTTCGCCTCGACGGTCCGCACCGGTGACCGCCGGCAGAAGGCCCGCCGCAAGGTGCAGCTGGGCGCCCTGCTGGTCGTCGTCGGCCTGGCGGTGATGGTCAGCGGCGTGGCCCTGCCCAACGTCGTCGTCGGCGTGCTGGGCTCCCTGATCGCCTTCGGCGGTGCCGCCCTCGGCGTGCTGAACTACAAGTCCGCCACGGGCGCCGTCGAGGCAGGCCCGGCCGCGACCGCACCCGGGGGCGCCACGGCCGCCCGCGGCAAGGTCGGCAAGAGCAAGGCCGGGCGCCCGCCGCTGAAGAACCGCCTCGAGGAGCGCTTCCGCCGCCGCTACGACCAGTAGCCGCCGCAGGCCCGACCACCAGTGCAGCCGCCGTCCACCGGGACGGCGGCTGCACTGTCTCGGTCGGCGGCCGGGTGGTGGCCTGGTCCGGTCAGCCGACGGCCGACGGCACGGCGTCGAACAGCGCGCTGACCGACTCGCCGTCGTGGATCCGCTGCACCGCCTGGGCCAACGCGGGGGCGATCGAGAGCACGGTCAGCTTCTCCGACCCCCGGGCCGGCACCGGCACCGTGTTGGTGCAGACGATCTCCAGCACGTCCGGCTGGGCGCCGATCCGCTCCAGCGCGCCCGCGGCGAACAGCCCGTGGGTGCACGCCACCCGGATCGACCGGGCCCCGGCGTCGCGCAGCCGGTCGATCAGCTCCAGCACCGTGCTGCCCTTGGCGATCTCGTCGTCCAGCACGATCACGTCCCGGCCGGCGACGTCACCGATGACCGCGCTGATGCTCACCCGGTCGTCGGCGTAGCGCTGCTTGGCCCCCGCGGCGACCGGCACGCCCAGACGCCGGGCGAAGGCGGCCGCCTCCTTGGCGTTGCCCAGGTCCGGTGAGACGACCGTGGTGTGCGACAGGTCGAGGGCGCTGAAGTGGTCGGCCAGCTCCCGTAGCGCGTGCAGGTGGTCGACCGGGACGCTGAAGAACCCGTGCACCTGGGGGGAGTGCAGCGTCATGGCCAGCACCCGGCTCGCGCCGGCGGCGACCAGCAGGTCGGCGATCAGGCGGCCGCCGATGGAGATCCGGGGCGCGTCCTTCTTGTCCGACCGGGCGTAGGCGTAGTGCGGCATGACCACGGTGATCCGGGCCGCGGAGGCGCCCCGCGCGGCGTCGATCATCAGCAGCAGCTCGACCAGGTTCTCCTGCACCGGGGTCACCAGCGGCTGCACCAGGAAGACGTCGCGCTCCCGGCAGTTGGCCTGCAGCTGCACCTCGAGGCAGTCGTTGGCGAACCGGGTCAGCCGCACCGGCTGCAGCGGCACGCCCAGCTGGGCGCACATCTCCCCGGCCAGCTCGGGGTGGGCACTGCCGGCGAAGACGGCGATCTCGCGCACGAGGCACTCCGGGGGTCGGGGCGGTCCGGCGTGCTCGCCGGCAGCACGACCGTAACGAGCGTCCGCCCGGCCGGCCGGGTCAGGCCGAGCGCGGGCGGCGCGCGCCCCGGTCGGCCACCCAGCGACCGGCGTCGGCCAGGGTGGACGCCGGCCACACCGCCGCCACGAGCCGCTGCCGCCGTCCCACGCTGCACAGCAACGCCTGCCGCACCGTGGCCGTCGCCGCGCGCAGTTCCGGGTCGGCCGGCCCCGTCGCGGGCGGGCCGTAGACGGCCCGTTCCTCGGCGGTGGTGAGCACCCGCAGGGCGTCGACCGCGCCGGCCGTGTCACCAGACCGTGCCCCGCCGGGGCCGGTCACCTGCTCGGTGACCTGCCGGGCCAGCTGCCGGGTGGTGCCGGCGCCGGTCACCGGCACGCCCAGGTCGGTCGCGGTCGCCAGCAGCTCGTCCCACAGCGCCGCCGGCCGGCCGTCCGCCAGCCGGCCCAGCCGCTGGCGGTGCCGGACGACCGCCGGCAGCGCGGCCAGCGCCAGCACCAGCAGCAGACCGGACACCCCGGCCAGCCAGGGGCCGGGCGAGGGGGCCGCCGCCTCCGGGGTGGCCAGGGGGACGTACTGGTCGTCCCGGTCCAGCTGGGCGGTGGGCCCGGCCGGTGCCGGCAGCGGGGCGTTCGGGGCCGCCGGGGCGGTCGTCTGCGCGGCCACGGCGTCGGCGCGCGGCGCCCACGGCAGCTGCGCCGCGCGGTCGGCGTCGATCGGCGTCGGGTCGAAGGGCACCCAGCCAAGACCGGAGAAGTAGACCTCCACCCAGGCGTGCGCGTCGTCGGTGGTGACCACCCGGGTGCCGTCGGGCCGCTTCTCGCCCCGCGTGTAGCCGAGCACCACGCGGGACGGCACCCCCGCCGCGCGGACCAGCACGGCCATCGCCCCGGCGTACTGCTCGCAGTAGCCGCGCTTGCGCTCCAGGAAGTCGGCGAGGTCGTCCCCGGAGGTGCCCGGCTGGGTGGAGAGGCTGTAGACGAACCCGTTGCCCCGGTCGGTCAGGTGGTCGAAGACCGCCCGCACCCGCTCGTACGGGGACTGGTCCGGCGAGGTCAGCCGGTCGGCCAGGCCGGAGACGCCCGGGTCCAGCGGGGGGAGCTCGAGGTAGCGGTCGATGCCGTCGCTGCCGGGCTGGGCCGGCGGTGCCGCCGCCAGGTCCGCCTGGCTCGGGTCGGGCCGGTCGGCGGTGACCCGGTAGGCCAGGTCGGCGGTGGTGGTGCCCCGGCCGAAGACCGTGCGGCCGGCGCGGTCGAACCGCCAGTCGCCGTCGCCGGCGACGGCCACCTCCTGCGGGGAGTAGGGCACCGGGAGGAACTGGTCGTCGTGGCCGACGGCGGTGATCCGCGCCGTCACCCGCTCGCGGGCCACGCCGCCGGGCAGCGGCGCGAGCGAGTCGTCACCGGCGACGGAGCGCCGGCCGTCGGCGTTGCCCCGCTCCCAGCCGTCGGCGGTGAAGCGGTCGAGCACCACCGAGCGCAGGTAGCCCAGGTCGCCGTCGGACCGCACGCTGAGCAGGTCGATCGGGGACGGCCGGTTGAGCTGCCCGCGCATCTCGGCCACCGGGTCCAGCGCGGTGCCGGTGCCCTGGCCGCCGGTGCCCCACCGGGCAGCCAGCGAGCCCTCGGACAGCGTGGGCACGACGGCCGACAGCACCACCCCCAGCACCAGCGCGATCGCACCGGTGCGCAGCGCCGGCAGCGTGCCGGTGCCCAGCGGCGAGCCGCTGCCCGCCCGCGCACCGGTGGTCAACCGGGCGCGCTGGTCGGCCCACAGCAGCAGGGCGAACCCGGTCGCCGGGCCGAGGAAGGCGACGAGCGCGACGTCGCCGGTGATCGTGCTGACCGGCACGCAGTAGAGGACCAGCAGGCCCAGGCCGCCCAGCGCCGGCTGCCGGGCCGGGACGGCGAGCAGGTCGACGGCGAGGGCGACCAGCGCCACGAAGACGGCGGTGAGCGCGACCAGCCCGGCCAGCGGCAGCGCCGGCGTCGCCTGCTCGCGGATCTCCTCGGTGCCGTCGGCGAGCAGCCCGGCCAGCTCCCCGACGCTGCCCGGGGTCGGTACCACCCCGGCCCACGCCCCGTCCGGCGCGAAGACGACGGTGAGGGCGGTCAGCACGAGGGCCAGTTGCCCCAGCGGCACCAGCGGTCGCACCCGGCGGGCGACCGGATCGGGCAGCCGCGCGGCGCCGGCGCGCAGCGCCACCCCACCCAGCCCCACCGCGACGACGACGAGCAGCACCGGGGGCAGCCACGACGGTGCGGCGAACACCGGCGCCAGCGCGAGGCTGCCCAGCGCGACGGCGGCCGTGGCGGCCAGCGCGGTGCCCGGACGCTCGGCGGGGGTGGGGAACGGCGCGGGCCGGATCATGCGGGCACCTGCGCGGCCGGGGTGCCGAGGGACTGCCACAGCTGGTCGACACCGGCGTCGGCCCGGGCCAGGGCGACCTGCCAGCCGGCCGCGGCGAGCAGCTCGGCGGCCTGCTGCTGCTGGGCGACCACCTGGGCGCGCGCGGCCGGGGCCAGCGGGCGCCGGCTTCGCACGGCGCCGCCGTCCAGCCAGCTCGCCGGGTCGACCAGCACGGCGAGGCCGGTGCCCGGGCCGGACCGCGCCCGGGCCAGCGCCTGCACGTCCTCGGGGCCCAGGAGCCCCAGCAGGGCGATCACCGGACCGGCGTCCCCGGACCCGCGCAGCGCCTGCAGCCCCGGTTGCAGGCCGGCGTGCCGGGAGGGGCCCAGGTCGGCCAGCCGGTCGAGCAGCTCGCCCGACCCCAGCGCGCCGGCCCCGGTCGCCGGGCGGAGCTCGCCGGCCTCGGTGACCAGCCGCAGCCCGGCACCGCGGCCGATCAGGTGGCTGCCGATGCTCGCCGCGGCCTCGACCGCCCACTCCAGGGTGTCCCGAGGCGGCGCCGGGTCGCCGGGTGGGCCGGCCACCGCGCCGCCGAGCAGGTGACCGGTCGCCCGGCAGTCCAGCAGCAGCGTCGCCGACGCCCGCCAGGGCCGCTCCTCCAGCCGCACCATCAGCTCGCCGGTGCGGGCGGTGGCCCGCCAGTGCACCATCCGCAGGTCGTCGCCGTGGCGGTACTCGCGGGTGCTGACGTCGTCCTCCCCGTGGACGGCGATCGACCGGCGGGCGCCCTCCCCGCCGGTGCCGCCGCCGCCGGCGAGCGGGCCGGCGCCGGACAGCGGGCGCACCCGGGGGACGACGACCAGCGCGGCGGTGTCGGCGCCGGCGGCGCTGCGCAGCACCAGGCCGAAGGGGTCGACCAGCCGCAGCCGCAGCGGGCCGAGCGCGAACCGGCCGCGCCGGGCCCCGTGCACCCGGTACCGCAGCGCGGCAGTGGCGCCGGCGGCCAGCCGCTCGACCACGAACTGCGGCCGGACGCCGAGCTCGCCGGGCACCTGCTCGTCGAGGAGCCACAGGCCGCCGGGGCGCCGGTCGGTGTTGGTCACCTCCAGCAGCACCTCGGCGTCGCTGCCGCGGGGCACCCGGCCGGGGGTGACCGAGCGGCGGGAGGCCAGCCGGAAGCGCTGCCGGGCCACCCCGACGGCGGAGAGCACCGGCAGGGCGAGGACGAAGAGCGCCAGCTGGAGCAGCGTGCGCTCGCCGAGCAGCGCGCCGAGTACGGCGAGGGTGGCCCCGGCGGCCACCAGGCACCGGCCGCGCAGGGTCAGGGAGGAGACGGCGTCGCTGAGCCGGGTGCGTGCCACCGGATGACCTCGGGAGGCGCCGGGCTCAGCGGCCGCGGGCCGGGACGGTGGCGAGCAGGTCGCCGACCACACGCTGGGTGTCCCGGCGGGCCATCGCGGCGTCCTGGCTGAGTAGCAGCCGGTGGGCGAGCACCGGCACGGCCATCGCCTGGACGTCGTCGGGGAGCACGTGGTCGCGGCCGGCCAGCGCCGCCGCCGCCCGGGCGGCCCGCAGCAGCTGCAGACCGGCCCGCGGCGAGGCGCCCAGCCGCAGGTCGGGGGAACGGCGGGTGGCCTCCACCAGCGCCACGACGTAGCGGCGCAACGGCTCGGCGACGTGCAGCCGGCTGACGGCGCCGACCAGGGCGCGGATGCCCGCTGCGTCGATGACCGGGGTCAGCTCGCCCAGCGGGTCGGTGCCGGACCGCTCGTCGAGCATCGCCAGCTCCGCGTCCCGGTCGGGGTAGCCCATCGAGACCCGGGCGGTGAACCGGTCGCGCTGCGCCTCGGGGAGGGGGTAGGTGCCCTCCATCTCCAGCGGGTTCTGGGTGGCCACCACCATGAACGGACGGGCCAGCTCGTAGGTGACGCCGTCGACGGTGACCTGTCGCTCCTCCATGCACTCCAGCAGGGCCGACTGGGTCTTGGGCGAGGCGCGGTTGATCTCGTCGGCGACGACGACGTTGGCGAAGACGGCGCCGGGCTTGAACTCGAAGGCCCGGCTCTCCTGGTCGTAGACCGCCACGCCGGTGACGTCGCTGGGCAGCAGGTCCGGGGTGAACTGGATCCGGCGCACGGTGCCGTCGATGGACCGGGCCAGCGCCTTGGCCAGCGTGGTCTTGCCGACGCCGGGGACGTCCTCGATGAGCAGGTGCCCCTCGGCCAGCAGGACGACCAGGGCGAGCCGGACGACGTCGGGCTTGCCCTCCACCACCCGGCTGATCGAGGCGGCGAGCTGCGCACCCGCGGCCGCGATGTCGATGTCGGCGGGGTCGATGTCGGCGGGGTCGATTCCGGCGCCGTCCGGGGTTGCGCCCAGGGCCGCCACCCCGAGCCCCGCCCCGGCCGCTCGCGGATCCAGCTCCGTGGTGCCCTCCGTCACCCGGCCCACGGTACGTGCGAAAACCCGCCGGTGGGGCGCCCGGCGGGCGGGGGTGCGCCCGGGGGCGCCGGGGCGGCCGGAGCGGCCCGCCGGGGGAGCCCGGTGGAGGGCGGTGGAGTCGAGGGGGCGACACGGTGTGGAGTGGTGTCCAGTGGGGGCCAGTGGGTTAATGTGTCGCCGGATGGGGAGGCCGGGACCACGGAAGGGGCCGGCAGAGCCACGGGAGGACAGATGCGGGGGGTGATCCGGTGTTCGTCGGCAGCTACCCCCTGCGCCTCGACGAGAAGGGCCGGCTCGCACTCCCGGTCCGCTACCGCGAGCTGGTGGCCGACGGCATGGTGATCAAGAAGGGCCAGGAGCGCTGCATCTACGGCCTCACCATGGCCCGGGTCGCCGAGCAGAGCGCCGCGCTGAAGGCGATGGCCCCCGCCGACACCAACGCCGCCCGCATGCACGCCCGGATGAGCTTCGGCTCGATGGTCGAGGTGGAGGCGGACAAGACCGGCCGCATCACCATCCCGGCCAGCCTCCGCGAGTACGCCGGCCTGGACCGCGACGTCGTGGTCGTCGGCGTCGACACCCGGTTCGAGATCTGGGACAGCGCCACCTGGGACGCCTACGTGGCCGAGCAGGAAGCCGTCTTCGCCGCCATGGAGAGCGAGGGGATGCCGACCCTCTCCTGAGCCCGTCAGCACCCCACCAGCCCCACCACCGACCTGCACCCCCCCGACGTGCACCACCGACCCACCCACCGGGCCGAGCCGACTTCCCCGCGGCTCGACCCACCGGGTTCCGAGCCGGCTTCCTCCCGGCTCGGGCCCCCGGACAGCGAGCCGACTTCCCCCCGGCTCGACGTCCCGCACCACCCGCCCGAGCCGCCCCAGCAGGGCTCCACCTGGTACCGCTTCCCCGGCGCCAGGCGGGCCCTGCGGGGCGGCGGGCCCGGGTGGACCCCCGCCAAGCCCCCACCGGGGCTCCACCCCGCTCCACCGCCCCCACTGCGCCCCACCCGCCCGCCACACCGCCGAGCCCCACCCCCTGAGCCCCACCCCCTG